>JAHFTJ010000001.1 GCA_023269435.1 Chlamydiota bacterium
TGGGCAAATTTTAAGAGAATGGTGAAGAATTGCATTGAAGACTTTTCTAAGCTTTCAGAAGCCATTGACTACGTATTTATCAAAGTATGCGAGGAGAAAAATAAAATTTAATCAACTATACAAGTAGCGAGTCTTATCTACATAAGTATAACCGCCTTTGATTAGGTTTGGGAAATGCTGGATGCCTGCTGGCGGATTGGGTAATGCCATGGTGCCGAAGTTTAGCATGTTTCGTGTATGATTAGATACCGCGATTATTCAACCAATTGGAGGTGGAAAGACGTATTTAGAACTTTTCGATTGAAAAGTTTGGTAGCTTTTTCTATGATAAAAAATGCTTATGTTCGTTCTACTTTTCCAAGAAATTCATATTGAAAATACCAATTCCTGCGGTTACAAATGCGTCATGTGTCCGCGTGAGAGTCAAACGCGTCGGATTGGCTTTATGTCTTTAGGAGATTTTTCCCTTATATTGGAGAGAATTGGTCAGTTTAGCGGAATTTTTCATTTGCATGGGTTTGGAGAACCTCTTCTCGATCGACAGCTTGTTCCAAAAGTCCAAGAACTGAAGAAGAAAAGCTCTTCTTCGTTAGGATTTATTATTTCTACTTTAAGCGTTCGGGTTGCAGAGGATTACTTTGCAAAGCTGCTTGAAGCAGGTCTTGGTGGGATAATGATCAGTTTTATATGGGTTTACTGTAGATGACTACAAAACAATCCATGGGTACAATGGATTTGAGCTAGTAAAACGAAATCTACAGCTTTTGAGCGAAGCGATGAAGCGTTTTCCCAAATTCACCGCAACTATTAAAATCCCATCTTCCTCTCTTTCCTCTACTTTACCTGTCGCGGAACCTCCAGAAAAAATTGAGTTTTGCCGATGAGTACAGAAACTTGGATTTAACATTGGAGAATGATCCTATGTCCATAATTATAGCGATGGAAGGAATTATAACCTTCCCAACACAGAACGAATGTGTTCTGTTATCTCTGGGAAGAGGGAGAACATCTTAAACATTACTTGGGATTTGAATGTGATTCCCTGCTGTTATGATTTTAATGCGACAATTCCCTTTGGTAATCTTCGTAAGCAGAGCCTCGAAGAGATTTTCTCTAGCTCGGAATATCTGACTTTCGTATTTGCTCATCGAACTGACAACTTGGCTGCTTATCCAGTTTGCCAAAATTGCGAGAAAAGTGATTACAAATAAAAAAAGTCTCGGTTACCCGAAGCCTTTGGTATTTTGGAGGTGGAGAGACGCATTCAGAACTTTTCAATGGGAGAAAATTCGCCTTTTTCTTCTCCAAATGCCTGCTTATGGCAGATGAGAGATATTAGAGGCTTGACAATTTCCATCTTTTTGGTTACATTACCTGTTGATAAAGTTACAAAACCAAATTGACCCATCGGCTGCTAGTCCTACGGACATGGCAGATTAACAAAAGGTGGTATGCTTTGCTGCAATTATCATACAGACGTTAGAACAATTTGATTACACATCACAACCTTCTGTAGATCCAAATCAAATTAAGGAGATCGGGATGTGTCGCTGGATTTCACATGGTGACACTCCGCTGCTTTTGGATCCGCCTGGGGTAGGAAAAACACATCTAGCTGTTGCTTTAGGGCGCGAGGCTATTATACAAAATCAGTCAGTACTATTTATTTCGGCTGTCGCCTTGTTAACTCAACTTGTAAAAGCACATCAAGTAGGAAAGCTCGAAGAAAAAATCTCTTATTATAACAAGCAATCGCTAACTTCCGTTTGACCAACAGCTTATTGGCTGACTTCTATGCAGCCTATTGTCTGATTATCACTGCTGTAGACTTCACAAAAATATAGCAGGAAAGAGCTGAAAACTAAAGAGTTTTTACTGCAGTTTCATCCAGTCTAGTGCGTAAATACTGCGTAATTGGAGTTTACGCAACTGAATTTTTGTGTGTGAATTTCGTGTTGTATGTCACTAAAAACAAAAGGCTTCAGTCGTAAAACTGAAGCCTTAATTTTGATTGGAGGTGGAGAGAATTGAACTCTCGTCCTCGGTCGGTCCGAAATAATGACTACATGCTTATTACCTTGTAATAGATCAACCTTGCTGCAAGGCACCCCACTTGGGGTTGATCACCATTAATAATCTCGAGAAAGCCCTATAAAAGGTGTATTCAAGTTTCTCATACCAGGAAAAATGACGACGGAATTAGACTCCCTGGTCCAACTCTAATACCATCGGCAGTTTAAATAACGTTAATTAATTAAGCTGCAATTGCAAACTCAGCAGTTGGCTCTTCGAAAAGAGATACTACTTTGCTTCTTTTTTGTCTGTTGACAATTTTTGTTTTACCGGATTTTTTAGGAGGCCAACCGATATCCTCCGCATGCCATATATTGCAGGTGCGATCGTGTCGAAACCTATTCACCCCCATATATGAATATATCATAAGAACAATTTTTATAGTATTAAAAATTACATTTTTTATGTTAAACTGCACATTAACTATAACTATTGTAGAGAGCTTTTGATTATGTTTGAAAAAGATAAAGAGAGTTTTCCAGGAAAAGAGGAAAAAATACTTGATTTTTGGGAAAAAAATGAAATTTTTAAAAAATCTATCGAAAATAGAAAAAATAATAAAATTTTTTCATTTTATGACGGACCTCCATTTGCCACCGGATTACCTCACTATGGACACCTATTAACATCTACAATAAAGGATGTTGTTGCACGTTATAAAACAATGAAAGGGTATTATGTTCCAAGGAGATTCGGATGGGACTGTCATGGCCTTCCAGTGGAAAACGAAATCGAAAAATCTCACAATTTGTCTACCGCAACAGCTATAGAAGAATATGGAATAGGTAAATTTAATGAAGATTGTCGTGCGATAGTGCAAAGATATACGCAAGAGTGGAAGAAAACTATCTTAAGAATTGGAAGGTGGGTTGAATTTGACAAAACATACTTAACTATGGATTTATTTTTTATGGAATCTGTTTGGTGGGTGTTTGGTAAATTATGGTCTTTAGGTCTTATATATGAAGGATTTAAGGTAATGCACTACTCTCCTAGGCTAGGTACTCCAATTTCTAATTTTGAGGCAAACCTTAATTATAAAACGGTAGATGACCCATCTCTAATTGTAAAATTTAAATTAATTGATGACGACGCATATATGCTTGTTTGGACAACTACACCTTGGACGTTACCGTCAAACTTAGCATTAGCTATTGGCAAATGTATAACGTACGTAAGATTAAGATCTGTTGAAAACGGAGAAATTTATATATTAGCAGAAAATCAGTTAAATAAATATTTTAAAGAAGGGGAGTACGAATTAATATCTGTTTTTCTTGGCGATCAAATGATAGGGCGTAGTTACGAGCCTATTTTTCAATATTTCACAAATCATAAAGGTGCATTTCATATATTAGATGGTGATTTTGTAAATACAGACGATGGAACTGGTATTGTTCATATCGCCCCAGCTTTTGGTGAAGACGATTTTTTTCTGTGTAAAAAGGCTAACATTGATATTGTATGCCCTATAGATAAACATTGTAATTTTACAGATGAAGTTAGTGAATTTAAAGGGTTGTTTGTAAAAGATGCTGATAAAGCGATCATACGAACTTTAAAGAATGATGGCAAGGTATTTAAATCTTCAACATTGTCACACAGATATCCATTTTGTTGGCGTACAGACGTTCCATTAATTTACAGGGCTGTATCAACGTGGTTTGTCTCTGTGGAAAAAATTAAAGATAAGATAATAACTAACAATGAACTAATTAATTGGGTTCCAAATCATATAAAAAATGGTAGATTTGGTAAATGGTTAGAAAATGCAAGAGATTGGGCGATAAGTAGAAATAGATACTGGGGGACACCTTTACCAGTCTGGCGTTCAGAATGTGGTGACATATTGATTATTTCTAGCATTACTCAATTGGAAAAAATGACAGGTGAAAAGATACAAGATTTACATAGACATTTTATAGATCACCTTCAGATAGAGTCTAACGGTAAAATATACAAAAGAGTTGATGAAGTTTTCGACTGTTGGTTTGAGTCTGGATCTATGCCGTACGGACAAAATCATTATCCATTTGAAAACAAAGAAGATACATTAAAAAATTTTCCTGCCGATTTTATTGCAGAGGGGCTTGATCAGACTAGAGGTTGGTTTTACACATTAAATGTACTTTCAACTGCACTTTTTAATAAACCTGCTTTTAAAAACGTAATTGTAAATGGAATAGTTTTAGCCGAAGATGGGCAAAAAATGTCTAAACGACTTAAAAATTATCCTGAGCCAACAAATGTAATAGATAAATATGGTAGCGATGCAATTCGTCTATATTTTTTAAATAGCCAAGTTGTACACGGTGACGATATAAGCTTTTCTGAAAATGGAGTCGATGGAGTTTTAAAAAAAATATTAATTCCATTGTGGAATAGCTATGTTTTTCTATCAACATATGCAAAGATTTATAGTTGGATACCATTAAAAAAAAGTTTTGCACAGCCTAGCGCAGATATAGATAGATGGGCATTATCATTATTGCAAAGCTTGATGAAAGACGTTGAAAATGGAATGAATTTATATCGATTAGATAGAGCAGTTGAACCATTTATAGAATTTATCGATAATATAACTAATTGGTATATAAGACGAAACAGATCTAGATTTTGGAGTGATAATGATAATAGCGACAGAAGAGAGGCGTTTGAAACTTTATATGTAGTTTTAATCACTTTATCTAAAATAAGTGCTCCATTTATACCGTTTATAAGCGAAACAATATATCAAGAATTAAAAATTGATAGCGACGAAATATCAGTCCATTTATGTAATTTTCCAATTGAGAATAAGGATGCAATTGATTTGCAACTGGAAAAAGAGATGAAATACACAAAGGTAGTTGTTAATATAGGGCATAGTTTACGTAAAGAACATCATATTAAGGTAAGACAACCATTAGCACATGCTTACATAGCATGTGACGACAATGATATTTTATTGTCTCTTAGAAGTCAGCAAGATTTAATAAAAGATGAGCTCAATGTAAAAGATATAACGTTTAATTTAGATGAGTTTAAATTTATTAAATATAAACCAAAACCAAACTATAAAGTTCTTGGAAAGAGAGTTGGTAAATTGATGGATAAAGTAAGGGTGGAGATTGAATTGTTAGACCAATCTATTCTTTATGCAATGAAAATGGGAGAGACTATAAATATAGTTGTTGGTGAAGAGGTTATATCGCTATCAGAAGAAGATGTTTTAATAGAAAGAGAGGTAAAAGAAAATTTAATAGCTCTCTCTTCCAACAATATTACATTTGTATTAGATACAAACATAACTCCTGAACTTGAGAAAGAGGGGATAGCTCGCGAGATAGTTAATAAAATTAACTCGATTAGAAAAAACAATTGTTACGAAATTACAGATAGGATAATAATCTCTATTGATACTACGGATAAAGTGAGAGAATCTATTATATTATTTGTTGATTACATACAAGGTGAGGTTTTGGCTAAAAACATAAATTTTGAAAAATGTCAAAATGGCGAAGAAATAGATATAAATGGAAATATATCAACAATTCAAATAATTAAAATTTAAAATATCCGTTTTTTTCTGCTATTAACATAATACCATAATCCAATTATTATGATTAGCGTTCCCCAGATTAATATGTTGGTAACTGTAAAAAATGGGTAGATCAAATTATTTGCAAATCCAAAACGGCCCCCTGGAGCCCAAAACATTAGTAATGGTACACCTCGAAGGTTATTTTCTGGTACGAACCCAAAATCCCTGCTATCTGCGCTCATTGCATGGTTATCGCCAAGGACTAAATATTGTTTTTCTGGTATCAAGATCCCGTATTTCTTTATTTTTTCTACATTTAACGATCCATCTTTGTTTAACGGTGGACCTAAATCGATGAATGGATGGTATGTATCGTTAGAATTAACCTTTAATGTTAATTCAGATAATATAAATTGTTGAAGTACTGGATCATCGTGAGTGATAATTGGCGCCCCCATCAAATATAGGTCTCCGCCACTAAAATATGCATATCGCGACGGTAAAATAGTGTTATCATTATATGATGGAATAAATCTATCGTCGCATTCTATTCCACTATTATAAAGTGCAAAAAGATGATTTTTATCAAATTTTGCTAATGGATGATCTTTTGGTAAATTTTCTGTAACACCCTGTGATTTTATTTTACACAACTTACCATTATAAAACTCATAAGTTCCATTTGGAATATCACCTTTTAACTTAGGAATGAAATGAGTGTTTTGAGCATCTTTAGCAGAGACTCCATATCGTCTAAAATAACCATTTTCAATTATAAAGCGTCCAGTATAAATATTGTCCCATATTTTTTGTAAGTGACTTTCATTTAGTGGAATATAAGATTTTTCTAAATGAGCAATAGGTCGCATTCTAAAATAAAAATCGCGACTAAGTTTCGCTTTAGAAATAGATGGATGATGAGTTAACTCCAAATAAAATTCGCTAACTGGCAATTGATGTATAACATCCTTATGTTCTAACGTATTTCTTTTTATAAGTCTTGCATTTGCATAATTTTCTATCCCCCAAAGTTCATATAAATCTGTTGCATTATCAGATAACATTTCATAATGGACATCTTTTTTAGAAGATGAATATAATTTTGCAACTGGAATATTCATTTGGTATAATGTAACAGGCGAAAACACATCGTTTGTTTTAGATGATTGAGCTCTTACCTTTCCTTCAATATTAATAAATGGTATATGTTCTATGTAATTTAATTCATCTAGCTGAAGTTGAGTGGTTATGTTATTTCCATTTTTATCTATTCCATATATTTTTCCACCATAAAAATATAGCATATCGCCAGGAAGACCTACCATTCTTTTAATAAATTGTTTATATCCAGGAAATAAATAAAAATATCGCGTCTTTACATTAGCGATATCCATATTTTCTCCAGTAAAGATGGTAACACCCATGCGTTTGACATTTTCATGATTAAACAAAATGTGCGACGTTGTTAAAGGAATATTTATACCGAATTGGGTCTTTGAGACGACTAATCTGTCTTGCTCCTTAAACGTAGGTCTCATTGATCCTGATGGAATTTCAAATAACTCAAATGCAACTTGACGAATTAATACTGCAATACATAATGCGAAAATTAATGAAAAAAAATTTTCATAAATTTTTTCAAATTTACTTTTCTTAAAATGAATAGACGATAATTGCTCAAGCTCTTTTGAGATAAAATCTGATTTTTCTCTATCTTTATCTGATATAGCTCTTTCTAATTCTAAAATTTTAGATTTAATTTTATCTAATACATCTTCGGAAAATTTTTTTTGATTTTTACGGAATATCTTCCAATTACTGTTTAGTATAGATTTTGATTTATATAATGAGTATAATTTCATAGATATTTAATGGTAGAAGTTGTCATATTTATTTGCAATCATATTAACATAGTTATTAAATTTTATTTTGATAATTTTAGATTTCTCCCAGAATCGCAAATTTTTATTTTGAGCGATAAATTTAAATCATCGGTTATCTGTATCCAATATGGAAATGGGAAAGATTTGTCATCTTTATTAAAATATATCTCCAAATGTTTATTCGACAATAATGAATCATTTTTTGTAAAATTAATAGTGAAAACATCAAAACATCCTCCGATAATTTTTTTTCCATCGAATATTAGTGGTGGATTCCAGTTTTTTCTTGTATCTACACCATCAGATGGAATTTGACCTATTTTTTTGCGATTTTCATCTAATACCTGGTGTAATTGAGATGATAACAATGAGATAAGAAAAGAATCTTCTTTATTTAATGAAATGTTGACATTTTTAGTAACAGAATAACATCCTAATATTTCATCATTTTTCATATCGATTGTTATTTTATTCCAAGATGTGCAGGCTTCTGAATTATTTAAAAAAAAATTTTCCCATGCAAAAGAATTTTTTTGCTTTTTGTTTTTCGTAAGCAAAATTTCTTCTAATATTAGAATACTTCCTTTGAGGGAATCTATTCGTATGAGATTCAGTGATTTATTTTGTTCTACAACAATAAAATCTCCTGGCTTGCCATTTTTTAAGTAATCTTTTATAGAGAGTGACGCCAATGGCTGAGTAAGCAACATAATTAATAGTAATATTTTATTTATCATGAACATACAGATATTAACACAAAAATAACATTTATTTCTTGATGTTTTTATTGCGTATATGCATTTCATATAGTTGGAGATTAATATGAAATTAAATAAAAAAATATCAATAACATTATTGTTTATTATTAGTGTATTAGGAATTAGTTCTTGCTCCACAGATAGCGATTCTAAGCTAAAAAAAATTGGTGGAATTTATGAAAGTACTATTTACCAACAAGCAGAGTACCACAAAAATCAAATAAAAAAATATAGATACTCAATAGTGCTTGAAGATCAATCTATATACAAATCACTTAGTAGTCGTGACATGAATAATGTCAGACGTTCTAATAATAGAAAAATGCAATATTTTAAAAAAATTGATTACCATCTACAAGAAATAGAAAAGTTAAGGGAAAAATGAGAAAAATAATTTATTGTATGGCCATATCGTTATCATCGTTGATTTTACCAATAAAAGGGTTTGCTGGCGTAGAGTACATTCTTAATAAAGTATCATCGTTTAGTAATGTCAATGCAAAACAAAATAGATTAGAATACTTAAACGAACAAATTAAATTTCTTACAGAAATGAAAAACTATTATGAAGCAAAGTCAGTTCGTAATCGTAATAGAGCAAGAGTGTTGCAATATCAAGATTATCAAACAGAAGCAAGACGTATGTTTAAAGAATCTGACGATTACGATAAATTGGTTTCAGTAATAAATAACGAGATTAGTCAATTGGAGAAAGAGAGGGAGTCCTTGCTAAAATAATACAATTTTTAATTGCTATTGTACAGTAATCAATATATCATAACGAAGAAAGATGAAAATTATGAATTATTTTTCTTTTGTTATTTTTGCTGTATTTTTATTTACTAATATTAACGCCATAAATATTGGTGATGAGGCACCTAATTTTGTACTTTACGACCAAAATGGTTTCCCGCATTCTTTAAGAGAGCATAGAGGGCAATTTGTTTTGCTATTTTTTTATGGAAGAGATTTTACCCCATTTGGCATAAGAGACGTTAAATTTTTCGAAAGAATGTATCAACCATTAAAACAAAAAAATGTTGTTATATATGGTATAAGCAATGATTTTCTTAAAACACACCAGCTGTTTCATGAAAAATCTAAATTAACATACGATTTATTGTCAGACCCAGATAAAGAAGTTATTGGTTTGTATGGCGCTAACGGATGGTTTGAGACTAAGTCAATTTCTGTACTAATTAGCCCTGACGGAAAACTTATTAATAAATATTGCGATGGCGATGTAAAAAATTATCCACTTTTAGCTTTAAAAAATTTAGATTAGACTTATGTAGGGTAATTATGATAACGTTTGTTTATGTTTCACATAATAAGGATGATGCATTTGAATGCGACATAAAAACTTCTTGTGGATTTGATGATTGTGAATTTCTCCACTTTTCAGAAAAAAACTTTTCTCAAGCTTACAATAAAGCACTTAAAAAAGCTAAACACAATATCATAGTATTTTTAAGAGACGATATTGAGATACATTCAAAAAATTGGGGGGTTAAAGTAGTAAATTATTTTGAATGCTACGATTATTCAATTTTAGGTATAGTTGGGTCGATAACAATACCATTATCAGGTCTTGTTTGGGAGAATGAAGAATCTTTAGTTGGCAGGATATGGTATGAATCTTACGATTCTAAAAACGAAAACGCATTTTCTGGTATTTTTTCTGGAAAAATCATTCAAGTTGCTGCAGTAGACGACAGTCTATTTATAGTTAATAGGGATAGAATTAAAAAAAATTTTGATACAAATTACAATGGAGACTCGTTTTATGAGATAGATTTTTGCCTGGAAAATATCAAAAATGGTGGAAAAATTGGTGTAATATTTGATTTAAAGATTGTTAAATTAACATTTAATGAAAAAGATAATTGTTGGATTAACAATAGAAAACACTTTATAAACAACAACAAAGAACTGCCAATTCACATAACTCCAACTATAATATTGGATAAAGGAAAAATAAAAATAGAGAACCAACCAAAAGTGACATTAATAATTGCAAATAAGAATAAACCAGTTGAATTAGCATCATCATTGGAATCAATATACGAAAAAAGCAATTATAATAATCTTGAGATAATCATTATAGATTTAGGATCTGATGCAAATAATTTACAAGATATTAAAGATTTTATTTTTAAACATGAAAATACCAGATTATTCGAAATAAATAATGAACACATACCAGAAATATACAATGAAATAGTTAAAGATAACATAACAAACGATACAGAACTTCTATTATTTTGTGATCCAGAAATTATTCTATTGAACGATGCAATATCTCGTATGGTTAACGTATATTTAAGTGATAAAGATAAGTGTGGCACGATTGGAATAAGAATGCACAATAAAAATAATATGGTTAGACACTTTGGATTACATTTATTTTCTACGCATGTGGAGGATGACTTTGAACTTGGGATTGGTTTTCATGGATTTAAATCTGCATACAAATATCAGAACAAAATAATTAAAGATATTGCAGGCTCATCGAGAGATTTTATGATGATAAGCAAAAAACTTTACGAAGAAGTTGGTGGGTTTAATAAGCAATACAACTATAGTTTAGATGACTTTGAATTAAATCTTAAAACAATATTACATAAACGTCGAAACTATTTATCAGGCAATTCTGTAGCTTACTATTTAGGTGATGATATACCAAAATTCCTTCCATTTGATTTTGAAATACTAATCAATTTCATAAACGAACACATAGACATTATAAAAAATTATTTTTGCTAGCGCTATCGTCAATGATCCATAAAGCTTTATTAGAATTCGTTCCAATTTTTGTAGCTGGGAGTGTATTTAAAGGATTTACAAAAATTTTTGAAATAATGTCATTTTTATCACATCCAACAACGTAAATGATTATATTTTTAGCTGAATTAATTAATTGATATGTAAATGTCATTCTGTATTCTCTTTTTTGCGGTATGTAATTTGCAACTACAAATTTATCTTGCACGGTCAAAGCGCTTGTCCCAGGGAAAAGAGAGGCTATATGACCGTCTACTCCTATACCTAACATTATTAAATCAAACTTGTTGTCTTGAAGCATGTTACGTATAATTGTTTCATATTTTTCTGCATTAGCTTCAATATTGCATTCGGCCTCCATGCGAAAAATGTGATCTTTTTTCAATGGAAGACTTCTTATTCCGCTATCCATTGCCATTTTATAGTTACTCTCTTTATTATTTGGAGAAACACCCCTTTCATCACTCCAAAATATATAAACATTTTCCCATTGAATTGTTGTTGAACATTCTTCGGATAGTTGCTTATAAACTTTTAATGGAGTATTTCCTCCAGATATAGCTACAAAAAATTTTCCTTTTTCATCTATCGATTTTTTTGCTATTTTTGTAAAATAATCTACAGTAAAAGCTATTGTTTGATTTTCATCACCAGGTAACGCTACTTTTTTCCTTTTGTCAAAATTTATACACATGAACAAATTATTTCGTTAGGGTAGAGAGACAGTAATTTTAATACTTTTAAAAAAGTTTCGCTTGTCCCTTGATTGTAAATTTCATACGACATCGACTTTCCTATATCTTCTGATTCTAATATATGATGAATTGGCATTTCACAATGTGAAGATGTTGATAATTGTATTTTCACTTTGTCTATATGTTCGAAATCTCTTTCAAATGAAATGTGTTGATTATCATAAGAGACTAATTCTATTTTTATTAATCTACCAGACTGAAGATTTGTGTTTTTGCCAACTGTAAGAGCTATATCAATAGGTCCATAATCAGAATGATATTTAAATAGTAAATCTTCTTTGATTCCAATTACAGAATTAAATTTCCATCCTAATTTTACAGATAAGTACCCTTGAAAATACAAACTTTGTATTTTTTTGTGAAGACACTGATCTGCGCGAAAATTATTGTAAACAATGTTTATTTGTTTAGTTTTATTTATACAATCTATTTTATCTTCAGTATTGAAATAATGAACAAATAACGCCCTCCATGGAGCTATTCTCGCCCAACTAAGATCTCCTATGCTGCATGCCAAAGTGTCGTGTAATCGTATTAGAGTGTTTGAAAAATCTGTAATGTGAATCGCTGTCTCTGAATCAAAAACTGTCCTTGTAGAGAGATTTTTTAATTTCATAGATATTAGATTATCTTCAGATGGATCATCTGCCCAAAGTAGATAAACTGGTCTGTCTGATAGTAAATGTGGTATTATTACAAAAGGGATACGTTCAATAAATGATATAGAGACTTCAAAATTAATTATATCGCAAAAAATTGTGTTTTTACCATTTTTTTCCGGTGTAAGTATGTTTACAGATGTATTTAAAAAATCTCCACTTTCACAAACTGTTATTAAGATAATTCTACAAGGGTAATATCTAATTATATTTTTTAATATTTGTTTTATATATTCTTCGCGCTTATTTTTTTTTGTGTAAATAATAAGATTAAACAGCGATGCTTTGGTTGTGCTGATTAATTGATTTTTACAATGAATATATGGTAGCTGAGATTCAATTTCTTTAGGTTTTATGTAATTCATACTCTTTTCCACTGACGACTCTCATTTTCTAATAATAAATCTGATTCTTTTGTACCCCAAGTTCCGGCTCTATAAAATTCATTTTCTTTTAATGTTGTGAAGGCCCACTTGTTTAAAATTGGAGTAATTAATTTCCATGAATATAACGATTCATCAGCTCTTGCGAAAAGAGTTGTGTCGCCAAGCATAGCGTCATATATTAATCGTTCATATGCTTCTGGAATCTCTTTTCCAAAATAATTATCGTATTGAAAATCCATATTCACTGGCGTCAAAATTTTGCTTGATCTAGGGGTCTTGCTATTAAATTTAATAGATATTCCTTCGTTTGGTTGAATGCGGAAAATAATTGAATTTGGTTCATTGCAATTTTTACCTTTTTTATTTGTAAACAAATTGTTTTTATTATGTTTAAATGTCACTGCTATTTCAGTGCATCTCTTTGGTAACCGCTTGCCGGCTCGTATGTATATAGGCATTCCATGCCATCTCGAGTTGTTTATTTCTATGCGCATAGCGGCAAATGTCTCTACATTCGAAGTACTTGACACATTATTCTCGTCTCGGTATCCGCAGACGCTTTCTCCCTCTATAAATCCATCCTTGTATTGCCCTCGACGCGTCCATTTATCTATCATTTCTTCATTATATGGCAAAATAGATTCTAAAATTTTTACCTTTTCATCTCTTATTGCATTTGGATCTAAACTAGTAGGCTGCTCCATTGTTATAAGAGATAGAAGCTGCATTAGATGATTTTGTATAATATCACGAAGTAACCCAGCTTTTTCGTAAAAGTTACCCCTCTCCTCTATTCCAATAGTTTCAGCAACAGTTATTTGAATATTATCTATACAATTATTATTCCAAATATTTTCAAAAATAGGATTACTAAATCTAAAAATAAGTATATTTTGAACGGTTTCTTTACCAAGGTAGTGATCGATTCTATATATTTGATCTTCTCTTAATGATTTTAAAAGTTGATTTTTCAGATAAACTGCAGAATCGTAATCCTTGCCAAATGGTTTTTCTATAATTACACGTGAAAAACGCCTATCATCTTCTTTATTATAAATTAAATTATGTAGCGTTAGATTTTCTATAATTGTCAAATATGAAGAAGGTTGGACAGAAAGATAAAAAATTCTGTTTCCCTTTGTGCCAAATTGCGCATCTAAATTTTTTAAGTAGACGTCTAATTCACTATATGCATTAGAATCTTGAAAGTCTCCATTGTAATAAAAAAGCCTTTCCAAAAAAAGGGCGAGTTCATATTCATGCACATCGCTGCGAGAGAATTTTTCTATACACAGTTTCATTTCTTCGCGAAATGATTCATTGGTTTTATCACGTCTTGCAAATCCTACACATACAAAATTTGGCTGAAGTTGCCCATCTACAGATAAGTTGTAAATAGCAGGCATTAGTTTTTTGTGAGTTAAATCACCAGATGCCCCATATATAACTAATATACATGGTTCTGGCGATGCTAATAGATCTTCATCTTTCAGAGGATTTTTTACATTTAACATAATGTTATTTCTTCTCTATCATAATCCAAATAAGATTGTAATATCAATGTAGCAGATAGTATATCTACTACTTCATCTCTTTTTTTTCTTTTTACGTTCGTTTCACGTAAAAGTGACTGCGCCTGTTTCGATGTAAGCCTTTCATCTAAAAGTACAACTTTTTTATTTGTTATATTTTCTAATTTTTTTGCAAATTTACGTATTATTTCAGAGATTAAACTCTCGCCTCCACTAAGATGAAGTGGGAGACCAACTACGAACGTATCTATTTCACTTGCGCTGTCGACGCTCTGTAAAATTCTATCAACATTTTTAGCTTCATCTGGTGAACGAGCTATTTTAGCTCTTGGAATTGCAAAATTTGTATATGGGGAAGAAGCTGCTATCCCTATATGTTTAAATCCGTAATCAATCCCTACGGCAATTTTTTTTTTCATTAGATACAATTGCCTTTATAAATGAGATGAATAGTGGATGCGGGTCTGTAGGTTTAGATTTGAATTCTGGATGAAATTGAACGCCAACCATCCATTGGTGGTTAATGTTTTCAATTATTTCACATAACTCCTCATTGTTATCATTATTTGTGCCAACTACTTTTAACCCATGCTCTTCGTATAATTTTTTGTATTCGTTATTAAATTCATATCTATGTCTATGTCGTTCAGAAATTTGATGTTTACCATATGCTTTGTATGAAAGTGAGCTTACATCTATATTGCATTTATAGGCTCCTAATCTCATAGATCCACCTATGTTTTTAACATTCTTTTGTTCTGATAACAACGATATTACTTTATACTTTGTAAGTGGGTCTATTTCTGTAGTGTTTGCTTTATGTAGATTTAAAACATTTCTTGCAAATTCGATAACCATTACTTGCATTCCTAAGCAGATGCCAAAATATGGAACATTGTGTTCGCGACAAAATTTTGCTGCAGTAACCTTTCCTTCTAACCCTCTTTCACCAAAACCGCCAGGGACTAAAATACCGTGACATTGCGATACTGCCTTTGAAAAATTATCTTCATCAGTTATTTTCTCTGAGTCAATCCCAATAATATTTATTAAAACTCCATTAACTATGCCAGCATGTGTTAGCGACTCAAATATAGATTTATAAGCATCCTTATGCTGCAAATATTTACCTATAAAACCTATGTTTATAGTTTTTTTTGTAGATATTAAATCTGCAACAAACTTTTCTAATTTTTGTAAATTAGATTTTTGTTTTTTTATGTCAAGAAGTTCTGATATACTAATATCAAATCCAGCTTTTTGTAAAAGAATTGGTACTTCATATACAGTATTTTTTACGTCTATTACGTCTATCACGCGTTCAATTGGCACACTGCAAAATAGACTAATTTTTTCTTTTATCTCCTTGCTTAAAGATTCTTTGCATCTACACAGTATCATATCAGGGAAAATTCCAGACCGTTGTAGTTGTTGAACTGAGTGTTGCGTTGGCTTTGTCTTTACTTCATCAGCATGTTCGATGTATGGAACATATGTTAAATGTATGTTTATAGAATCACCTAAGTGTTCATGTCTAAATTGCCTTATAGCTTCTAAAAATGGTTGAGATTCTATGTCCCCAACCGTTCCGCCTATTTCTATAATAGTTACATCTATGTCACTTTTTTGATTTGAACAAGCTATAATTCTATTTTTAATTACATCTGTAATATGCGGAATTACCTGAACTGTTTTACCTAAATACTCTCCAGCCCTCTCTTTCTTTAGAACTTCATCATATATTTGACCAGATGTACTATTAGAAATTTTAGATAACGGAGAATTTGTAAATCTATAATAATGACCCAAATCTAAATCTGTCTCAGCGCCATCGTCTGTAACATATATCTCTCCATGTTGAAATGGATTCATAGTACCAGGGTCAACATTTAAATACGGATCTAATTTCATTAAAGCAATTTTTAAACCTTTCCCTTCAAGGAGAAGGCCAAGAGAAGCTGCCACAATTCCTTTGCCAAGAGATGAGAGAACACCACCTGTTATAAAAATAAATTTACTTTTCACTTAATATAAGTCTAAATGAATTGTGGTAAATTTTCCACTAAATTTAAAGTTTCATAATCAAAAACCCCAAGATGCGCGCATTGCAAAATAATCTGTCATTTTATTGAAGAACTGCCCTTCACTGTAACCATTGTGATACTCTCCGAATACACGAACTTTTCTCCCTGCCCCCTGTAATTTTGACCATTCATAGCCAAGTTGTATAGTGGCGCTTGTTTTGTAACTGTTTACTTGCCAATGTTGCATGTCTATTGCTATAAAAGGTGATCCGTAAAGTTTGTGGTAATGATGTCTTAAGTTAACTATACGCCATTCTAAACCATATTCAAAATAAAAAAACTTCATAGGGAATGAGTCGTCACTGTTTACTACAATTCCTGGTCCAACATACAATCGTAATCCACTTGTTGCTTGATATGAAGTAAAAAAATCGACAGCCTCAAAACTTGGATTAACCCTTAAAACATCTGAATGATTAATTATAAATTCATCGCCAAGATGACTTGAAATATGATAGGCACGTAATCTAAATGCCCATTTATCAAAAGCATAAGTTATTGGTACAGATATTATGTAATCTGTTGTTACGAGTTCAGCCCATTCTCCACGCGGATGAACAATTGGCTTTATATCAAAATTAGCCCATACACATCCAGCAATAGATATTTGTAGATCACCGCGCATTGGAAACACATCAAACCATCTGAAGATTGGAAAAATGTCCCCTAGAGAGACTGCCGCTTGATTATTCGCCAATATTTTATCGCCACTCCTATACGCTACAGAATAAGTCGGCTCTCTTGGATTGGCTATTAATGGTTGAAAAATTACAGTAGATTCAGGAAACCATACACCATTCATTTGTCTAATTGGTTGTTTTTCATTTAACCTTCTTTTAATTTGTTGATCAATCTTTCCGTCTTTGACATTTTTAACGTCTGGCAAATCTTTTACAAATGCAATAATACTATTTTTTATCCTCTCGTCACTTGGTAAGTTGTACAAATATACAACAAAATATTTATCAACAAAGACTAAAACGTTTAATTCGTAATAGTTATCATCTATAAGAGCTTGAATATAACCTTCTAGGTATGATGCAGATTCCCCGTTTAGATGTTCAGGAGAGATTTTATCTGTCCTTGATAATCGTAATTTTTTAGATTGTTTTTCCCTCTCTTCTATTAAATGAATTGTTAATTCATCGCTATAGTCTTTTCTTGGGTCGCATTGGTGTATTATACATTCTATATTTTGATTGTAATTGCTACAATTTTGTTCTGTTTCAGAGCAATAACAAAACGTAGTTGAACATTTTGAAATGAAAAGAACTGCGATTATACATTTATATGACATTTGACATCCTAAGCAAATTCAAATAGCTAAAATTTTTACGCAAACGAATTGACACGTCTACTCAATTAGACATATAGAATAAATCCGCAATTTATACATAATCTTTTTTTTGCGAAAAAAATGGTATTGTCTCTATTTTCTTCTTCCATGTTTTTATGTTTTCTATTATTTTTTGTAAAAATTTTTGATGTTGATCTGAATTTGTAAATTTTAAAATGAAAGAGAGGCAACTAACATCATATATGTTTATATAAGAAGTGATTAAGCTAGATTGAGGTATCTCTAATTCCTCAATGCTTCCCTCTATTAACTCCTTTAGCGTAGGATTTGTTGAGCTTATTGTCATTAAAAAATTATCTTCTATTATTTGCGTTTTTAAAAAATAACGATGGACATTGTAATTATATTCAATTGCTTCTAATATTATTAGAAATAATTTTTTTAAAATAAACGATTGCAATATACTCTGCATATACTTTGGTGTTAGAGAATAAAAAAAATTTTCTAATAAAAAATCATTACTTATATTTAATTGTAAAAGTAATTTTTTCAATTCATTAAATGCTTCACTTTGCTTTGATATCATGCCACCATTATAATCTCTCACCTCTCCAAATAACTCAGTTAACGTATTGTAAATAAACAGTCTCGCTTTGTTAAGATCAACCGAAAAGTCCCTCCTTAAGAAATCTTTTTTTGAGATATGCAATTCAAATACATTTGCTTCTTTTGGGTGCTTATTCCTAAGTAAACCGGCGAATTTTACTTCATGATCTGAAAATTTTATTTTTTTACATTTATGAAACAAATTTTTTAAATGTGTATTTTCTCTTTTTGATACTCTTAAGAGTATTACAGTAAAAGAAATTAATGTATCAACTTGTTTATGAAATGTAATAATAACTTGAGGTATGTCTTTAACATATTTTAATTGCTTGCTAAGCACCAATATATTACGTAACACCTCCTCTTCGTTCCTAGACATAAATATTGGATTTACTACACTCTCTATCCCAATGTTAATTTCTCTAGGCAACCGTTTTCTTAAACTTTTAATGTCATCTTTAGAAAAATCGCCATTTGTTTTATACATTTCTAAATATATAATGCTAACATTGCTGTTGTTGCGAATGTCTATAATTGTTGAATTTGGCACTTTTTTTGCATTTTGAATTATGTTTTTAATTGCATTTTCTATATTCTTTTCTCCAATTACTTCATTTTCTCTTAATAAATTTACTCCAATTAATACACTTAAAACATTTTTTGTTTGTTCTTCAATTTTAATTTTAGCATTAGATATTTTAATATTAACATGCCTTTTATTTGGATCGTCTAAAACAGCGTGTATTAATAATTTTTTAAATAAATATTTATAAGCAATTATTCTTACCAAATGCTTTAATTCTCTATTAAAATTAAAATTATCCTTAAAAAGGAATAAAAAATTTTGTATTTCTAAAAAAATGTCCCGCTCAAAGATCTGAGGTTTAAGTTCTAATAGCGGCGAGATATCCTCTCTTATTTTTAAAATTTTTTCTTCTGAATATATTTTTATGAAAAAGTTATGTATCTGATCAAAAATACTGTTATCTAAATTTTTTAGTGGACGATCTAACAATGACGTGATATTTTCCTGAATTATAATTTTTTTTTGCTGTGTTGTTAGAGATTTAATAGATATAATTTTTCTTGCATGTTGTACAGACAATATGTTTAATTTAATTTCATTTACTAGACTAGGAAGATGATTGTATACAAGCGATTGTTCTTTTTGGCTTTCTGTTTGAATAAAGACCTCATGAAGTAAAAAATTACATTTATGAAAATTCACGAATTTAAACGTTATACTATGAACGTAAACTAACGGCAATTGTTTGCCAGGAATTAACCAGCGACTGTATGTATCGCATAAAAACCTACCAACACCATGCATATTTTGCACTGGACACAACGTAGCTATAGAGATAGCATGTTGTTGGTTTGACGATTGGTTTGACCAAGTAAAAAATGGCACCCCTTCTGTTATTTTTTGATAAAATGTTTTTTTATTAATCTCATCATTTATAGAAATAATTGATTTGCTTGCCTCTAAAATATCTTCAGGGATTATCCTATACAATGTATGCTTAAATGATTTTAAAGATAAGTCTAAACTGATTTTTGCTTCTTGCGGACATTCAAATAATGGGGAAATTTCCATTAATTGTTGCAACAAAATTATTTTTTGATTGTTAATCTGCTCGATGTCTATAGGAATTATAATATTCATATATAATAAAATTAATTACTTAAAATTATTCGTTAATTGTTTTTTTCTTATTGCAATCACTAAACTCTATTGAGTTTAAGCAAAAAAATCCATTTTTATTTATTAGCAAATTTTTTACATACGGTTTTTGCATGTAAGCATTATTCCAATGGTATATTGCTGTTAATGGCATTTCATCTATTAACATTTGTTCAGCTTCATTTAGCACCTTAAATCGCAACTCTTTTTTAGAGCAAGTTATTGACCTATCTAATATTGCATTGTAATTTTTATTCTCATATCCTGGATAATTTTTTAGATTGTTTTTATTTGTAAATCGTTCAAAAAAATTCATTGGGTCTGGATATTGTGCAACCCAAATGCACTGAGCTAATTGGTAATCTTTTTTAGTAAGTTTGTCTAAAAATATTTTATATTCATGCCCTGTTAATTGAATATCTACGCCAAGTGATTTTTTCCATTGATCTTGTAAAGCTTGTGCAATTTTTGGATATATATCAGTTGATGCATATAACAATGTAATAGTGCCAAGTTCATCCTTAGTTATACCAAGTTCTTTTAAACCTTTCTCGAAGTACATCTTTGCTTTTTCTTTGTCGTTATCTTTAAAAAACGCATGCACTTGACTATTTGATAATGCTTGTGGAATTAGATTAGTCCCTATAGATTCACCCTTTTGAGTAATATTATCAACAATTTCTTGTCTGTTTATTGCATAAGCAAAAGCCTTTCTGATATTTATATTCGTAAATGGAAAATTAGACATATTAAAACAACAAATTGTCGATGCCGGCATGTGTGATGTTTTTATTTCCCCATTATTAATTAAATGTGGAATCGAATCTGGCGGAATTCCAGTGAAAGGGAGCCCAAGTATGTCTATCTCGCCTAGATCAAACATGTTTAATACTGTTAATTCATTACCAACTATACTGAAATTAATTTTTTCTAATTTAACATTTTTACTATCCCAATAATATGGATTTTTTTCGAGTATAATTTCTCTTCCCTTTATATATTTAGAGAGACGATAAGGTCCGTTTGTCACTAAAACATTATTTCTGCTATCTGCCCAATTACTATTTGCAGAAGCTAACAATTGATTAATAGGTGAAAATAGAGAAAATGATATCATTTCTAAAAAAAATGGCGTTGGTCTTTCAAGGCAAATCTCTAATGTTTTGTAATCTATAGCTGTTAATCCAATTTCACTATCAGATACCTGTCCTAACTTTGCTCTTTCTGCATTTTTTATTGAATATAACATATGAACATTTGGGCATGGAAAATTTGGCTTCAACATGTCTTTCCATGTTTGAATAAAATCAAACGCTGTTATGTTAGATCCGTTTGACCATTTTGCATCTTTTAAATGAAACGTATATTTCGTCATATCTTCAGATAATTCTACTTTTTCTGCTATAGCCAGCGAAATTTCATCACAGCATGCAGATACACGAACTAAACCTTCATACATTAAAAATAATAAAGTTGATGATGCAAAATCTGAGCCCTTACGGGGGTCAAATGTTATTGGATCTTGAGTAATATTAAGATTTAACGTTATTTTGTTATTTTCTCTATTTTTTTTCCAACAAGACGATACAATGCAAGATGTTAATATAATTGATAACAAACAAACTAAACGTATAATTTTCATATTGAACTCTATATTTATTTTTTCTAGACAAATCAAGTCTATCAATATAAATAATATTTTGTAAATATAATTTTAAGATTATGTTTATAAATAAAATTTATAATTTAACATACTTACTATAAATGAGATAAAAATTGAAAAATATTTTTATTAAATTTTTATTTATATTAATTCATTATTATTTATAATTAAGTTGTTTATAGATTATATATTAATAATTAACGAATATTAGTGATAAAAACAATTTAATAATGATAGTTAAAATTAATACGATTCGTTGGAGTAAATTATGGATGCAAGAGATTTTTTTGATAAAGTAAGCATTTTAGAAGCAGTTGACAATCTTTCTAGCATGTCTGAGCTAGACGTCGAAGAATTTGAACTTGCAAACGAGGCAAATGAAGGCAGCAAGTTAAAGTTAAGAACTAGCAGATGGATACATCCAGATAACGAATTAAAAACAATCTCGTCTGTAAAAAATACATTTAAAGCAGTTCATAATTATTTAGAACACGTCTATGCTAAGGAAGCTAACAATTTACAAGATGAAGATGTGCAAAAGGGTATTAAATCTATAATAACTCTGGCTACTGAAGCTGCTGATAAGATAGATAAATATTCCAAATTATTTAATGAAAAAAAAAGTATCAAACAAACTAAGGAATTTCGTGATCTTATAGATTTTTATCATAATAAAATTTTAAAAAAATTTGAAGAGGTAATTCAAGAAGAAGAGTCATGGAGAGAAGAGCTGGCAATAAAGGAAGATGTAGCTGATATACAAAGAAGGGGGTTGAAAGACTTAGAGAGCGTAACGAGAGATAGGGATTATGAATTATTTTTTATAAATAAAGAAGATGGATCATTATTTTATAATAAAAATTTAATACGGCATATACGGTTAGTTGCAGATTTTGACCAACTTATTAGCACATTATCTGGAGACGATCCTCTATTAAAGATAAAAATAATTCAAGATCGTCAGTATCAAATGAAGGCAAACAATTTAAAAAATTTTATAAAAAAAGATTTAGATAAATGGATTAATAATGCAGGTAAATACAGAGATGATCAATTTATATTTATACTTTACAAAGCTATAACGGCTCTATTTTTAGCAGCTAATCCGCACAATCTTTTAATGAATACAACTGGAAAGTCATCTATTTCTTACTTTAATGATTTTAAGTTTTTTCTTAGAGAAAGCCTTAATAATGTTGATTACCAATATATTATAAATAACTATCAAAATGATATAGATGTTTTTTACAAACATACATTAACATTACTCAATAACATTTGTTATTATATATATGTAAATGAGTTAGATAAAAGCTATCAGCTTGCATTTTTTGTTAGAATAATTCAAAAAAACGAATTGAAGCACAGCAAAAGCGCTAGATCGTCTATATCTTTTTGGAACGAAATTTTAGACAATCATGAAATGCTTTACAATGAATTAAAAAAATACCCAAGCGGTCCACTATTTAAGATGTTGGATATATTATACGACACAAAGCAAAATGACTTCGATCCATACTTACAAGATGATAACCCAAGCCAAGCATTCATTATACATGTTTACAATAAAAAAGTTAAACTTCTTGTTTCACCTTGTCCAACCGCTCAAAAATTAATAAATAAAGCGAACATAATACCAGAATTTACAGGATTTATGAGAAGCATTATAGAAAGGGGAGAACGTGTATTAATTATAAATTTTCAAGATCGCACTTCGTGGAAAGAATTTACTAGAAGTTTTACAATAGAAGAGTACCAGAAAAATGCAGAACTAACTAATAATCTATATGTTGTAACAATACCAAAACATACAGATTTTTATTTACAAAGCGACAACTACATTAAAGTTAGCGATGCTGAAGATTTTAAAAAAAATTTAATAAATCAAATTGACGGCAAAGAGGATTGCGGGTTCTGTTTTCCAAAAAAATTTAATCTTATTGATATACTTGATTATGTTAATTATTGCGTAGAGATGATTCATAAAGTTTTTTTCGATAAAAAAGAGATTCTATCTAGGAAAAATAGATTAGATTTTATAGAGTTATTTTATCAATTTTTAATAAGTAAAATGTTGAAAATAAGCAAAGCTGATTATATAATATTTAGCGCAAAAGATACTATAGATATTCCATCTACTTCATCTGCAGCCTTTTATTCATTTATAAAATTGTTCAAAGGAGATTTAGAATGGAATGATATGGAAAAAGAGGCGGTTATAAGCTCTATATTTTTACCAGCATTGCTTATTCGAGAAAGGGCTGTAGATATAAGATATTTAAATCGTGAAATAAGCATGTTGTCATTAATAAGTAGTAAAATGGAAATAGACAAAGATAACACAATTAAGTATTTTACATGATAACGCCATTATAGTGAATTAATTATGTTGTATTCTAATTTGATTAATTTCTTCGTTATATAATTCTATTCGTTGCTGTAGATCACTTAATTGTTGCATCAAATACGTGAAATCTCCTCTAAATTTTTTATTGTTCGCTAAGTCTTCTAAACTAAATCTATTAGAAAGTCTATTCATTCTAGATAACGTAGTATTAATTTGATTCATTTCCATATTCATGTACATTTGAAATGCTTTTGGATCTCGTATCCTATTTGCCTCAACCATAAGTTTTACACGTCGTCTTTGCCACTCTTTGTTATATTGAAACATTACGCCATATTGATTTATGTCGTCAAATACTGTATTCGCTTTTGTCATTAATGCTTGTATTTGCATATACAACCCATTTTCTTCAATTATTTGTCCTAGAGTTCCCTTTCCAAGATTTATTTTCGATGTAATGCTTTCAACGTTTTTAAATGTTTTTGATATATTTGAAAATAAAGCGCGCTCTTTTATTTCGTATATTATTTGATCTATTTGTTTAAATGAAGATGCAATATTGTCTGTCATCTGTTTTGTAGAGTCGACAATATTTTGTTCATTTATTTCTTTTACCATTATTCCTAATTCAGTGATAGTTTTGTCAAAAGATTTAATTGCAGACCCTAATGAATCTCCATAATCGCTTACCCATAAAATTAATTTATCAACGGCGTCTCCTATTTTTACAGATAAAATCGATACTTTACTCATCGTATTATCTAATAGGTCGTTAGAATCTGCATATATTATGTCTTTTGATGTTACTATTGTTGTTTTTTTACCAATTGTGATTTGTTTTGGTATTATTGACACATATTTTTCACCTAACAATCCCTGAGTTTGTACATTAATAGTATCGGTAGAATATATTATATAACTAGAATCTATTTGCAACAGTAGAACATAAGGATAGACTATTCCAGAATGATCTATTGATTTATAGCGTGCTTGCATAATTTGCTTTATATCAGAAACTTCTCCGATTGCTTTCCCTGCATACGTAACTCTAGTGCCTATGTTTATCCCATTAATATTACTAAAATATACTTTTAAAATTTGCTTGCCATCGCCAATGCTAGGTTTTATAAATAATATTATTGCTACCATTATGAATAGTGCAATTATAACAAATAACCCTATCAACATATTTTTGCTTTGATTAATTAATGTCGTCATATTTTCCTATCATTAAATACGATATTATCAATATTTCCACCAATAATTTTATTAAAAGATCGTATAGTTTGATTATCATTTGACATAAATTTTTTAGGCGAATCTATCACTTGTATTATTCCATTTTCTAATAATGCAATTCTGTCGGCAATATTTATAGTCGTGTATATATCATGAGAGACAACTACGGTAGTACCATTTAATCTCTTATGTTGTTCCAAAATAAGATTTCCAATAGTCATGGCAGTTACAGGATCCAATCCTGTTGTTGGTTCATCATATAATGTATATTTTGGTTGATATATTACACTCCGTGCAATTGAAGCTCTTTTTTTCATTCCACCAGATAGGCTAGATGGATATAAATCTTCAGTCCCTTCTAACCCTACACTTTTTAACGCATCTTTTACTGCTTTTTTAATGCCTGATTTTGGAAAAAATTTACCTCCACATAGTTTATGCTCTACTAAATAGAATGCTATATTTTCACCAACAGAGAGTGAATCAAACAATGCGCCGCCTTGAAATATCATCCCAAATGATTTTAATACTTTAAAATATGCTCTCCCACAAAGCTTACCCATATCATGTTCGTCTACAAACACAGACCCGCTATTTGGTTTGAGCAAGCCTATGATATGTTTTAACAACACGCTTTTGCCAGACCCAGATTTTCCAAGTATAACTACTATTTCGCCATCATTAATTTCAAGATTTAAATTTTTCAACACATTGTTGTTTTCAAACGATTTGCAAAGATCTTTAATACGTATCAATTTACAAACCCCCTATTTTTTCACGCAACACATTTAATGATAATGTGATAATGAAATTAATTATTAAAATTAATACATATGATATTACAACAGCTTTAGTTGTAGATGCCCCAACATCTGCAGCTCCACCACTTGTGGTTATGCCTCTGTAGCAGCAAATTGTCGTAATTAAAATTCCAAATATTATAGATTTTATAAACCCAGTCCAAAAATCAAAAGGTTTTACATATGTAGGAATTGGATCCCAAAATGTAGTAGGGGACATGTTAAAAAAATAAACAGATAAAAGATAGCCACCTATCACACCCATTACAACACTATACACCGTAAGAAATGGAAACATTAACGATCCGCTTATTAGTCTAGGTGCCACCAAATAACGATAAGGATCTACAGACATTGATATCATAGCATCCACTTGCTCTGTAACCTTCATGGTTGCTAACTCAGCAGTCATAGAAGCTCCAACTCGACCAACAAACATAAATGCTGTCAAGACAGGTCCTAATTCTGTAAGCATAGCCTCAGCAACCATTAAGCCTGTAACACCAGCCAACCCTTTATCATATAATTGATAGTAAGATTGTGCTGCTAATACTAAGCCAGTACTAAAGCCAGTTAAAGTAACAACACCTATTGACAATACCCCTATAGAATAGAGCTGATCGCGAATTAAACTCCATCTTGGTAAACTGTAGAAAATACTTAAAAATGAATAAGCTACAAACGATATATAATCACCAATTGTAGCTAGAAATTTAAATTGACTTAATAAATATTGCATGTTTAAGATCCTAAATCGGATATTAAATATTTATTTAAAATTATGCAAGAAATGCTTTCTTATCTATTGAAAATAGACACATTTCCTCTATTTGATTTTTCCATAGCAGAATCGATCATTTGATTTATTTCTTGTATAAGTCTTTTAATTTCATCTTCTCTTTTAGTGTCTTCAGATAAATGATCTCTTAATTTTTCAAGACTTCCTTGCAAGAGAGTCATTTCACTTTCGCTAAATTTAGTTGCTACTCCGGAACTCTGAGAAATAAATTCTCCAATTGAGGATAGCGCCTTACCTGTTACTGAGGGTACTATCTCACCTGTATTTAATTGTTGATTGAAACCACACGAGCCTATTTTTAGAACAGAACCTATTAACCCTATAGTATGTTCCCATGCCTGCATATTATGTAAATTTGACATTTTTTTATATACACCATCCAAGTATTTTATATCATCATTTCGTAATTCTCTCGAAGAGATTTTTTGCAATCTTAAGCTTTCACTTATGTTGATACGCATGCGTTGAAAATTATTTTCGACATTTTTAATATCCATTTATTTATATTCTCCTATACGGTTGACCTAGAGATGGCATTAATTCTTGTTATTTCACCCTCTCTTTTTATTAAAATTTCAGCACATGTAGTTATGTGATTAGATATTTCTTCGTTTAAAAAATCTACACTTTTTACTAATGTTTGTATGTTTATTTTTTTTTGTTCAAATGACGAATTTGTAAGATCATTTGAAGATTTTAAATTTGATATTTCTATCATGTAAGAGTGTTTAGCTACCTCAGATAAATTATTAACAATCGTTATTGCTGTTATTAAAATTTTTCCTGTTAATTCTCTTATAGAAAATGACGCAAATCCTATAATACCGGCTACCATGCTAATAATGTTTAAAATCGACACTACTCTTGTGTCAGATTTCATTGAAGATAACATAATTCCTAATATGGACGCCGACCCAGACAACACAAGGGCGCCACCGCCAATTGCTGCGTATACGGAAACAGCTCCTGCTATAAACGCTCCGCCAACGGCTATAGAAACAACCGATAATACACAAGTTGTAATTTTTTTTAAAACATCAAAAAAATCACACCATTTGTTTAAATTAACAAGATCTCTATTTTGATCTATTTTTTTTTGCATATCATTTTTATAATCATTTCGTACACTTTGTATTAGGTCATCTGACATATTTAGAAATGTTGATTGTATTAACGATAAAGTATTAATTATATTAAATAGATTTTCTGCAAAAATATTTTTGCAAGGAATATCTAACGACCATAATTTTGATCCATCAAATTCAATTTGTTCTTTTGATTTTGTATAATCACTATCAATTATAGTATCTTGTATTGTGTTTTGTATTGTGTTTTGTATTGTGTTTTGTTTTTTTTTTAAAATTGTAGAAGACGTTAAATCGATCGGTAAATTAACTTCAAAATATCCGTCGTGGCTCATTACATTTGATTGATCTATTTTATTCATTTATTTTCCATTTTTTTTTCAACGCAAATATTTTACCTTGAAATATTTTTTCATTATCGAAATGTTCTGCAGCTGTTAATGCTCTAACACCTCCATCTACATCGTGTAATAAAAACAAACACTCTGCTGCGTGAAAATGCGGCAACGGATTGTGTTCGTCTATAAAACAACAGACGCTCCATGAGGTTAAAGAATCTTTATACCTTTTCTGCATTTGCAAAGAAGCGGCTAGACCAACCCAATATTTAAATTCTAATTGCTTGGCCACGACAAGTATATGAAATATTTCTCCCCCTTTAGCGTATTCTTCATTTTGATAAAGATTAAACCCAAGTTCGTATAGAAGTACCACATCCTCCTCTGTAACATTTCTATTCACAATTCCGCCATCATCAAGTAGATTTTTTTCAATATCTTCTAAAATTTTTTGCATAAATAGAATCACTGTGTTCTTTGATTTTTAACAAAAGTATTTGCACTGTTAAATTGAGCTGTTGCAGTTGTAATAGATGTTAATAAATAAGAATCGTCAGTAAGTTGTTTAAGTTTTGTCATTAAATGAGTCAATGAGTATTGTTCTTGTTCGTGTAAATTCAATAAGCTATCAATTATTTTATCTAAATCATTAATGTTTAATTTTTCTAAATTTATATTTTGATTAAATGGGTTATTATCATCTGTAATAATTCCTTTGTATCTTTCTTGAATAGACGGCCAAATTTCCTCTTTAAATTCTTTTATTTTTTGGTGATCTTCTACAGATAATTCCATCTTATTATTTTTATCCTTATCTTCGCGCAATTGTTTGAAAATTCTTATAAGGTTATTCATAAAAACAGATCGTTTTAAAATTAACTCCTCTTCCATATAAGAATTTGACATTTGTTTGTTTACATATAAATCATACTTATTTTGCAATTCACAATTAAGCAAATTCATATTAATATCGTTAGTTCTTACCATTATTAACTCCACTTATTAGTATCCTAATACACGATAACAGTTTTTCTGTTTAATTATCAATGGGTTTTTTTCTAAAAATTTATGTTAAATAAAAATGAATTGAATATACTACTTTTATGAAAAAAATTATATTAAGAAGCTTAACGTTTGTTATTTTTTTATATTCTACAGTATTTTCTAATGAAAAAACCATAAACTCTGATTGTGAATGTACAAAATGGCGAATTGAAAAAATTGATGATAACGACGTAACTGAAGTTTACTATGTATTTAATCAATATGATGAATTGATTAAGATCTCGAAATCAGAAATAATTATTTGCGAAAAATGCAATGAGTTAGATCGGTATTATGTATCACGATCACCAAGAGAGACAATTATTAAGCAAATCTTCGACTGGGCGATACTCTCTACATTAGAAAATAGCATTGAAATAAATGTTCATGATACATCATTTACATGCGGTGATTATGAAATAAACAAAGAGCACGCATTTTTGTATGTCAATGGCATTAATTGTAAACGAGAAGATGTTTACTCTATTGGAAAGAGAATGGCTGAAATTTTAAATTGTCGAGTAACATGTGTATATAATAAAAATGATGGTTTTCATGGCGATATATTAAGATGTATAGGAGAAAAATTAAACATAACAACAAATTCCATCCTTAATTTAAAAAATCAAATAAGACATCACATAAATATTGGAGTGGAACAAATTAACATATTTTGTCATTCTGAGGGGGCGCTTATTACAGATCGTGCTTTACGAAAATTATCAATAAAAGAGAGATCTATAATCAATGTATATGCTTTTGCCCCTTGCGAAATCATTTCTCAGTACTTGGCAAACAAAGTTAATCATTATATCTCAGCGAGAGATCCCGTTTCATTGTTTAGCATAAAAACTATCGATCAGTTAAATGCAAAAAATGCAAATATCAAATATTTACAGGCTAGTCCAGGAGAAATATTCGACCACTCCATATTTAATTACTCATATTATAAAAAACTGAAAAAAGTATTAGCAAATATTTAATTCACTATACACACAAAAAACTCAAAAGCCAACTTTTGAGTTTTTTGTGTGTATATCAATTCAGTGACGATTTATAAAATTTACATCTGAACAAATTTCTTCAATTTCTGGAACGGTAGGGTATGGTGTCTTGTCCATATAATAATCTACCAGTAAATGTGCATATCCAAGAATACCTTGCATGATTAATGTGCGATTTGCTGCAGTATTGACTTTGTCGATATCTCCACCACATATTTTAACATGATGTTTAATTTCATTGATAGTATCTTTAGAAAAATTTTCAATTAATTTTTTGAAATTTGATATATTATTGTAATGTACTTCCATTGACAGCTCATAGAGTAGCTCTGCTATTTCATATGATTCTTTTGTAACTTCTTTATTTTTAAAGAAATCTTGAAGTGAGACAATTAGTTTAATCTTGCCTCCACTCCGTTCTACAATTACAGCCTCTCCCTTTTCAGCTTTATTTATACAAACTCTTGCAAATCTTATAAATTTTGAATCTATTTGAGACGGTCTATAATTTTTTAAAAATGCAACTATACGCAATCGTAAATTATTAGCTTCAATTGCAACTTCATCGCGAGACCTGTGAGGACTTGTATTAGATAAACTTTCCGCGCTTTCAGCGAAATTTACAATGTTTATGCGAATTTTTAATTGATTGCATCTTCCAATTAAATTTTCAATTAACTCCCTTTGGTTTTTAAAGTGTTCTGAAAAATACGATTGATTATTTTTTGCTGTATCAATAATTGATTTATTAATTTTTTTTAATTGTTTTGATACTTCAGATAATTTTTTTAAATTTACTAGATTGTGTTTGTATAAAAAAGATTTGATAGATTCTAAATTCACTTCGATATGTTGTGGCTGTAATTGAATAAGCATAAAAACTTCCCTCTATTATTTAACAACTCTATAAGTTTATTATATGATTTTTAACATAAAAATTCAATAAAGCACATTAATTTAAGAAGCTACACTATCAATTATTAGTTTGAAAGATAGCAGGTAACTTTCTATGTATTTTCCCGTATTTTTATGGTTTACATTATTAAGTAAATTTTTTCAAACAAAATTTTTATAAATAAATAGGATCGCAAACAAAAAACCTCGTTAAGTTGGAAATATTTTGTACATAAAATTCGTTTATAGTACTATACTTCTCTAATTTGATAAATGGGGTATTAGCTCAGTTGGTTAGAGCGCCACGTTGACATCGTGGAGGTCAGCTGTTCGAGTCAGCTATATCCCAAATCAATATTAATTGAAAAAAAAAACTGAATAATGTAAATTGTCTGACATATGTTCTATAAAAAGATTTTAGGATGAGTATTGAGAATTAATAGAGAAATTAGAGCCGTAAAAGTGCGTTTAATTACGGAAGATGGCGATCAAATAGGCATATTTAATACATATGATGCTTTAGCAAAAGCTAAAGAAAGTTGTTTAGATTTGGTGGAAATATCGCCAGGTGCAAATCCTCCAGTTTGTAAAATTATGGATTACGGCAAATTCCGATATCAACAAACAAAAAGAGAGAGAATTAGTAAAAAAGTTACACATCAAACTAAAATAAAAGAACTTAAATTTAAGCCAAATATAGATGCTCACGATCTAGAGATAAAGATCAAACACGCAAGGGAATTTATAGAAAAGGGTTGCAAAGTTAAATTTACTTGCTCGTTTCGCGGTAGAGAGATTGTGTTTATAGATAACAGCAAAGTTATAATGGAAAAAATTTGTATGGCATTAGAAGATATAGCAACAGTTGAAACGCCAGCAAAAGTGTTTGGTAAGTCTTTAAGCCTTCTTCTAACGCCTTCGTTAAAAGAAAAAAAACACCAACAGGAGAGGAAAAATGCCGAAAGCGAAAACTAAAAAATCTCTTGCAAAAAGATTTAAAATTACTGGAACTGGAAAATTGTTACGAAAGCAAAAGGGGAGAAGTCATCTTTTAGCAAAAAAAAGTTCAAAAAGAAAAAGATCATTAGAAAATGATGTTTTGGTAGCAGACAATTTAGTAAAAAAATATAAACGTTTAATACGAGGTCTATAAGAAAATGGTAAGAGTTACAAGGTCTGTTGCTAGAAAGCGCAGAATTAACAGGCTTCTTAAGCAAGCAAAAGGATTTGTTGGCGATCGTAAAAACCACCATCGTTTAACTAGAGATGCTTTAATGAAGGCATGGTCATATGCTTTTAAAGGTCGTAAAGAAAAAAAGAGATGCATGAAAAGCATATGGATCCAAAGGATTAATGCAGCCTGTAGATGTCACGGAATTTCTTACAGCAAGTTTATAGATGGACTTACTCAAGCTAAGATTGAAATAGATAGAAAGATACTATCATCATTAACTAATGATGATCCAAAAGCATTTGAAGTAATAGTTGATAAAGCTAAACAAGCATTAGAAGCCGTATAAAATTAATTGATATAATAGGATTTTTTTTATAATTGAGAGAAAAAATTAGAGCTCTGCAAAAAGAGTTTGATAAAAGCGCTAAGTCTGCATCAAGTAGCAAAGAAATAGAAGATCTTAGGGTTATGTTTTTAGGTCGTAAGGGCTTAGTAACGTCGCTTATGCAAGATTTAAAAGAGTGCTTGCCAGATCAAAAAAAAGAATTTGGCAAACTTATCAATGATATTAAAAATTCTATTTCAGAGAGTTTAAATAACTCATTTGAGTATCTCAAAGCATGTGAAATTGAAAAAAACACCCTTGAAGAACAAGTTGATATTACACTCCCAGGGATGAAAAATTTTTTAGGTAAGGCGCATCCAATATCTCAAATGATTGATAAAATGATATTTATCTTATCTCAAATGGGATTTTCAGTTTATCATTCACCAGAATTGGAAACAGAGTACTACAATTATTCTGGGTTAAATTACCCAGACGACCATCCAGCGCGCGATATGCAAGACACGTATTATATAGATAAAACTTACTTGCTTAGATCACATACAACGAGTTTTCAACAAAGGGTTTTAGAAAATCACACGCCTCCGATACGAATGATCTGCACAGGCAAGTGTTACCGCAATGAAACTATATCTACACGATCGCATGTAATATTTCATCAAATAGATGCCATTTATATAGATAAAAATGTATCTTTTAGCGACTTAATATCTATTATAAAAGAATTTTACTCAAAGCTTTTTGATGAAAATGTAGAAATTAGAATACGATCTAGTTACTTTCCATTTGTAAAGCCTGGAATAGAGGTAGATGTTAAATGTACCATCTGCAATGGGAATGGATGTCGCTTATGCAAAGAAAGCGGTTGGTTAGAAGTAGCTGGAGCTGGAATGGTACATCCAGAAATACTTGCTAATGGCGGGCTTGACCCTGAAGTTTATTCTGGATTTGCATGGGGCGGTGGAATAGAACGTGTCTATTTATTATTGCATGGGATTAGTGATATCAGGCTATTTTTAGAAAACGATTTTAGATTTTTAGAACAATTCCCTTAATTTTATATGGAAGAGTGGCAGAGCGGTTGAATGCACCTGTCTTGAAAACAGGCGTTGGGAAACCAACCGGGGGTTCGAATCCCTCCTCTTCCGACACCTTGGGATTGGGTTCTGAAAAGCACAATACACTTAACAATAGCTTGTTAAATGCTTTGTGCTTAACGAACTCTTTAATTGCTTATCCTTAATTGCTTATCCTTGTATTGATGACCAGTTTGGAAGGAAAGAATTAGACCACTCAGTATTAGCTGCATCAAATGCCCATAAATTTGTTCCGTATCCATTGTTATGAGCCCATTGCTCTAATTTTTGATCGCTACTTAAACCACAAGCGGTATCTGAAGTAATATTTATTTGAGAATTAGACATTCCATGAGCCTCCGCCCATTTACCCCAACTTTCTGCAAATCCTTCTGCCAATGAACTATCATAATAATCCATAACATTTACGCGATCAATATTGCCTTTTCCGGCTGCGTCAAATAATGATTCGTAAAATTGACCCCAATAGTCAGCTGAACCATTAACAGCTATGCTTGTTTGCAAATTTGGGGCATCTTCTTTAAAATCTTTTATAGCACATCCAACGGCATTACCCAAACTTGCAGCAGATGATGGATCGCTAGTATTTATCTCTTCCCAATCAAAATCAATTCCACTCAACCCTATATTAGTGCAATAGCTAGCCAACGCCTGACCCCACGCTTGAGCCTTTGAAGGATCAACTTGACCGTCAGATCCAAGCAAACCATCCCAAATATTATCATATGTTCCGCCGTTCCCTCCGATAGTTAGATATACCTTAACTCCTTTAGCATTGCATTGTCCAATCCAATTTTTTAATGCTGTAAGATCGTTGTTATTAAATACAGTATTTCCCTCTCCAGCTGGCAAAACTGTAAGGACACCGTTAATCATTTCCACACCACCCATAGCCAAATATACTGAATTTACATTTTCAGGGACTGGTATATTGTTAGCGCTAATTTGCCAAGCCTCATAGTAAGTAGCATTTTGCGCATTAGTTTGCGGTGGATTTATAGGTTGTTCATCTGCTTTAACAACTGCTGCATCACCATTTAATGTATTGATTACTTGACTATACTGAGCAAAATTACTCAACATTATTGAGTCTTCATTATTAAATACAGTTTGATTAGCTTGTAATTGAGAATACATTGATTGAAGTTTATTAAAATCGACTTTAGAAGCATCTCCATCTATTATTTTTTGTGCTAATGTATCGATATCTGCACATTCACTTTTAATTGTTTTTGCCTCCACGTCTAAAGTAATTTTTTGATTTTGTAAAGAGTTTAGGTTTTTTAAAAGAGACTCTAAATCTTGGCTCATCTTAGCTAAATCTGATTTTGTGTTTGGTCCACATGAAGATGGATTATTATTATATTGTTGCAATAAAGCTTGATATTCAATGCTTAACGTATTGTATTCAGACGTAGCTTGATCGATATCTTGATCTACGATTTTAATTTGAGCATTAATACTATTGATTACATTATCACTAGAATTTTTAATTGCACTCGCTTCGTTAGAATATGGATTCACGTTTTCATCACTTTCAACAATAACAATGTCAGAATTTAATGTATTTATCAATGTGTTAGAGGCGCTAATATTATCGTTAGATGAATTGATAGTTATTTTACAGCTATCTCTTTCTGGTTTAAATTTTCCATATAAATCAGTAAGTTTATTAAAATCAGCTTCAGAGGCATCTCCATTCATTATTTTTTGCGCTAATTCATCTATCTCTAAGCCATTATTATTTAAAATTGTATTTAGTTCTTGATTTGCATTACATACCTTAGTAACTGCGCAATTTATTTCACCCCTTAGATTATTTAAATCTGACAACATTTTTTGTAAATCTGCACCTGTATTCGGTTTACACGAAAGTGGGTTGTTACTGTATTGTTGAAACAAAGCAGTATACTTACTACTTAATGAATTATATTTGTCATTAAGTTGATCGCAATATTGCTCTAAAGATTCAATCTGATTTTCAATTGTTGAAATCGCGCTATCAACTGCATTTTTAATAACACTAGCTTTATTAGAGCATGGATTAACAGGTGTATTACCACCTCCATTTGCTTTATACATTGCAGCTTCACCTTGAGCGATACTATCTGGTGTGTTAAAAGTGCTACTGTAGGCATTATTTAACCCTTCGACGGCCACATTATAAGCAGCTGTGCCAACTCCATATTTTTCTCCAGCTTCATTAATCATATTTGTATAGTATTGTTGAAAATCTCCCCAATTCTGTTGTATTGTTGGCGGTGGAGTTATTGTTGATTGTTGTTCGACTAAATTTTGTTGAAAATTAACACTATTAATATCCATAATATTATGCTCCCTTTATTAAATTAAACATCTTCCTAAGGTTAATTATATATGAATAATAATATAAAGTAAATATAATTATGAAAATTATAACTAGACCTGGACAAAATAGATGATTAAATGATATCGAACCCACATTCCGCAAGTAGTCCGAGGCTAGGTTTTTAAGGATCGCTCCATTTCTCTTTTATGTTGTTTTTCCTTTAAAACTTCTCGTTTATCGTAAATTTTTTTTCCTTTGCAAACGCCAATTTTTACTTTAATTAAACCGTTTTTAAGATAAAACAATAATGCAATAAGCGTAAGACCTTTAATCTCTGATAATTTTTTTAATTTTTGTATTTCTTGTTTGTGTAAAAGGAGCTTCCTTTCTCGTTTTTCTTCATGACCAAAATGACTTGAAAATTTGTAAGGCGAAATTGACACTTGCCTTAACCACGCTTCGTTGTTTTTGATAATTATGTAATTATCTCTTAAATTTCCACCGCCGTCTCTTAGAGATTTAACTTCAGTTCCCTGAAGTACAATGCCAGCTTCAAATGTTTCAGAAACTTCATAATTATGATATGCTGATCTATACGAAGCTAATTCACTAGTTGTTTGCTTTTTGGCCATTTTAGCTTTACTCGATCCTTTTTTTAAAATTTACACAAAATGCTATTAACACTATAAGCATAATGCCTATCCAGAAAACAAAATCTATGATATATTGTAAATGCTCATTAACAAAAAACATGCTACTACCTTCTACAATTAGTTTCAATCCAATCCACCCAACTATAACAAATATTACTTGTTCGCACTTTGGGCAATTATTTATTAATTTAATAAACGTGTTAGCCATGAAGCGCATTATAATTATAGTCAATGCGCCTCCAACATAAATCATCCAAAGTTTATATTTTATCATATTGAGAGGGTAGTATATTAAAATAATAGCAAAAGCAGCTAAGATTGAATCTATCGCAAATAAAATGTCTGTAATTTCTACTAAAAATACACACTTCCAAAATGTGATTGTATTTTTTTGCGATTCTATTTTTTTACGAAATTTTATTGAATGCTCAATAGCTAAATACATCAAATATAAGCCTCCAATTATTTGTATAAAAAGTATATCAATAACGTATGAGACAAATACTATAATTACTCCTCGTAAAATTAATCCAGAGGCAAGACCGTAAAAAAGCGCTTGTCTTCTATTTTTAGATGGTAGTTTATTAATAATTAAAGCTAATACGCTTACGTTATCTGCAGAAAAAATAATTTCAATAAATAATAAAATAAGAATTATTGGAAAATCTACTAATGAAAATATTTGCACTGGAATATTCATAACGAATTTTTCAAAAATTGACTTAATTTTTTTTGGCTCTCTTCATCACAATGCCACGATTTAATTTCATAGCCTAGCAGTTTGCTGTAATGTCCTTTATAAGCTCTTATCCGCAAACAATCGTTAAATATTTTTTTACAATCGTTCTCATTGTTATTTTGCATATCTTCTAATATAATAACTTTTCCTGATATTTTATTTATTAAAGCTTCAGTTAGATATGCGCAGTATTTTTCTGAAAACGAATTTGTAAACTTAGATAACATAACACGTAAAAACTTCGATAGATAACGCTCGTAAACTTTATTATTTTTAACAAATGGATTATCCAGTATTAGTAGCGTTTCTTTATTTTTTTCAGCTAAATGTACCGCCGGCATTATGCCAAATGATTTTCCACTAATAATAATATTTTTATTTTCAGTTTTTATTTTTGATTTTAACCATTGAAATGCATTTTGTGCATCTAATTGTTCTCTATAATTTACAACCAAAACGTGTATGCCACGCGCTAAATATGTGATTATTGACTTGGGGTCAAGTTCAAACGAAAAATCTGAAGATGGAAAATAAATAATTCCAATATTATTTCTTTTAATTGAACAAACGTTTTTTGGCATAGATAGAAAAGAAATTAAAGAATTAGAAGGGTAATCAATCTCAAACAATTGCGCCAATGTACAATTTTTTGGTTCAATTAAAATTTGTTTCCATTTTTTATATGCAAATGTCTGATTTTTATTAAAAAGATTTGGATCAAAATATACACAACGATTTTCTATGCCATTATTAGATGAAATAAGAATTGTTTTACCACCAATATCTGTTAAAAAATCATTACCTAACTCTCTTAATCTATTGCAACCAATTATATTTATATCTTTTAATGTAATCTCATCTTGTTTTATTAGTTTATTACAACACGAGGATAATATAAATAATATTAAAAATATTAATAATTTCATCTTAATTATGTTAATATAATATCCGTATTTTTTTATAAAGAATTTTAATTTAACATACGTTAATATGATCAATACAAATGGTTATTAAAAAAGAGAAAATATTTGGCTTTTGAATGTAAAATGAAAGAGCTCTCTATTAAAGAAAGATGCAATTAAATGTAAGTGACGACATAGCATTCTAAAATGAAACTTCATCTTAGAATGCTATGTTAAAATAAAAATTTTCTTAAGGTTCTGAGAAGTATTGTTTTATTTCACTAAAAGATTTATTTGTTGGTAACAATAACATTAACAACAATCTAGCTTTTGCCGCTCTCAAGGTTGTTGATAAAATTGCACCAGCGGCTTCTAATGTAGACCCACCTCCTGCGTCTCCATATTCACCTGCTATTGCTCCATTATGAACTCTAGTAGAAATAACTACAGTTACATTTTTACTTAACGCATATTTTATAGCATCAAACATTAATGCGTTTACATTTCCCTCTCCAACTCCTATAACTACAATCCCTTTTGCTCCATTGTCAACGCTAGCTCTAATCAAGCTACCATCAGATCCTGCGTAATCACTTAGTATATCAATTTTAGGCAACACTGACGGTATTGATAACGTATGTCTATATAAAACATCATTCATCCTCAACACTTTACCTTTCAATATGTATCCTAAATAGCCACTTTCTTCAGATTGAAACGTTTGTGGATTTGTTGCTTGCATTTTAGAGACTCTTCTAGCGGAATTAATGTATTGATTTAACGTTACAGTAACCCCCCAATTAGTAGCATTTGGATCACAAACCTGCGTAATAGCATTTATAAGGTTTGGAGGCCCATCTGAATATGGACTTGAAGCATTTCTCATGGCTCCTGTAAATACAACTGGCTTATTTACAGTTAATGTTAAATCTAAAAAATACGAACCCTCTGACATTGTATCAGTGCCATGAGTAATGACAACCCCTTTAACATATGGCTTCTTTAATATATCATCAACTGTTTTACTTAATTTCGCCCATATCTCAGGTGTCATCTGCGAACTATCTATATTTGAAAAATTAACAACCTCTATATTAGCTATCTTATTTAATTCTGGAATATTAGCCACTAATTCTTCGCCAGTTACGGCAGGAATTGCCGCTCCTGTTTTCGGATCTATTTTTTCTGCAATCGTACCACCTGTTGCAACAATTACAACGGTTGGTAACTTTGGATTTTCCGCTATCAATGTATGCGTAAAGTAGACATTAAACATTAAAGCAGAAATGATCGACAATCTTTTCATACTTCTCCTTGTTAGTCGAAACAAAATTCTACTTTCAACATTTAATATTTTGAAAAATATAAGTCTACACAAATGAATTCAAAAGTTGGGAATTTGACAAAGCCGGCACCACATATTTGAAGTAGCGTAGCGACGTCGAAGCAGCTCAACTTGAATAGGTTGAGCGATGTAGACGACTTAAAAGATGAGGATGCCAGCGAAGTCAAAAGCCAACTTTTAAGTTTTTTTGTGTATAAATATCTTTTTCATCTCCCCTCCTGCGAAATGTTGGTTTTAACTCGTCAATTTTTATAAATTCTAATTTGACATGATTTATAAAAAATGGCATATTTGGTATTGAAGCAATCAACATATTGTATGTGTTACATTATATAAGGAGAATACAATGTCTATCGTGGAAGAAAAGAAAAAAAATACATTAATTAATGTAGAAAAACGAGACGGTTCACAAGTGTCATTTGATATACAAAAAATCATAACAGCCATAGAAAAAGTAGGAAATGAAACAAAAGAGTTTGATATAGAAGAGGCTGCAATTATAGCAAATGAAGTTGTTGTAACTTTATGTGAACGTGCTAATGGTTGCATTCCTAAAATTGAAGACATACAAAGTATAGTTGAATACACATTGTTTCAGAGAGGGCTTTTTACATCAGCTCGTGCATACATAGTTTATAGAGAAAAACATGCTGAAATTAGAAAAAATTTTAAATGTATGGTTGATGTTATTGACTCTACAAATCAATATTTAGATAGAAAAGATTGGCGCGTAAATGCCAATGCCAATCAAGGCTACTCATTAGGTGGATTGATTTTAAATTCATCTGGAAAACTTACAGCAAATTACTGGCTTAGCCATGTCTATTCACCACAAATTGGAGCAGCTCATAGGGAGGGTGATTTTCACATTCATGATCTAGACATATTGGCTGGATATTGCGCTGGATGGTCACTCAGAGTTTTGCTAGAAGAGGGTTTTAATGGAGTCCCTGGCAAGGTTGAAGCTAGCGCTCCACGACACATGTCAAGTGCAATAGGACAAATTGTTAATTTTTTAGGAACCCTACAAAATGAATGGGCTGGAGCTCAAGCTTTTAGTTCATTTGACACTTACATGGCTCCATTTGTGCGTAAAGATAGCATGACTTATGAAGATGTTAAACAAAACATACAAGAATTAATTTTTAATTTAAATATACCATCAAGATGGGGGACGCAAACTCCATTTACTAACTTAACATTTGATTGGACTTGTCCAGAAGATTTAAAAGATAAACATCCTATAATCGGCAATAAGGAGATGGAATTTACTTATGGTTCTTTAGAAAAAGAAATGGGACTTATAAATCGCGCTTATATGGAAATAATGATTTCTGGCGATGCTAAAGGGAGGGTTTTTACATTTCCAATACCAACTTATAATATTACAGATGATTTTTTATGGGACAGTGAAAATGCTAATCTTTTATTTGATATGACAGCAAAATATGGACTTCCATATTTTCAAAATTTCATAAATTCTGAATTAAAACCTAACATGATTCGTTCTATGTGTTGTAGGCTTCAATTAGATTTAAGAGAGTTGTTGAAACGAGGTAATGGTTTATTTGGATCCGCAGAACAGACTGGTTCTCTTGGAGTTGTAACAATTAACTGCGCTCGTCTTGGCTATCGTTTTGCTGGGCATGAAAAAGAATTAATGGACAAATTATGCAATCTTCTTGACTTAGCAAAGGAGAGCTTGGAATTAAAGCGCAAAATAATACAAATGTATATGGATAATGGTTTATATCCATACACAAAGAGATACTTAGGAACGCTACGGAATCATTTTTCTACAATAGGTGTAAATGGAATAAATGAGATGATTCGTAATTTTACAAAAGACTGCGAAGATATAACTACGGAATGGGGGTTTAATTTTGCATGTAAAATACTAGATTACATTCGTAATAAAATCACCTCTTTTCAAGAAGAGAGTGGACATTTGTATAATTTAGAAGCCACACCTGCAGAATCAACAACATACAGATTTGCCAAAGAAGATAAAAAAAGATTTCCAAATATTATACATGCAGGGACAAACGACAATCCATATTACACAAATTCTTCTCAGTTGCCAGTTGGATTTACAGATGATCCGTTCGAAGCTTTAGATAGACAAGATATTTTACAACGAAAATACACTGGTGGAACAGTTCTTCATTTATATATGAATGAACGAATATCTTCTGGAGAAGTTTGTAAACAAATTGTTAAAAAAGCATTACAAATGTATAAATTACCTTATATAACTATTACGCCTACGTTTTCTATATGTCATAAACACGGCTATTTAAAAGGGGAACAAGAGTATTGTCCAACATGTGACGATATTTTATTAAACAGCAACGGTATTTTAAAAAATGAAGATAGAACTCGCTGCGAAGTGTGGACTCGTGTTATGGGGTATTTGAGACCTGTAGATTCTTTTAATATCGGTAAAAAAGGAGAATACAATGAGAGGGTTTTCTTCACTGAGGACAAAACGTGTTGTCAATAGGCGGCTTTGTAACTTTTAGCAGTTTGGATTGGCCCGGTGTTCTTTCAGCTGTAATATTTTGTCAAGGATGTGGTTGGAGGTGTCGCTATTGTCACAATACACAATTACAAACTAATTTAAATAATGACATTTTTTCATGGGAAAAAATTGGAGTATTTTTAGATAAAAGAAAAAACATCCTTGACGGTGTAGTATTTAGTGGAGGCGAACCTTTATTTCAACAAAATTTAGCCTTAGCAATGCAACAGGTAATTGATAAAGGTTTTAAGGTCGGCCTTCACACTTCTGGCGTATTGCCTAAAAAATTGAATGAAATAATTCATTTAGTTGACTGGATTGGATTAGATATAAAAGCTCCATTAGATAAATATGATGAAATTACAGGTGTTAAAAATAGTGGTGTAAAAGCTTTTGAATCACTTAAAATTGTTATGGATTCAAAAAAGGATTACGAAGTAAGAACAACTGCCCATCAATCTTTGTTAAGTGGACAAAATATTTTAGATCTTGCTACACTATTGTCGTCAATTGGCGTTAAGACCTATGCGTTGCAATCTTTTAGAGCAAAAGGATGTAAAGATGAGGAGCTTATCGATAAACATAGACCATATATTGATGATGAACTTTGTAAAAATTTAGATAAATTATTCCCTAATTTTATATTTAGAGGTTAAAACATGACTAGATCAATCAACAAGCAAAATATAAATACATTCAGAGACGATTTTAACAAATCAGATATCTACAGATTAACTAGAAATGCCCTAACTAGATCTGAGCTTAAAAAAGTAGCTATGGATTGGGATCGTTTCTCATCTATTAATCATAATTTTTCAAATACAATCTCCAACGAACTGCCTGCAACAAATCAAAATACAACAGGTAGATGTTGGATTTTTGCAGCATTAAACTTGTTAAGAATTAAAGTTGCAAGAAAATTTAAATTAGAAAAATTTGAATTATCACAAAGTTATATTTACTTTTGGGATAAGTTTGAAAAAGCTAACTTTTTTCTTGAAAATATTATGGAAACAGCGAACGAACCATTAGAAAGTCGCATTGTATCATATTTAAACAACGATCCACTACAAGATGGTGGTCAATGGCACATGTTTACCAATCTTATTGAAAAATATGGGATTGTTCCAAAAGACATTTACCCAGAACAAGAAGCTTGCTTTAACTCTAATGAAATGAAGTATATTCTAACATATAAACTTAGAGAAGATGGTATAGTATTAAGGGAAATGATTGCTAATTGCATAAATAAAGATCAACTTCAAAAAGAAAAAGAAAAAATGATGAATGAAATATTCAGAATGCTCTCTATTCATATGGGAACTCCCCCAACCTCTTTTAACTGGGAATTTCAAGATAAAGATAAAAAATTCCATTCATATCGTGATTTAACGCCGCAATCATTTTTAAAACAACACGTTAAATGCAATGTAGAAGATTACATATGTTTAGTTCACTCCCCAAGAGAGGTTATTACTCCATTTAACAAAACTTACACTATTCAATATTTAGGCAATGTAATAGAAGGCAGAGAAATTAAATACGTAAATGTAGAGATCGAAGAATTAAAAAATGCTGCTAAAAAATCTATTCAACACGATGATCCTGTATGGTTTGGTTGCGATGTAGGAAAAAAATTTCATCGTGATTTGGGAATTATGGACTTTAATCTCTATGACTATAACCTTGTATATGACACAAAATTCAAAATGACGAAAGAAATGAGAATGCGTTCTGGAGAAAGCATGATGACTCATGCAATGCTATTCACTGGTGTTAATATAGTAGACGATAAACCCGTAAAATGGAAAGTTGAAAATAGTTGGGGCGAAGAAAAAGGAAACAAAGGCTACTTTATAATGACAGACAATTGGTTTGATGAATATATGTTTGAAGTAGCAATAGAAAAGAAATATCTCCCAAAATCTATATTGGAAATAGAGCAACAAAAACCTATAACATTACCTCCGTGGGATCCTTTAGGATCTTTAGCATAATTTTGATGTAAAAAAATATATATAAAATTTACTTTATATCTCGCAATGGCGAGCCAAATCTTTTGTAATTATTTTCTAATTTGCATCTATTTTGTAATTCAATTTGATTTTGCTCTACATCGTATGTCTCTTTTTGATTTTCATTAATAATTTGCATTATTCGATGACTATTTTTCACGTTTCTTGATTTAGATTTTAAATTATCTGAATGTTGTTGTATAAAACTATCGCCAATAAATTGATCAGGTAATTTCCATTTAATTATAGTATTTTTTTCAAAAAGTCGATTATTCTCCTGAAAAATTTTTTCTAAGTTGAAAAGATGAAGATTTTCTTTTTGACAACATTTATAAGCTTCTAAGGCCGAATGATATAAAGATATAAAATCACTGCTTTCTAGTTGCGCTAAAAACAAAAGATCGATATTTAATTTTTTCATTTGTTTTAAGCGAAGTTCAGTTGAGCTTTGATTTTTTAATAAATCTTTCGATTTTTTAAATTTTGGCATCTTAATACATAAAATATGTAAAGCTTTTAATAGAGTTAATTTTTTTAAATCAACACTATTAAGTGATTTTGTCTTGCCTAATGATTTAACGCTTAGCATATTTTTAACTTTTTCTGCGTCAATATTCATATATATTACTTGCTCTTAACTTTTTGTTACTAACATTTTAACCTATTCTTAATATTTTTATCAACATAATTCAAATTTAAAATTCTGCTTTTTGTAGTTCAGGCCAATTAATGTGTTGTCTGTCAACTTCTTTATTATAGTGCTTAAACATAAATGTTACAGCAAATATCCATATGATAAAAATAACTAAAAGCCCATAAGATAACATCAAATCCAAGTTTATGAAAGTAATATATTGCAATAGCAAAACTATAATCGATGCACAGGCTTTCGAACTACGATAAGCGAAAACATCTATTATCGCTTTTGCCTTAAATTTTTCGTCTACTTTTAAAGGTATATACAACATTTCTTTAATTATTCCAAATATTGAATAATCTAATGCTTTTATGGAGCCAAAGGAAAAACATACCATTCTAAATGTTGGAAATATCAAAGAAAGTAATGAATTAATTCCTAAAACACACGGAATTAAAAAATGCGATGAATACAAACCAATTAATTGTAATAACAGAAAACTACCTAAGAATTGCAAAAAAATATTTATAATGTTTACAAAACCAAAAAAACGACCTAAAAATTGAGTCCTAATATCTTGATCAGAAAACACCTGTTCAACATACGAGCAAAATTGATAATCTAAAATAGTAGATGTAATTTGCATTCCAACAACTATTATTAAAATAAATAATAGAAATTTAGAATTGCGTATGAGGTTTATACCTTCAAATACACCTTTACTACCATTAATCATAGTAGATATGTTTTGTCTACTCTCTATTTTTTCTCGTACATGTAGAGATAAGCAATAACATATTGTTGTTATCAAATAAAAAGGTATTGTTGTTAATAATAATTTTTCTGAACCAATCAAAATAGCTAAAAATCCAGGTATCATGCTCCCAGCTACAGATCCACAACCGCCTATTCCAAAAAATATTCCATAAAGATATTTTGCTCTAGATCTACTAATTGTCGCATTGATAACTGACCAAAGTTGCTGAAATAACAAAATAATAAATATGTCTTTCCAAATATATAATAAAAAAGGCAATATCTTGCTGCTTTCTAAGTGAAATACTGAAAATGTATTTATTACAATTGCAGCTGTTATTATTGCACAAAATGTCTTTGCGCAACCAAACGATGACAAAAATTTGTTATAAATAACAACTATTACAAAATTAATAGGAACGCTCGCCAACCACACATGCGGAAATGATTTAGCAGTATATGCAGATAGAAACACCGAATTTGCTATCGCTCTAGTTATAGCAGCTTCAGATGAAATTGAAAAACAGCAAATAAAGATAAAAAATATAAAAAATTTTTCGTATTTAGAGTAACTCTTGTATTCCTTGATCAGTTTTTTGTAAAAATTTTTTAACATATATAGATGCATTAGGAGATATATATACACAATTTTTATAATTAACTGGTATCTTCACTTCTGCAATTTTTTCAGCCTGTTCGACTATACCACTTTTCAATAAAACAGGGAAAGATAATGTATTATTATTTTGTGAAGATTGACATTTTTCAAAAAATATTTCATTATTAAAATGTTTTAGCTCTCCTAAAAGAATGTCGCCCTCTTTTTGCGTAATAGTGTGAACAGAGTATCTTTTTTGTTGATCCATGAGCGACATAGCGTCGTCATGGCCTTTGTGATTTTTATCAAAAAGAGCTTTGTTCATTTCAGATAACACATCGTAGTCGTTTACACTTATGTAATTATCAATTGAATCTAAATAATTTTTATTTTTAAAGAAAAATTTAATAAATCTGTTCAAATGAAACGAATACGATTTTACACTTGGATTTTGATATAATCTTTTGTGCATAAAATATCTAGCTAATAAAAGTGAATAGCAAGACTCAAGCCCATCTTCGGTGAGTCCTAGACAAATTGCATTTTGAAATGATATCAATCTCAAGCAGTCTATTAATTGACAGTAATCAAACGATCCATATGACAATCCAGTAAAATAAGAATCTCTAAGTAGATAATCAATTCTATCGGCACCAAAATAATCGCCAGTCAACATCTCTGTCACTATTTTTTCCCAATTTGTAAAAGTCGATCCGTATATCTCTTCTCCTACAGCTATCTTAACAATGTCTTCTACGTTTAATCTCTCTAATTTCCAAATATCAAACAAGTAATCACTTCGTATAATTCGCATAGTCCACTCTTCATGCCCATTCTTACCTAACACATCTTCCTCAGCAACATGAGAAAATGGCAAATGCCCTAAATCGTGACAAAGGGCAGCTACCCTTAAAACTTTTCTCCAATATGTTACTGCCTCTTTGTCCAATTGCAAATTTTTTTCAACCACTGCATCAAAAATTTGAGTCGCTATATGAAATGTACCAAGTGAGTGATCAAACCTTTTGTGATTTCCACCTGTATAAACAAATGAAGCTGTACCTATTTGATGTATCGCTTGCAACCTTTTAAATGGCAATTTCTTTATTAACTTAAACTCATACTCATTTAATGAAATAAAACCGTAAATAGGATCAAATATCTTTTTGTTATTCATAGATCATTTAATTTGAATAATATTTTCATCAACACAAAAAACCTTCATAAACGCATCATTCTTAACTGTAATCTCCCATCCATGATAAGGATCCCGTAATCTAACTCCATTATTAATTACGGCATCAACAATAATAACATGTCCACCTCTTGTATTTTTATTATCTCCAATCGTAACAATACATGAACCATTCTTATTAAGAAGAATTTCCAGCTCTTCTAAATTTTTTACCTTATTAATGATTGGATGTAATCCAACTGACGTAAAATCCTTTATATGTCCATTTTCATCTGTTGGTCCTCTATGTCTTAATGTATTTATATTAAATTCTTTTTTATGATCCGTTAAAATCATAGCTGAAGTAGCATACGTACATCCAAATTTGGATTGTTGAAGAATAATAGATCTATTGTGTACAGAAAAATAAACATTAACACCTTCTATTTCATTTTTTCTAACATTTAATTTTTCAATAATATCACTATCTTCAAATATTACAAATCCTTTATTTTTGTAAGCTAACTTGCCCATGTAAATTCTGTCGATAGGTGGGTTGTCCCTTTCTTGGACTATATCATATTTGTATTTATTATTAGATGATAAAAAAAAATTTAGTACAGTAGTAAAGAAAAATATAGATAAAACACCTAGCGCTACAAAGGTTATTAATTTTATTCTCTCAAAAGAATTACTTTCTCTAAATTTTTCTTTTACAAGATTAAAAGCTGTAAGAGGTTGTTTTATATTGCTAACTGTATTCATTAATATAATTATACAAAAAACAACTTAATTAAACAATTAAATATGATTTTCATAATTATTTGATGAGATTGGTGGGATTCTGATAAATTTTATTTTTAAAGATAGATTGTAGCGGCTACCGGACTTGAACCAGTGACCTGTGGATTATGATTCCATTGCTCTGCCAACTGAGCTAAGCCGCCTATATGGTAGTCGTGTAAAAAATTAGCGGGAGACGGACTCGAACCGCCGACCTTTGGGTTATGAGCCCAACGAGCTTCCAACTGCTCCACCCCGCGATAAATTAATACTCGATATTATATAGAATGTTCTATTTTATTGCAAGGATAGTTTTTATTAAATTCCAAGATTTATTAGTTGCTCCTTGCGCGTTATTTTGTAATTTAAAAAAATCATAATCATCTTTGCAACATTTTAGATGTTTTAAGAGCGCTTTCTTTAAGTTTTTTAACTCTACTTGTTGCCCAACATTATAGTTTTGCATCAATTGCACAAGATCATCTTGTTTCTCCATATATGGGCCATAAAGAACTGGGATATTGTATGTTATTGGTTCGTAAATGTTATGCCCACCAATATTTTTAACAAAACTTCCACCAACAATAGCAATGTGTGATAAACTGTAACATCTATTTAAAATTCCTATCTTATTAATCAGTATCACTTGTTCAACTCCATCTATCTGTTGATCTATAGTTTTGAATTTTATATTTTTATTAATCAATAATTTTGCAACTTTAGAAAATCGTTCAGGGTGTCTTGGAGCTATAAGAAACAACATATTATCATCTACATTTATTAATTCTGACAATAATATATCTTCTTCTCCCTCATGCGTAGAAGCTATAGTAATAATAATTTTTTTTTCTGGAAAAGATAAGTTATCATTTAAAGTTACAATTGACCGTGAATCTAATTTAATATTTCCAGTTACTACAATTTTTTCTTTCGATATAGAGAGTTTCAGAAAACGATTTTTATACTCTTCACTTTGCAGACAAAATAGATCAATACAATTAAATAGCTTTGTAGAAAATCTAAAAAAATATAAGAATTTTTTTTGCGAAGATATTGATATTTTTCCATTTATCAAAACTATTTTTTTTCCATTTCGTTTAATTTCCTTCAATAAATTAAACCAAAAATCTGTCTCAACTAGTATAAAAAGATCTGGAGAAATAATTTTTACCAATCTACGCATTGTAAATGCTAAATCAAATGGCAATATAAATGGGTGGTCTATCAGTGGATTTTTTTGAGACTCCATATATCCAGTCTCTGTAACAGATGAAAGAAAAATTTCGGCATTCGGCAGATCTAACTTAATTTTTTTTATTAATTCAGTTACAGCCTTTGTTTCACCAACAGAGACTGCGTGTATCCATATTTTAAACTTTTTCTCAATTTTATTTGAAAATTTAGGTGTCAATATGCCTAAGCGCAACAATATATTCCCTTTATATTTTTTTTTAAAAATACGATTATATATTGCAATAGGAGAAATTATAATAATCCATATTATTAATAATATGTTATATATAATGTTCATTTATATTACTAAATTAAGCAGCTTGTCTTGTACAAATATTATTTTTTTTATTCCGCCAGAAATATATTTTGTAATTTTTGGGTCTTTTTTTGCAAAATCCAAAACTTCTTGCTCAGTAGTTCCTTTCAAAAATTGACCTTTACTTCTTAATTTTCCCATAACTTGAAAAATAACAGTTACGCTATCTGTTGCAAAAGATTTATCATCATAGATTGGAAACGGATAGTAAGCAATTGAACCTGTTCCACCAAGTAATTCCCAACACTCTTCTCCAAAATGCGGAGCAAATGGATAAATTAGTTGTATAAATTTTTTAAGAGATTCTATTGAGTAATTATCAATTAATGAAAAATCATTTAAAAATTCCATCATTTTGGCAATAGCGGTATTAAAAGATAAAGACTCTAAATCACTTTCAACGTCTTTTATTAATTTATTAATTAAACTCCAACCATTGTCAGTATCTAATTCATTTATTTTATTTGAAATAACAAGTTCGTAGACTCTATTTAAAAATCTTTTACATCCACTTACAGACTCTGTTGACCAAATTTTTTCTTTGTCAAACGGCGCCATAAAAAGTACGTATAAACGTAATGAATCTGCTCCATATTCTTCTATTATTTCATCTGGTGATACACCATTTAATTTAGATTTAGACATTTTCTCTATTAAAGAGATCACCTCAAGCCCCGTAGATTTTTGTATTAATCTACCACCATCTTCTTCAATGTCATTTTCATGTACATACCCTCCCCCCTGAAGTTTATATGAACGGCTTGTTATCAATCCTTGGTTTCTCAATAACAAAAATGGCTCTTTTGTTGATACATAACCAATATCGTATAAAACTTTATGCCAAAATCTAGCGTAGAGTAAATGGAGAACTGCATGCTCTACCCCACCTATATATAGATCAACCGGCATCCAATACTTTTCGCTATTTGAACTCCAAGCATTATCTTCATTATGTGGATCACAAAAACGTAAATAATACCAACAAGATCCAGCCCACTGCGGCATTGTGTTAGTCTCTCTAAATGCTTTTTTACCTGTTTTTTGATCTATAATTTCAACCCAGTTATTAACTTTTTTTAACGGACTCTCTCCATCTGGAGATGGTTTGTAATCTTCAATCATAGGAGGCGTTAATGGTAATTCATCAAGTTCCAACAATCTAATACTTCCATCTTCAAAACGTAATAATGGAAATGGTTCACCCCAATAACGTTGACGAGAAAACAGCCAATCACGAAGCTTATAATTAGTTTTTTTCTCGCCACAACCTATTTTTTCCAAAAAAATTGCAACATTCTCTTTAGCTTCATCAATTGTGCAATTACTTAAATCAACTTTGTCGTTTGTGCTATTAATGTAATTTCCTTGTTCATCTATAACAACCTTTATTGGAATATTGTATATTTTACTAAATTCCAAATCTCGTTCGTCATGCGCTGGGACGGCCATTAACGCACCAGTTCCATATGTTGTTAATACATAATCTGCTACCCAAATTGGTAGTTTTTCATCATTTATTGGATTTATTAAATATGCCCCTGTAGCTACACCTGTTTTTATCTTACATAGGTCAGTCCGATCTAAATCGCTTTTAGAAATACATTGTCTTTGATAATTCTCTACTGCTTTTCGACACTGTTTCTTTGTAATTTTCATTAATAAATGATGTTCCGGAGATAATACTACATATGTAGCACCAAATAAAGTGTCAGGTCTTGTAGTATAACAAACTATCTCCTCGTCACTATCTTCTACTTTAAATTTAACATTAACACCTTGACTTTTTCCTATCCAATTCCTTTGAAGTTTTTTTAAATGTTCTGGCCAATCTATTAAATCTAAATCGTCTAATAAATTTTGTGCATACTCCGTTATTTTTAGCATCCATTGACGGAGCGGCTTGCGTTCTATTGGAAATCCACCTTCAATTGATTTGCCATCCTCAACTTCTTCGTTAGCAAGTACAGTTCCAAGTTTTGGACAAAAATTCACAACAACCTCTGCCTGATAAGCTAGTCCTTTTTCATACAGTTTTGTAAATATCCATTGCGTCCATTTATAATATTTTGCATCACTTGTTGCAAATTCACGAGACCAATCGTAACTAAATCCTAATGATTTTAATTGTTCACGATAAGTGTTAATATTAATTTCTGTTGTTATTTGAGGGTGAGTTCCATTTCTTATAGCATATTGCTCTGCAGGAAGACCAAAACTATCCCAACCCATTGGATGTAAAACATTAAATCCCTTCTGTCTTTTATAACGAGATATTACATCAGAGCCTGTGTAGCCAACAACATGACCAACATGTAACCCTGAGCCTGAAGGGTATGGAAACATATCTAATACATAATATTTTTGTTTATCAAAATCTATAGAACATTGAAATGTCTTATTATCTTCCCAAAATTTTTGCCATTTTTTTTCTATTTCAACATGATTATATTTTTTATATTTCATTGTTCGCCTTGCTAAAAGCACATAAAAATTAATCTTTACACAGTCTAAATACGTAAGTTATTTCTTTACGAGCTCTAATCTATAAAATTGTTGAATATATACACAAAAAAACTCAAAAGTTGGCTTTTGACTTCGCTGGCATCCTCATCTTTTAAGTCGTCTGCATCGCTCAACTTATTCAAGTTGAGCTGCTTCGACGTCGCTACGCTACTTCAAATATGTGGTGCCGGCTTTGTCAAATTCCCAACTTTGAATTCATTTGTGTATATTATATTCCATTTATCCAACAAATTGCAATGAATAAAACCTTGTGTATAAAAATACTATTTAGTTATAATATTGAATTATGACTAAAAATACATCTTGTGAATTATTTAATCTCTCATTGAGAAAAAATCATATAAATTTATCTGATTATGATTATGAAGCAGATATAGTAAATAGATGTCTCCTAAGAGAGATAAATTCAACTGAATTAGCAGTATTAGAAGAAATATTATATAGTTCAATCAAGATTAGCATTAAAGAATTATCTTCAAACTTGGATATCTCAATTGATTTATTATCTAATATTTTAGAAAAATTTTTACCAACATCTCTTTTTACATTAAATGATTATATTTTACATATAAACAAAGATAAACGTAAATATTTTGAAACTCAACTATCAAAATTTAAAGATGATTTCATCCCTGGAATGGATTTTTTGCAAAGTTTATTGAAGCATGTAAATATACAACACCTCCCTTTTTGGTATCAAATACCACGTTCGTCAAACAATATTTTCAATTCATTAATAGAAAAATACTTACAAACTCCACAAATATATCAAAGATATTTTATAGAATTTACATCTGAAAATGATATAATAACTGAAATTGTCAAAGAAATTTACAAGACAAATGAGTTGTGCATCTCAGCAAAAGAGATTCAAGATAAATTTTCTTTAAGTAAAGAATCGTTTGAAGAAATCGCTATTTATCTCGAATATAGCTTAATAGCCGTTGTGTATTATAAATACATTGACGGTTCTTTTGAGGAAATGATATCCCCATTCCAAGAATGGCGTGATTATTTAATGTTAATAAGTGAAACAATAGCTACACCTTCTATACAACAACAAAATGAAGTTGTCGCCTACAGTAGTAAAGAGTATGCATTTATAGATGGCATGACATGTATATTAAATTTATGCGAGCAAGAAAATATATCAGTTACATTTGATTTACATTCCGATGGATGGATCGCTGACGAACAATCACTAAATATTATAACAAAATCAATACAAACATCAAAAGATAGTGTAGTTTATATAAATAAAATGATTAATAAACTTATAACAATTGGTATTGTAGTAATAGAAGAAGCGTCGCTGAAAGCTACGCAAATATCTATTGAATGGTTGAACAAGTCTATAGAAAATAGGGCTCACATCATATTTAGACATCAACATAATTTCTTATCGATAGAAAAACATTATCCATTAAGTACAAAAAGAACTGTAATGGAAATAGAAAAAAGCATGCATAGTGTAGTTGGTTTAGAATGGGTCTACTTCGATGATTTTATTAAAAATTCTTCAATAATACTGAATGATTCAGACAAAATATCGCTAAGGCGTTGTGGTAAATTATTTGCATATATGGCGCCACAGCATGACGATTTACAAAAACAATTCATAAAATACACCGTTCTTGAGTGGTTTTTCGAATCTGGGATAGTACAAATAGGGACTCATAATGATAAACAATGTTTTAAATTAACGTCGTTAGGATCTAATTTATTTAAATCTACTAAATAAATTGCGGAAATGGACGCTTACGCCAGTAGTAAGGGCCATAATCGTATGTTAATTGCTCGCCACTACATATAAATTTATTTGAAAAAAATATTACATGACACACATCATCTGCAATAATCCAACGTGATGTAACATTTGGCTCGTAACTGTGGTTAATAAAACGTGTAAAATTTCCTTTTTTTTCAGCATCTATAACGTATGGTGTATCATTTTGACATACAACATAGCCAAACACAAAATCATTTAAATTATCTGTTTTTTTATCTCTTTTTCTAACTACACCGGTATACTCACCTACAAAAGTTAGTTGAGGAATATTATCACATGAAAATGCTCCGTATCCAACTAACGGATTTACTTTTTTAATTTCAAATGAAATAGTGTGCGCTCGCGTGAAATCATCTTTAAATAGGCTAGACGTCCATTTATTAAAATTATTATATTTTTTTTGTTTTAATTTACTAATGCACTTACATTTAAGTTTTTCCAAAGATACATCTTTAAAAAATTCAAGATGAGGTAAGTATGATATTCCAAATTTTTTTTCAATTTCTTCTGGCGTCTTACACATAGAAAATATTTGCTATAAAATTCCAATAATATACCACCAAAGCCCGCCTATTCCTACCCATATTATTATATTTACAAGACTAATTATAAATCCAATTCTCCACCAATCTTTAGGCAGAATATATCCAGATCCAAAATAAATTGGAGCTGGACCAGATCCATATGGTGTCAATGAACCAAATAGACTGCTAAAAAATCCCAAAGTGAGAGCTGCTAATGTTGGAGGCGTACCAATTGCAATTGATAAGATTAAAAATGGGGCATACAACGATGTTATATGCGCTATGTTGCTAGCAAAAAAATAATGTAGATAATAATAAAGTATTCCTATTATTGTAAAACCTAATTGCCAGCTCATCCCCTTCACATGTGTTTCTATATGACCACTAAACCAAGCCATCAATCCAAATTTATTCATAGTAAAGGCGATTGTTATCAATGCAGCAAACCAAATTAAAGTATCCCATGCGCCGCTTTCTTTTAAAACATCATCAAACGACAATACATTAGTAAACAATAAAATACACAAACCAAGCAGCGCTGTAATAGTTGCATCTATTTTAACATATGGAGCTAGTATCCATAACAGTATCATCAAAACAAACGTAAATATCATTATCAATTCTTTAGTAGAAATTTTACCCATTTCTTTCAGTTTGGATATAGCAAATTTTTTAGCTTCTGGCGTATGCTTTATCTCTGGCGGATAAATTTTATAAATAATATATGGAATCAGTATAAGAGAGGATAAACCTGGTACGATAGCTGCCAAAGCCCATAAGCTCCACGTAATATTTACCGAGCTATTTTTAGCTAAACTCTGCACTATTGGATTGCCTGCCATCGCCGTTAAAAACATTGCACTAGTAACAGCCGAACATTGAAAAATAGTTTTAATTAAATATGAACCTATTTTTCTTGGATTGTTTTCTGGAGTACTGTCAAACGCTTTTGATAAGGCGACTATAATTGGATATATTATTCCACCTGATCTTGCTGCCACACTAGGAATCGAACTCGCCAATATAAAATCTGTGAATACAATTCCATATGCAATTCCTAACGTATTTTTTCCAATAACAATCATTAAATTATATGCAATTCTTAAACCAAGACCTGTCTTTATAAAACCCCTTGCTATAAAAAATGCAAAAACAATCAACCAAATAGTAGGATTGGAAAATCCTGCAAAAGCCTCTCCAAACGACAATATATCTGTGAGCACCAAAATCATCAAGCTTGATAAAGTAATAACCCCAATTGATATCGGTTTTAATATCATTCCAATAAGAACATATAAAAATATAGCAAAAGTTTTCCACGCATCTGATTCAACGCCGCGTGGCGCTGGCATCATCCACACAAATATAGCCATAACTACACATGCAGCCAATTTTTTATATTTACTTGGTATACGCATATATAATTTTAACATAAATCACACATTTAATCTATTCAAACAAAGTACACTATATTTATTGTATTTTTACAATGCTAAACTTCATCGTACAACTCTATCTCATTTTTTTTAATTTTATAGCTGTCATCACTACTCTCTACTGAATCAAAATTAACTACTATTAAATTAACTACAGGTTTTTTGTCTTGTTGTTTATTTTCATCACTCTTTTGCATGCCACCACTTGCAAGGCTATTATTTGATTCATTTTTTTGCAAGACACGAATGCCAGTTCTTTTAAATGTTGTTTTACTATTCAAATGATCGCTATTATTTTTTTGTTCGCTACTAGAACTATTACTAATAAAATTAACATTATTCCAGTGTTCGCCAGCTTGCTTAGTTGTAAGCATATTTTTTCGATATTTTTTTTTCCTTCTATCTATTGGCATTTCATATCCTTTAATATATGCAATAGTTGTGTAAAGATTATTAGCAGAAACAAACGGTTGAGGTTTATCACGCAGTTGTTCAAATAGCCTATTTCTTTCATTAATCTCTTTTTTAATCGCTTGAAATGTTACTATTAAAGAATGTACATGTATTAAAATCTTACGTTGTTCATACAATCCTTTTGCTTGACTAATTAATTTTTCTTCTTTTGTGGCTTGATTTGCTAAAAAATCATTTAATTTTGAAAAGATCATTGAAACACAAAAAATTGCAGCACTGCCTATTTTAGCATTTGCGTTTAATGTTCCGTCATTTACATTTAAACGTTCGAATAATTTTGAAATTATTGCTGCAGATTCCATTAAACACTGAATGCCAGACCTAATATAGATTTGGTCATTGCGAGATCTTTTCCCGGCAGACTTTCTTTCTAATGCTAATACTTTTTTGACAATTTTAAACTTATTTTCAAGTGTGTTATATGAAATTATTAAGGAAGCTATTGTGCTTTCTAAATCAATGTCTTCTGGATTACACTCTTCCAATACATCACCTAAAGATTTCATGCGTTGCATAATTATACTATATTCTGAAGTTATAGAATCTCCCAAAAAATTTATATCTATTGTAAAATTTTTCCACCACCATCCACACAATTTAGAATGTTTGTAAAATTTTATACCGTTTTCATTTGAATTATTTATTTGAAGTTCAATATCTTGATCTTGTAACATTTCATTTTCATCATATCCACATTCTTTAATTGAGTCCATTTTTACGAATTTAACTATGTTTGAAAATCTCGTAGACGATATTTTTTGAGACTGTTCCATCATAATTTCTTTGTTATCATCATTATGCATGTATTTATTTTCTAATTTTAATTGTTGATAAGCTTTTAAAGCTTGTAGAGACGAATTGATATGTTCTATCAATAATCCGTTTCCTGCGATTCTTTCGAATCGTTCCGTTTCTTTAATCTGTTTTACTCTTCTATGCCAAATAATATCTCTAATTTTTCCAAAAACAAAACTCCCAACCAAACAACCAAGTCCAATCCAATTATTATTAGCATTTTCAGTTGTATTTTCAGTTGTATTTTTAGTAGCTTCAATAGTATTTATAACTAATGCAGTTACACCTATTATTGTATCTAATATTGTAGACCCCCACAATAGAATAACTTGTTGTTTACAATATTTATTCGCATCTTTATCAATAATATCCAATGCAACTTTATAAAGTTTTTGCATATCATCTAAATTTCTTTCGACCGTCTTTATTGGTATTTGAACATCTGCTCCACTAGCTAATGCTTTTCCAGCGTCATTAATAGCTATTAATGCTGAATCCAATGACGATTCAAATTGTTTATAAATATTACTGTTACCAGACGGTTTTAAGCTTGATTGTATTAACGGAAACATTTTTTACCCTATATTTAAAAATATAAATTTAAGTGAAACAAAATTTTAAATAAAGATTTTTTTTAGATTTTGTTAAAAAAATATTAAATTTATTTTTGTGGATTATATTTCAATAATTTATTTAGGTCGGCTTCTTTAGAAATTATTTGATTGTCTATCATCCATTCGTGAAATGTATCCCATGTCTCTCTCTGAAAATTTTGGTTAAGAGAGAAAAGATTAATAGTTTTTTTCCAAGATAACCGCTCCCACTCTATGTCTTTTAATGATTTATAAGAATTTAAAGCGATGTAATAATCAAAAGACAAGTCTGGGTTTTCTTTGGAAAAATATATACATTCATTTATAGCTCGTTGAAAATTTTTTACAAATGTTTTATCATTTTTAAGGAAGTCTTTTGTAGAAATAAAAATTAATTCATGGTAATCTGGAACATTAAATATACTATATGGAAGATAACTTATCTTTGCTCCAGTAGAAGATAATTGTTCACCTTCTATATTCCAGAATACGCCTGTTAATACATCTACCGTCTTATTTAATAATGACTCAATAAAATTGCAATCAAGATTAGTGCTATTAGTAAATTTAATGCCACTATTAGTTAGTGCAGACTTAATGTATTTTTCCAATAAACCTTGTGTTGGCCCATAAAATGTTTTCATGTGAAAATCCAATAAATCGTAGATTTTACTACTTTCTAAAAATAAAAAACCGTTTAATGGGCATTGAACAAACGTCCCAACAACCTTCAATTTATCAGTGAGCGTAGCGGCTCTTATTGTGTGCGGCATGTAATAAATTGCAATATCATTCTCTTTCGACAAAAGACTATTTATTGTATCTGGCATTAACTTACCGTGCGTAATAACAATATTTATCCCATATTTTTTAAATATACCCGAATATTTACCTGCAAATATTGGTACATGCAATGGATTGGGCTGCCAATCAAGAAGAAGCTTAACTTTTTTAGGAGACTGCTTAGAGCAACACGTTATTAACAACATCAAGCAAAGCAATGCTAAGCAAAAAAATCTCTTCATATAAAGTTATTTATATACAAATTTATCAAAATAATAATTTTATAATACTTTATCATAAAATTACAATGAAAAAATAAACACTTTTAACAAAATCTTTAAAACGTTATGATATTAATCATGAAAAAATACTCGATAATTCTTATTGCTTTTTTATTGTTAGTTTTTACTTCGATTATAACTTATAATTATCATCATCAAGAAGATGCAATTTTTCGTGGCATACCACTAACACGTAATTATGAATACAAATTAAAAGCTCCATTTAAAGAAATATTCCTCAACACAAGCGATGGATCAGAACTTAATGGATTATATTTTTGTAATGATAGTCATAAAGGTGTTGTATTATTTCTGCATGGGAGAGGGGGGAATTTATCTAGTTGGGGATCACGTGCAAATATATTTTTAAAAAATGGATACGATATACTTATTATAGATTATAGAGGATTCGGTAAAAGTTCAAGTGGCTTTAAAGAAGAGTGGTTTTTAGAAGATGCTCAAATAGCATATAAATATTTACAAAGCATCTATGACGAAAAAAAAATTATTATTTATGGACAGTCTTTAGGTTCATCAACTGCTACGCATCTGGCTTCTAAAAACTCACCAAAAATGCTAATACTTGAATCGCCTTTTTACAGCATGACCGCTGCAGCGTCGCACACTAAACCATTCTTACCGGAAATTATCGTTTCTTTTATTTTAAAATACAAACTACCCACATTTGAATGGATTAAAGACGTTAAATCGCCAATCTACATTTTTCACGGATCAAACGACACAACAATTCCATTAGAACAAGCTCAACAATTATATGTTGAAATAAATAACAATACACACTCTGAAATAATTGTTTTACAAGGTTTAAACCATAATGATGTGTATAAAAATAAAATTTATCGAGTGAAACTACAAGAAATATTAAATAACTAATTTGAAATATAAAATAGCAGTAGCAATGTCTGGTGGCGTTGACTCATCGGTTGCTGCTTTTCTACTTAAAAATCAAGGGCATGAAGTTATAGGTATCTTCATGAAAAATTGGGAAGATACCGATAACAAGGCATGTAGCGCATATGAAGATTATGAAGATGTGTTAAGTGTTGGTTCGCAATTAAACATACCTATTTATTCTTTTAATTTTTCAACCAATTACTTTGATAGCGTCTTTACAAATTTTATTGATGAATTAAAAAACGGCTACACGCCAAACCCAGACATACTGTGCAATCGTGAAATTAAATTTAAAGTACTTTTAAAAAACGCACTTGAATTAGGCGTCGACTATTTAGCTACTGGTCATTACGCAAGAATAAGCCACGACTATAATTTACTAAAGAGCGTTGATGGCAATAAAGATCAAACTTATTTTCTTTATACTCTTAAGCAAGATATTTTACGTAAAATACTTTTTCCAATAGGTGAGTATATCAAATCTGATATTAGAAAAATTGCAAAAGATGCAAATTTAATAAATCACAACAAAAAAGACAGTACAGGCATCTGTTTTATTGGAAAACGTAAGTTTCCTGATTTTATAAAAAAATACATATCACCGCAAAAAGGCTTATTTAAAACACCATGCGGCAAAATAGTTGGAGAACACGATGGAGTTTGGAATTACACTATAGGACAACGTAAAGGTATGTGTATAGGTGGCAATGGAGATGCATGGTTCGTTGTATCTAAAGATGTTAAAACATCTGACATAATAGTTGTTCAAGGTGAAAACCACCCATTGCTGTTTTCCAACTCTCTAACAGCTTCAGATCTTAGTTGGGTTGAATCTCCTCCAACTCTCCCATTTAATTGTTTAGCTAAAATACGATATCGTCAAACAGAACAAAACTGCACTATAAAAAAAAGTGAAAATGGAATAGCTCAAGTTATATTCGAAAACCCGCAAAGGGCAATTACATCTAGACAGTCTATCGTTTTTTATAATGATAATATTTGCATTGGCGGTGGTTTAATTTGTTAATTAAATTTTTATCTACAAAATTGTTAATAATTACTATGTATTGATTATTAAATAGTGATGCTCCATAATATAAATTATGAAGCTAAAAAAAATTATTAGTTGCTTGTTTGCAGCTATATCAATAGTATGTGTATCGTATTTTTTCATTGAGAAATTTACAAAAATAAATTATGAAAAAAACCAACATATAGATGATTTTGTTCATAAAAATTGGATAAAAATTGATAACGACAATTTAAACTATTACATTTACTTTCCAAAAAAACCATTATACAAGCAATCTATATTAGATATACCTAATAGCACAAAAAAATTAATATGTGATGAGTATTCATATGAAGACGATATTAATTATTCAATAAGCAGTATAGATTTACCTAAAAAATGGACAAAATGGGGTCATAGTTTAGTTTTTAAAGTTGCATTAAAACAAATAGCTAGTCGAGGAATTGTCAATCATAGGAAAAAAACATCTCATCTCCAATATCCATCTATGGAATATGAAATTGTTGATGAACTGCAACATACAATTATAGGTAAGTTAGTTCTTATCGATAGCACTATATATAAAATTGAAGTAAACCACAACCAAACACCAACAGAAGATGTTAGATTAGTTTCAAAGCAGTTTTTAGACTGTTTTCATCCAAATTAACAAATGCAACTCTTTTATTTTCAATTAATCGTAAAAATCATTTTAATTAAAATAAAATGCTTGATATTACTTAATTATATATCATTCCCACGTCCCGCCTTAGAGTTAGCGTTTGCTGGCATCAAGCGTGTTGAGTAAAAAGTAACATATAGATATCATATCCAACTTATGAAACGAATATATAAAGATAGATTTGATAAGAAAATAGGCGGCGTGTGTGGTGGATTGGCGCAATATTTTCAATTCGATTCATCAATAATTAGATTAATATGCATATTGCTAATTTTTTTCACATGGGGAATTTTTATAATCATATATTTATTAATGTTGATGATTTTCCCGCTAGGCCCACGTTCTTATGTTGAAGCCAATTATAAAAGATTGTATAGATCTATAAAAAATCGAAAAATTTCCGGAGTGTGCGGTGGTTTAGCAACTTATTTAACTATAGACCCTAATATTGTAAGAATTGTAGTAGTTTTATTAACTATAGTAACAGGATTTTTTCCAATTATTATCGTCTATTGCGTAGGTTCAGTAATAATTCCAAATGAAATTAATCTAAAAAAAAGGTAACTACTCACCTACCCATCATTAAGAAGGTAGGTGAGTAGTTACCGTGATCAAAAAAAATTTAATTGATCACCGTTAAATTTTTAACAGATTGATACGGAAGCAATTACAAAAATTAATTTAAAAAGTTATCTTTATATATGTATTTATATATATTTGAAATTACAAGAAGATAATTTATTAGGTTAATAATGAATCAAGCACAAATTAATTTAAAAACTACCATAGAAAAATTTATAAAAGAAAGTTTTAAAACAATAACTCATATAAAACAAAGTTCATTGTCTGAATGCGAATTAAAAGATATTGCTCAATCTATTATTGATATGAAAAAATATGTTATAGAGTTATTGGAAACAAACCCAAATGAATCTACATGGTATAACTGTTCAATAATTAAAGGTTTACTAGAAGAGTCTATTCAGGTTAATAAAGCGATCACAACTTCTTTGGTGAAAGCTGCCACTGAATTTAAAATTCAAGATAAACAATCCAATCTATTGTCAATTTTGCAGACAATTTCACGTGAAAAAGCTTTGAGTGAGGTTTTTTTTGACGATCTTTTTCAAATATCAGAAGAACTTACAGGGTAACCACATTTTTCCTAATAAAATTTGAAGTGCAAGAGAAGTCTTTAGGAAAACAATAGAAAGTTCATTTGAGTGTAAATCTAATCTACTATATAATTTATCGATATTGAAAGAACAAAGGTGAATGATTTTGCACATAATTATGTTAGGTCCGCCTGGTAGCGGAAAAGGAACTCAAGCTTATAAGCTATCTAAATTGTATAATATTCCACACATATCATCTGGAAATTTACTAAGAAATAATCCAAATCTACCTGATGACGTAAAAAAGATATTAAATTCTGGTGGATTGCTATCAGATGAGATGATGGTAAGTATAGTTAAAAATAAATTAAAAGAAGAATGTTGCGCGAATGGATGGATTTTAGACGGTTTTCCACGCACTATTATACAAGGAAAAGAACTAGAAAAAATAATCAACGGCAACTTAATAGTTATTTATCTAAAAGTAGACGACGATGAGATCAAAAGACGCATTAGCTTAAGGCAAGTCTGCAAAAATTGCCAAGCAGTCTTTCACGTTATCTCACGGCCATCTTTAATTAAAAATAAGTGTGATTTTTGTGACGATGAACTAATACAAAGGGACGATGATTCTACTGAAATTATCGAAAAAAGACTGCACATTTACAAAGAGAATACAACGCCGCTCATAAATTTTTATGAATCGAGAGGAGAGCTTTTAACAATAGATGCTGCATCAAATGCAAATGCAGAAGATATTTTCAATATAATTAAATCTTTAATAAACTAATTTATTATTTAACCTATACTAATTTAGTAATTATGTTATAATTTATGTATGAACGTGTGTCCAACGCAAATTACATATCACCAAACAACATCAAACACACCTATTATGAATTGTTTTTTAATTGTAGAATTTCGTGGGGCGTTGAATTATTTTATAGATAGCATCAAAAATACCAATACAACTAGAATAGTTAAATCTTTTTTAAATATTATTTGCATCCCATCTTGGATAATCTATTTAATATGCAAAATACTTAAAATATTTTTACCATTAATATTTGGTATAACTCTATCATTTTTACCATTAACACTAATTGTTGGTGGGGTAGTTTTTACTTTTTGCGAAATAATTTTAGAGGTTAACAGGCTGCGCGCATGCAATAAATTATTTAATAAAATTAACCATTCAAAAGAAATTGACAAAAGAATTATTGATTGGAATGAAAAAGAAAAAGAATATTTAATTAAACAATTAGGTGTTAATTTTATAAAAAAATCAATTAATACAATTAACAATAATAATATAGAAAAAATCGAGCAATGTGTAAAAAATCAACTTAGCAAAATACGCATTCTATATTTAATTGGACTAACATCATTATTTATCGGAACAATAACATTTGTGCTTCCGTTTTCCGCCACTCCATTAATTATTATATTAGCAGTTATAAGTTTGGTATTAGCGATATATAGGTGCCTTGCTCCGAAATGTTATTTAAATCAACCAGACAATAAATTATCTTTCAGGCATTTAATACCAATGTGTATAATAAACAAGTTTTTGTCAAAAAAAGAAAAGCCAAACGAAATTGAAATGACAAACTTTAAAGCTTAATATATATTATAAACTATGAAATTCATAGTTGCCGCCCTACTTGCAACATTTTTATTAATATGCTATATTTGGATAGATCCTTTTGTAGCATATTCAATCAAAACATTACCTTATAATATTCATTATATGTTAATTATTTGTAATATGATTGGCAATCCGTTTGCGCAATTGATACTTTTTTTATCACTACTTTGTATCTCATTCATTTTTAAAAAGTTAAACAAATGGTCTTTCGTTTTGTTTCAATTTACACTTGTAATTATTTTTTCAATGTTTATCTGCGGTTTGGGTAAGATAATTTTTAGTCGTGCAAGACCAAATTTATTATTAGACAATAAAATATACGGATTTTTTTGGTCAATTTTTTCATATAATTTTCGTTCTTTCCCATCTAGTCATGCGGCTGTTGCATTTGGGATTTTTTACGTGATAAAAAAACACAAAACAATACCATCTATTATTTTATGGATGTTTGCATCTTTTCTTGCAATTACTCGCATAATGCTTTGTAAGCATTACGTAAGCGATGTAATAGTTGGAAGTATAATAGGAATGTTTACTGCTTACACTGTAGTTATTTTAACTACTAAATATAAAAAAGATATGAAATTACAAAAACTGTTAAAAGCATTACTCCAACTGGTGAACTTGGGTTAGGAAGCATGCAAATGGTTATTTTTTGCACGCTTCCTAAGCAGTCAAACAACTCAGTAAATTAAACTTTTTTAATAGGTTTTTTTCTTCTAATAATTCTGCTTACTGGTTTTTTAGCAATATTACTTACTTTTTTTCGTATTGTTCTTTTTGCTATTGCTGGTTTTTTAGATGCAGCTTTTTTTACTGCTACTTTTTTCTTAGGCGCAACTTTTTTTGCGACTACTTTTTTTACTGCTACTTTTTTCTTAGGCGCAGCTTTTTTTGCAGCTATTTTTTTTACTGCTACTTTTTTTACTGCTACTTTTTTTACTGCTACTTTTTTTACTGCTACTTTTTTTACTGCTACTTTTTTTACTGCTACTTTTTTTACTGCTACTTTTTTCTTAGGCGCAGCTTTTTTTGCAGCTATTTTTTTTACAAGAGTAGTACTTTTTCTACGTGCTGCTCTTTTTTTAATTGGAGTCTCCTGACAAGGAATATCACTACAACATTCGTTTTTTATTGATACCTTATCTTCGACTACACCTTTTACTTTTGATGACATATTTCACCCCTTAAAAGTGAGAATTAATATTTTTGAAACAAATAAACATTAATATTCATTTACCTCTTTATTTGTAATATACAATTAATACAATTAATTAGTAAAAGAATTTTATCAACTATTTTATTTAAAAAATTTTTAAAATTGAAAATACCATTCACAATATAATATAAATGAAAAAAAATTTTTTATTTTTTTTATAATTTTTGATTTTTTTCTAAAAAAAAATCAGATGTTCTGATATAGTAATCTACTTTAATAGTAAAATGGAGTTATATTTAATTTGTTGCTGTCTAAACATGTAAAAAATCAAAAAAGAATAATTTCTGTATTCATCCTTGTAATGCTTAATGTTTCAATTATGGCAAGTCTTAGAAATTTACCATTAGTTTCAGAATATGGCTATAGCGCTATTTCATATTTTTTGATAGTAGGGTTTTGTTTTCTAATGCCATGCGCTCTAATATCTGCCGAATTAGCAACTGGATGGCCTAAATCTGGTGGAATTTATATTTGGGTCAGAGAGGCGTTTGGAGATCTTTGGGGATTTTTTGCAATTTGGATGCAGTGGGTTCACAATGTTACATGGTATCCAGCTATCTTAGGTTTTGTGGCAACAACGCTTGGTTACGTCTTTTGTCCATCATTAGTAGACAATAAATACTTTATCCTTTCAATTGTATTGATAAGCTTTTGGTCTATGACATTACTAAACCTCCTCGGAATGAAGACATCAAGTTTGTTTAGTGCAATTGGAGTAATTTGCGGAACTATAATTCCAGGGGTAATCTTGATTGCACTCAGCTATACTTGGCTTGCATGCGGTAAAGTTAGCAATATTCATTTTAGCATGGGTGCATTATTGCCAGATTTTTCCAACTTAAGTAATATAGTGTTTCTTGGCGGTCTTTTTCTATCTTTTGCTGGATTAGAGGTGTCGTCTGGTTATGCAGGCGAAGTTAAAGATCCTCAAAAAAATTACCCAAGATCCATAATAATAGCAGGACTTATCGTGTTAGCTATGTCGATGCTAGGATCTCTAGCTATAGGCATCGTAGTACCAAAAAAAGATATAAGTTTAATAGCTGGTTTAATGGAAGCTTTACGTCTATTTTTAGATGGATTTCACATGAGTTGGTTGTTACCAATTTTAGGGTTACTCTTAGTGATTGGTTCTAGTGCAGAAGTAAACTCTTGGATAATTGGCCCTGTAAAAGCATTGCATACAACAACAATTCACGGTAATTTACCTCCAATTTTTAGATATACCAATTCTAGGGGTGTACCTGTTAATTTACTTATATTTCAAGCTATCATAGTCACTATCTCTTCTTGCGTGTTTTTAAGCATGCCAACATTAAATGGTGCATATTGGATATTAAGCGCACTGAGCACGCAAATTTATCTTGTAATGTATATAATTATGTTTTTAGCTGCTATTCGTTTGCGATATTCTCATCCCAACATTCCAAGAGCTTATAGAATTCCGCACCAGCATAAAGGAATTTGGGTAGTTGCTACAATTGGTGTAATATCATCTCTATTTGCAATATTTTTAGTATTTATTCCACCTTCTCAAATAAATATTGGAAGCTTGCTGTTTTATGAGCTATTCATGTCTATTGGATTAGTAGCTATGATTGCGATACCACTTATAATACATGCATTTAAAACCAAATCTTGGCATTCGTAATATATAAACTAAACAAATAAAAAATAGATATGTCAAGCGAAGATACTATTAATGTTGCTAAATCTTTAAGAGATTGCACGTTAAAAATTAGACGGAATTTACACGAAATTCCAGAGTTAGGATGGGAAGAAGAAAAAACTTTAGCATTTATAAAAAATCAAATAGAAAAATTTACATCAAAAAATAAATATGCGATTAAAATTAATTGGCGTGATGGTGGAATTTGGGTAGATGTTGATGTAGATAAAAATAAACCAAGATTTATTTTTAGATCAGATATAGACGCATTGCCGATACAAGAAGAGACGGAACTGCATTTTTCATCAAAACACAGTGGGAAAATGCATGCATGTGGACACGACTGCCACAGCGCAATGTTGCTATCTGCATTTAAAGCTATCAGCCAAAACATGATACAGCCAAAAGTAAATGTTCGTTTTGTATGGCAAAGATCAGAAGAGTTTGCAAAGCATCGTTCTGGTGGTGAATCACTTGTAAAAGATGGAGTTTGTGATGGTGTCGATAATGCTTTTGGTTTGCATATAGCGCCTATGCACGATGGTGGTGTTTTTTTTTCTAAACCAGACGAATTTTTAGCTAATTCTTCTCAAATTCATTTTGTTATTGAATGTAGTGGAGGACATGCGATGAGACCTAACGTTGGTTCAAATGCAATTAATGTAATGAACGATATATTAAATAGTTTACGTGGTGCAGAAAGGTTATTCTTTACACCAAATGAGAGTGTTGTTTTTACTCCAACAATTGCAAGGTCAGGAGATACGCCTAATATAAGACCAAATAATGCAACTATGTGTTTTTCTTTTAGAAATTTTTTATCAGAAAGCATGGCAGACTCTTTCGTAAAAAATATAAAAGATAAAATTTATTGTATAACATCAAGCTACCCAACCGCTAAAGTAGCTTCATTTAATTTTATAAGCGGTTACCCAACTTTGAAAAACGATGAAAAAAGCTATCACGTTACTAATAAAATGCTTAAATCATCTGGATTTCAAACAGTAGTAACAGATAAATATTTTGCAGGGGAAGATTTCGCATACTATTTAAAAAAAATTCCTGGTTCTTTTTGGTTTTTAGGGGCGCGTAAAGAACCAGCATACGATTTGCATACATCAAAATTCAATCCTGATGAAAACTATTTGTGGTGTGGGGTAGCTTATTGGCTATTGCTTTCACAGCTAGACTCGATTGATAATGTTTTTGTAACAGACTTGCTTGCCTCTCCAAAATATTGAATAGGCCCTGGACTGTAGTAATTATTTTCAACTTTATTTTCTTCTCTTATTTTTACAAATTCTTTAAACACACACCCGTTTAAATCTACTAAAGTTTTTTTTACAACCTTCTTTTTAACCCCATTGCGTTCTTCATTGCACATCATCGACGAAAGTTTTACACCAATTGGCATCCATTTGTTAGGTGAATGCGTTAAATTTTTTAATCCAGCCATAACAGAGCTCTTTTTATCTCTAGCCAACAAAGCTCCAACATACCCCAAATTGTAACAATACGTAGCATCGAAAATAGATGGATATGCACATCTACCTTCATAACCAATAAAATGATGCATTGCGTTAAATTTTATTTTAGAGTCTCTAGAGCATAACTCTCTCTTAACCAACCAACTAATTAATTTTTCAGTGTCAATTATAGATAATTTTACATTTCCATGAGAATCTCTCTCTTCTAGCAATTGTTTTTGAATATCTTTTGGTAAAACTTCGTAGTAAAACTTAGATTCTTTTGTAAGGTTGTCAATTATATCATTAGCAGCCAAAATACGGTTTAATTCTAATATTAATTTTTTCATTTCTGGAATAAACTCTAACAGCCCTTCTGGGAGTAAAACAACACCATAATTTCGCCCACACAGTGCACGCTTTTCTACAGCGTCTACTATATAATTTACTATCTCTTTTAAAGGAGTGTTATTTACCCCTATCTCTTCACTGATAATCGCAATGTTTGGATTAGTTTGCAAAGCACATTCCAATGCAATATGAGATGCTTTTCTTCCCATCACTTTAATAAAATGCCAGTATTTTAAAGAAGAAACCGCATCAATACAGATATTTCCTATAATTTCACTATACACCTTACAGGCGGTATCAAAACCAAATGATATTTCAATATGATTGGATTTTAAATCTCCATCTATTGTCTTTGGGATTACAATAACAGCACACTCTGACTTTTCTCTTATCAAATAGTTAGATAAATGATATGCAGTAGTGCTAGTATCGTCTCCACCTATAAAAACTAAAGCATTCAATTCAATTTCATCGATTACTTTTAACACTTTCTTTAACTGATCTTTTTCCTCTATTTTAGTTCTCCCTGTCCCTAACAAATTAAAACCACCAATATTACGACAAGATAATAATTCCATTTCATTTATTTTTTTTGTATCGTTTGTTAATAATCCAGAAGGACCGCCTAAAAATCCTATAAGCTCAGAATTGCAATTAATGTCAGTAATGGCATCGAAAAGTCCGGCAATTACATTGTTTCCACCTGATGCTGGTCCACCAGAAAACAATACACCAACTTTTAAAGGTGCAGATATATCTGCATCTTTCTCTATTAAATTGAATAATTCGCTATCTTCGCTCCATTTAACTTTATTTAAAGTTTTAAAAAATTTAGAACGCTCTGGTATAAATTTATTTCTTTCTAAACTAAATGCTCCGCTTGCTCTATACATAAAATCAAAACTCCTTTATAACCGATGATTAAAAATCATAGGTACGTTAATGTCCACAGAAAATATATTATATCATTTTTCTCCAGCTATTTCAGTGTTTATTGAGAGATGCAACACCTTATTGAAAAACATCATAAGATATGAAGTGAAATTTGAAGTTCTCAAAAAACGGTTTGTAGTTAATAACACTACATACCCTATTAATTTAATTGCATTCGAACATAAATCTAAATTAGGATATTTTTGTTCAGTTCGATACGAGATAGGAATAAATAAATCATTAATGATATATGAAGATGATTCATTAAAGGAGCTTCTCAGACATGAATTTGCACATTATTTAACATTTATAATCCATGGAAATACACAACCTCCACATTGTAAAGAATTTAAAAATATATGCAAATTATATAAATGGAATGAAGAGCTTAATGCTACAATTGACATTAATAATTTAAAAATACAAAAAGATCAGTCAATAATCAAAAAAGTTCAAAAATTATTAGAACTATCTTCTAGCTCTAATTTGCATGAAGCAAATAATGCGATGGAAAAAGCTAGAGAATTACTACTAAAATATAGACTTTCTTATACAAATGACGATGAGTTATATGTGTCAAAGCGCTTAATTGCTCAGCGAAAAATAACGGCAAAACTAACCGCAATATTAGACATAATATGTAATTTTTTAGTACGTCCTGTCTATTGTTTTGGAGCTGGAGTAGTCTATCTCGAGATTTTTGGAAGAGAATTACATGTTGAGATCGCTGAATATGTAGTTGCGTTTTTAAATTATAAATTAGATGAACTATGGGAATCTGAAAAAAAGAAACGAAAAGGTAAAATGGGACCCAATGCAAAAGGTTCATTTTTATCTGGTATTGCTAATGGATTTAATATGAAAATGAAAGAAAATATTACAGATTCTAACGCATTAACAATTGTTAATTCAGATTTAAATAATGGAATTAAGTTAGCATACCAACAACTTACAACTAATGGACGCAGCTGCTCTAATTACAATGAAGATTCTTTTAATAACGGACAAGCCATCGGGAAAAATTTAACTATTCATTCTTCGATTGCCAAAAATAGTGAATGCGCCATAAATCTTATAAATTAACTGTTTAGGAACTTACATTAGACCTCTTTCGAAATTGAAAGTAGTATTGGACCTATTGGCTGCCAGACCTATAGATATGGCAGATTAACAAGATGAGTTAGGGATTGTGCAGAAAATAAATTTTATTTATTTGGCTGTGCCATTTTATTGCAACAAAATATTCATTATGATAAAGTTGAATCGATTTTTTATTAGGAGTTTTATGAAAAGACTTGTTTGTTTTTTTATTTATTTTACACTTTTGCAACAGCAGATGTGTATTGCAAACGAAACTTATGTAAGTAAAGATGTATTAGATAATATAGATGAAGTTATATTAGAATATTTAAATTTAATGAATGTTCCAGGCGCAGCTGTTGGAATTGTTGTAAATGATGAGATCGTACTTTCAAATGGTTATGGATTTAGAAATCAAGAGCATTCTCTTCAGGTAACAAAATTAACGCAATTTCCAATTGGATCACTTAGCAAAGCTTTTACAACTTTTGTATTAGGTCAATTAGTCGATGAAGGTCTAATAGATTGGGATGACAAAATAATCGATCACATCCCTTATTTCAAATTAAAAGATCCGGTAACAACATATTCAATAACTTTAAGAGACTATTTAACTCACATATCTGGTTATCCTAGACATGATGCATCTTGGTTTAACAGTGGAATTTCACGTAAAGATATGATAAAAAGATTACGTTATCTCGATCCTTTTACGCAGTTTAGGCACGAATTTTTTTATCAAAATTTAGGTTATATGATTGCCAGTAATTTAGCTGAAAATGTCACTGGAAAAACATGGGAAGAGTTAGCAAGCGAAAAAATTCTTGAACCATTAGGATTGAAAAATACTAATTTTTCAATTGTCGATCTTCAAAAAAACGCAGATCACTCTATCGGTTATAGAGATTACAAAGCAGGCGTATCATCAACTAATTTTGTAAACGTTGACACAGTTTCCTCATCTGGAGGGATGAACTCATCGCTTGAGGATATGTTAAAATGGATTAAAGTGTTGATGAAGAAAGGGGATGGCTACATCGAAGAAGAGACATGGAATGAAATAGTTTCACCACATGTGGTGAGTAATATGATAAAAAATACATGCCCTGGTGTAGAGCAAATAGTTCCTATGGAATCGTATGGATTAGGATGGTTTGTTTTATTGTATAGGGGTCATATAGCGTTATTTCACAATGGTAATATAGAAGGATTTTCGTCTAGTATTTTACTATTTCCAAAAGAAAACATTGGAATTGTAGCGCTATCTAATAAACATTTAACTCCATTTCCAAATATTGTATCTGCAATTATAGCCGATAAGTTGCTAAACCTTAATAATATAGCATGGTTAGAAATGCTCAAGGCATTTGTAGATTACTCTAAAGACGACATTCAAAAAAACCAACATACACATATGCACAAACACGAAAATACACATCCATCACACCCATTAAGTGAATTTCAAGGCGTGTACTACAATGATGGTTATGGCAATGTAGAGGTTGTTGTTAATAATGGACATTTAGAAGTTTTTTTTAATAATATGACAATTTTACTAAATCATTATCACTATAATGTCTTTGAAATTTCAAGCGAGGACAATAATCAAATGTTAAATGGATTGAAATTTACATTTAACGAAAACGTCTATGGTGACATAAATGTAATTCAAATACCTTTTGAACCAAAAGTATCAGATATAGTTTTTTTAAAACAAAAGGATAAAAATATTTTTTTTGAAAATTATTTAAAAAAATTCATTGGTAAGTACAACTACCAAGGGTTTGGAATAAAAATTGAATTAATAGACAACTCACTTACCGTTAATGTATTTGGTCGATCCCCACTCATCTTGATTCCTGAACGAAATTTAATGTTTAAGTTTAAAGGTGACGACAATAATACAATACAATTCATCTCTAATGATAAAGATGAAATTATAGCTGCACAATTAATACAATCTAATAATAATACATTCACAGCTTATCGTGATTAACAATAACATATACACAAATGAATTCAAAAGTTGGGAATTTGGCAAAGCCGGCACCACATATTTGAAGTAGCGTAGCGACGTCGAAGCAGCTCAACTTGAGTAAGTTGAGCGATGCAGACGACTTAAAAGATGATGATGCCAGCGAAGTCAAAAGCCAACTTTTGAGTTTTTTTGTGTATATAACTAGCTGACTTTGATAAGTCAGCTAGTTAGAATGTAAAGCTCCATACAAAAAGATGAGAATTAATTATATATTTTTTAATTAACTAATGCTTCTTCCGGCAATAGGGTAGCTGTTACTAAATTTTTATTTTTAAATAAATGATTACACAATTTCATAACATTCTCACATGTTATTTCATTATTAATAAATTCTGCATATTCTGCTAAACTTTTAATTGTATATTTATAAAATATATTAAGCTCATGCATTCTAATTACAGTATTGTTTTCATGTAAAATATCTTTTAAAGATTGCATCTTAATTTCTTTAGTTGTGCTTATTTCTTGTTTAGTTGGCCCTAATTCTAACAAATTTTTTATTTCATTTTGAATTGCCAATTTTAACACATTAATTTTTTGAGGTTCACTTGAAAATGTTATATATATTTCAATTTCACTTAAATTTGGTGCAAATGGATAAGAGATATCTACATTAACGTTGTAAGTATCACCTAAATTTTGTCTCAATTTTTCCAACAGCCTTGTTTGCAGAATATTAGCTAAAGCTTCTGATGCAAATAAATAATTTATATCTTTATCGTTAGAATTAAATTGTTTATTATAACACAGAACACCAATAGGATGAGTATCTATACCTTTGTAAAATACACCATCATAATTCGTTTTTATAAATGAACCTAATGGAGAAAAATAATCATCATCAATTTTATCATTTAATTTCCTTGCGTTTGATATATTAAAATTTAAATGTGTACGTATAATTTCCTTTACATCTTGTTTATTCACATCTCCAACTATTATCATTGTAAACTGTGATGGATCAGAAAAACACATTTCCATAACATCTTTAGCGATTTCCTTTGATGCATTCTTTACGCTAACATCTTTAAACAAAAGATGATCTGGATGTAATGCTGCATTTAATTTTTTAAAAAAATAAGAATAAGGATCATTGTTTAAATTTTTTCCAAATTCTTTATGTTTAATTAAAATATTCTCCCAAACACTTACGTCAAAACGTTTTAATGTAAATATAGATCTTATTAAATCGCATAACGATTCCATATTGTCATTTTTTCCGCAAATATTTATTAATCGCAAATTGCTTCCAATAGATAAAAAGCAATCAATATTATGTTCTGACAACCATTCTGACAAGTTAAGACCATCTAAGTTTGCCAATCCAGACTCAAAAACATATTCGACTGCCATTTTGATAGAATTAGTGTAATTTTTCGGAAGAGACGTCAACCCTCCATTTGCAACTAAGCATATCGTTACATTATTTTTTTCAAAATCTGTAGGATGAACTAACACTTTCAAGCCATTTTCAAGTGAAAACGTTTCATAATCTACACTTCCACTTTCGGTAATTAATGGCATAGGACAATCTTCTATTTTTTCTACCTCCATTTGCTGTAACTCGTGTTGTTTATTTACACGATTTTCTATGTCGCAAGAGTGCAAATCTTCCAATAATTTTTCTATTTCTTCATTGTTTATTAAATTTTTTTTAGCAACAAAATAAAATACATTGTATTTGTTAATATCAACATGTTTTACACTCCAATTTATTATTGCATCTACATCAATTATTGGTAACAAACTACGTTGAATATTTAAAAATACTTCTCTATCTATATAATCTAACCCATACATAAAATGATCAATTAAATGTGATGCATGACTTGAATGAGAAATATTGTGTAAATTTTCCAATTTATCTACAAAAATTTCTTCCAATTCTTTTTTAGCTCTAATTAATTCCTCGTTAGTTGGGCCGAACTTATTAAACATTTTCAATTCTTCATATGCAGCTTTCAATCCATCAAGAGGTCTATCTTCAAAAAACAAAAATTCTATTTGATCAAAAATAATATTTGCAAATAATTCATCGCTACACATTGAACAACTAATAAATGGAGGGTTGTTAATCTTGCTGATGTTGTTTAATCGTCTATTCATAATAGAATTATAAAGATTAGATATTATACAATTAATTGCAGAGCTATTTGTGTAATGTTTTGCATAAAATATTTGTTCTAAAAAACAAAGACCTCCTTGATTTACAGTTAACTCACTTTCGTTAACTATTAAATTGTCAAGTTTGCCTTGTATATCTAGTGTTGTAGATGGATATTCAACTTCTGATTCATTTTTTGGAATACATTCAAAATATTTTTTTATTAAAAACTCTACCTCTTCTGCATTAAAGTTTCCAACCGCTACAACAGCCATTCTATCTGGCCTATACCATTTTTTATAAAAATTTCTAATTATTTTAGGATCACAATTTAATATAACTTCCTTATTGCCAATTGGATGTCTTTTTTGATAAGAGGATCCTTTCAAAAAATGATCTATAAATTTAGCATTTATACGTCCATTAAAATTTTTTTTCGTTAAATTGTATTCATCAATTATTACTGAGCGTTCATTGTTAATGAGATCGTCTTTCAATGTCGCTCTATCTGCAAAATCACTCAATATTAATATTCCATTATCTAGCGAGTCACATTTATCTAACGGTATATTAAGAATATAATTAGTAACATCGAATGATGTATAGGCATTTATATCTGGGCCAAACTGAGATCCTATAGATTCTAAATATTTAATAATTTCCCAATCTTCAAAGTGTTTTGTCCCTCTAAATAACATATGTTCAAGAAAATGCGCTACTCCACTTTCGTTATCTTCTTCATATAAAGATCCCACTTTTACAACCAATTGAAGATAAGCTTTATTTTTTGGGTAGCTATTTTCTTTTATATAATAAGTTAATCCATTTGTTAGACTACCAACCATAACATTTCTATCTAAAGGGATGTAATTTTCATCTGCAAATAAAAAAAGAGCAGAAACAAGTAAATAAATAAAACGTTTAATAATATTATCTCTCCAATTAAGAAAAAAAATTAATCTCTTTTTACAGCTTTAAATCCACACCCAGGTAAAATTTTTGGATATCCAAAATATTCAATTCTTGGCCACATACGACAAATAGCTGGACGCATATGATAGCAACAGCATTTTCCATCTTTTGTAAAATACCTGCACCCCATAAGATAGACGTTAATGTTATTGTATTTGTAAACATTCTTATCTCTTCGATAAAACCCATTTATCTCAGTATGCCAGAATTTGTCTAATATAGAAAATGGCCACTTCAATTTTCTAATTAAAATATAGTGACAGCAATTTCCCCTCTTTTTACATTTGCCAATTTGTTTGTATGGCGGCTTAATTATAAATTTGGCAATTTTTTGTGCGAAAATGTCTAAAATTACAAATGGCACGACAAGAGCTCTGATTGGCCAACGAATAAAATTAGGGAGAAATTGCCTAGGTATTCCACCGTCTGGTTCAATTAGATGATTTCTATTTGAATTATGTAAAATTTTATCAATCATATAGCTTGAAAAAGATTATGCCAAGTTGTATATATATAATGTATAAAAATGAGGTAAAAAATGTCACATAAGTATTTAACAAAACAAAACGAAACTCCTTTGCACAAAATTGTTCGTTCATTTTGGAGTGAAGATGGTTTAAATTTTTTTAATGATGTAAATTTTTCTTGCAACCAAAATCATCCAAACATCTCACTTTCTGAAGACAATAACAATATTTACGTAGATGCTGGAGTCCCTGGATTAGACGACGAAGATATAGAAATCACAATGGAAAACAAAACTCTATGGATTCATGGTCAAAAATCAGAAAAGGAAGATGAAAAAAAATATCACTACAGAGCTAAAAGTTCATACTCTTACCAAATAGCACTTCCTGAAAATGTAGATGAATCGTCAGATCCTGAAGCAAGCTACGATAAGGGAATGTTGCATATTGTTTTTAAGAAAAAAAAGAATGAAGATCCAAAAAAAATAAACATAAAAAGAAAATAACTTTTTTACAATGTATTCCACATTCCGCTATCTGTGGGATGTGGAATACATGCTTCTTAGTGGTTTTTTACAATAATTTGATAGTAAAGTCTTTTTCCCAAAGATAACTTAAAATCATTTTTAGTTAATGATTCTATTAATAAATTAAAATCTATAACTTTATCAGAATTTATTGTAACCCCCCCGCCCTGAATTAATCGTCGCAATTCGCTTTTGCTTTTATTTTTTTGAAGAACAGAGCATAGGGAAATTAAAGTCAATCCATGAAAATCCAGGCCAAGCTCTTTTAAAGAAATTGACTCAAATTCTATTAAGTTATCATTTCGAGACTGAACCTGTTTATAAAAATACTCAGCACTACTCTCAGCCAATTCAACTCCATAAAATTGCTTAACAATATCATAAGCTAGTTCTTTCTTTACATTCATAGGGTTAACAAAACCATCAGAGATCTCTTTAAGGCGAGTTTGCAATAAGTCTTCATGGAAATCGCATACAAGTCGAGCATACTCTTCAATTAAATTGTCTGGAATAGACATTACTTTTCCGTAAATATTATTAGGCTCTTCCGCAATGCCAATATAGTTATTAAGCGATTTTCCCATTTTTTGATGACCATCTGTTCCTCTTAATATTGGAACGCAGATTACAATTTGAGGTCTCTTTCCAAAGGCGTTTTGAATATCTCTACCAACTAAACAATTAAAAAGTTGATCGGTTCCGCCAATTTCAATATCTGCTTCTACCATTAATGAATCATATCCTTGAATAATTGGATAGATGAGTTCGTGAAAATAAATTGGTATATTGGACTTATAACGATTATTAAAATCATCGCGTTGCAGAATTTGAGACAAAGTAACCTTAGAGAGAATTCCAACTAAATCTGTCATTTGTAATTTATTAAACCATTTAGAGTTAAAGTGAACTTCTGCCTTAGAGAGGTCTATAATTTTAGACAGTTGCCCTAAATATGTTTCAGCATTTATGGCAATTTGCTCTTTCGTAAGTGGCGGACGCGTTTTGTTGCGTCCGGTAGGATCGCCAATACCAGCAGTAAAATCTCCAATAATAATTATTATTTTATGCCCATAGTTCTGAAACTCTTTAAGCTTTTTTAGGACAACAACATGTCCTAAGTGCAAATCTGGAGCTGTTGGATCAAACCCAAGTTTTACCCTCAGAGGAACATTACTTTGACTGCTCCACTTAAGCTTTTCTTCTAAACCGTTTGATGGAATGATAATTTCTAAATTTTTCTTTAATTTTTCCACTTTCACATCAAAACTCTCTATAGAATGCTCATTGCTGTTCATATAATTCAATAAATTACCAATATGATTTTTAAAAAAATAAATTCGACAAGTTTTAAAACTAAATTGTCATACAAAAATGAAAAAAACACAACTACAAAAAAATCTAAAAATTCGAAATAAGGAAAAACTCTATTGACAACTTTCTCTCTTGCTTGGTAAAATATGTTGTTATGTTAGATATAGTTTATAATATATGAAATTTGTTGTTCAAAGAGAATCCTTACTCTCTCTTATCGGTAAAATACAAGGTATTGTTCCAACGAAAGCAATTATACCTATACTTTCTAACGTATTAATAGAAGCTTTTGACAGACAAATCGTGATTACTGCTACAGATATAACTGTTACAATGCGCTCAAAAATAGACGCTCAAATCGAAGAATGCGGCACGATAACCGTTCCAGCTAGGAGATTTTTTCAATTAATAAGAGAGTTAACAGCTCCAGATATTTATTTAGAAACTGATACCAACGGCATCGCACGTGTAACATCTGGAACATCTCATTTCATGCTTCATGGTATGGATAGTAGTGAATTCCCATCTTTTCAAAGTGTAAATGATGGCATATCATTTAATATAGAATCTTCAGTTTTAAAAGAAATGTTATCTAATACTGCATTTGCAGTAGCAAAAGAACACGACAATCAAGCTCTTACTGGACTTTTACTAGAGCTTATTGATGGAAAAGCTACCGCTGTTGGAACAAATGGCAAACGATTGGCAAAAATGGATAAATCAATAAATTTTAACAACGCAAATAAAAGTACAAGTGTTATTCCAATAAAGACGGTTGAAGAAATAATAAAACTTTTAAACAATGATTCTCAAAATATCACAATAAACATCGTCGACGATAAAATTTCTTTAGAATGTGACCAATGGTGCATAGTATCAAAACTTATATCAGACAAATACCCAGACTATAATAGGATTATACCAAGTAAAGAAGAAATCAAGGAGATCACTATACACAAAGATGAATTGATGACTCTATTAAAACAATTATCACTTTTTACTTCTGAAGCGAATAATTCTGTAAAATTTACATTTGTTGATGGGGAGCTGCAATTACAAACTATAAATAGAGATATTGGCGAGGGTAAAGTGAAAATGCCTGTAGATTACAGTGGCAGTCAATTGGAAATCGCATTTAATCCAAATTATTTTTTAGACATCCTAAAGCATTGTAAAAAAGAAACAATAAATTTTGGAGTTAGCAATTCAGTAAATCCTGGTTTGATAGTTGATTCGTCCGATAGTCAAAGTTCACCAAATGTTGTATTTGCATTAATGCCATTGCGCATTTTATAATTCATGTAATAAAGTTGCGATTATTTCATCGCTCGATATTATTTTTCCGTTACAAATATTCAACATATCATTTGCTAATGCTTTCCCCAATTCGACCCCCTCTTGATCAAATGAATTGATCCCCCAAATCCATCCCTGATATACAGCGTAATGTTCGTGATATGCTAGTAAATTTCCTATAGAATAAGCATCTAACTTATCAGATATTAAAATATGAGATGGACGATTACCTGAAAAATATTTATTATTATTTGCATTGTATTTACCGCGTGCTAACGCTAAACTCTGAGCAAACATATTAACTGTAAGTTTTTTTTGGTTTGTTGTGCCATCTATTATATCGTCACACTCTAGCTGACTCTCTCTAAACCCTATAAACTCTATTGGAATTATTTCTGTTCCTTGATGAACGGCTTGAAAATAAGAATGCTGACATTGAGTACCTACAGTTCCAAATACAATTGGAGATGTACTCCATGTTATCAAAGAGCTATCATTTTGTAAGGTGGATTTACCATTTGATTCCATAAATAGTTGTTGTAAATGCAAAGAGTATTGATGCATACACTGCGAATATGGAATGACTGCATAGCTTGAGTAATTTAAAAAATTTCTATTCCAAATTCCCAATAATGCTCCAAAAAGAGGGAGATTTTTAGTTGGATCTTTTTCTGTTAAAGCATGTACATCCATATCATGCATACCATCTAAAAAACTCATCCACATATCAATGCCAAAAACAAATGCCAACGGTAATGCACCAACCATGCTTGATAACGAATATCTTCCACCTATAAAATCCCACACATAAAAAACTTCGCAATAATTCGATCTATTGTCTATTTCACTTCCAGGGCTAGTTATTGCAACAAAATGTTTTTTAGAATTAAACCCTTTAGCTTCAAATTTCTTGCGAAATAGTTCTTGTTGAGATTTTATCTCAATTGTTGTGCCGGATTTAGAAATCACAGCCACGATAGTCGATTTCATATCTATCTCCTTCAGTAGACTTAGAGCATCATCTGAATCGACACTAGAAATAAACATCAACCTTCTGTTGTTTTTCGAATGTACTTTATAAGCGTTGTAAATAGCATTAATACCTAAATAAGAGCCGCCTATTCCAACTACCACAATAGTAGAAATTTGGTTTAATTTAGATAAAAAAATTTTTAATTTTTCAAGCTCGTTTCTGTACAATTTAGAAACATTAATTATAGCCTCACTAGAAAAGTCATTAATCGAATTTAGACTACGAATTGCAGTATGACCTACCGCTCTCTCTTCACTTTTTACTCCGTTTACAAAATTCATCACCTTCATGTTTTGCATATTGTACATTTTTTCATAAACATTAGCCTCTAAAGCTAATTGACAAAGATAATTTTTAATATCTTCGTTCACCCTCTCTGTGCTATACAACAATTTCCAAGAACATGCAGATAAACTCATATTTACAATACGATTTGTATTGAAAACTACATGTTGCGTCAAGTCCGGAGGCGTTTTTGCTAATTTTTTAAGTTTTTGGTAAGCGCTATAATCTACAAATTTCATAATTTTTTACCTCAATTCAGAATATCTCATAGACAACAATTGAATGAAAATATATAATTATACAAAAATATTACGGAGCATAGCGCAGTTTGGCTAGCGCATCTGGTTTGGGACCAGAGGGTCGGGGGTTCGAATCCCTCTGCTCCGATTTTCTTCTAAACTTCATATAATGAATATCTCTACCCAAACTGATCCATAATTTATGAAAAAAGGATGATCCGTAATTTTCATATTCCTTTTTATAAAAAGGATCATCAAATACATTTTCCCAACTGTTGTGCAATCTCATTTCGTCTATAATTTGATCTCTGTATGGTGAATTGTCAGTAACAATTAAGATGCAGCCACCTGGATTGCAAATTGTCGCAAGTTGCTCAACAAACGATTGTTGAATTAATCTATGTTTTGCGTGTTTTTTTTTAAACCACGGATCTGGAAAATTTATAAATAGATTTTCGATAGATTGTTTTGAAGTATAATATTTACAAAATTCTTCGGCCTTCCCATAAACAATAAATAAATTGTCTAATCCATTATTTTTCATTTTAGACCAAATTTTACTTACCCTTTTAAATTTACACTCTACAGCTATCCAATTTATAGATGGGTTACTCTTTGCCATTTCTATAACCCATTCGCCATTTCCACTACAAAACTCTATATAAACAGGATTGTCATTTCCAAAAATTTCATTTGAGTGTAAATGTGGCATATCAAATTTATCATGCAAACTATAATGATGAGGTATCATCAATACGTTATCTTGAATAAAAGGCCTTCTATCATCCCACAAGTATTTATTTTTTAAATCATTTAATTTCATAAGAATTACATGATAAAAGAACAAATATTTATAAACAACAACACCTTGACTTTAATGTGTTTTTAAAGCAGTATTTTACATATTAAAAGCCCGGGTGGTGGAATGGTAGACACACCAGATTTAGGTTCTGGTGCCGTAAGGCATGGAGGTTCGAATCCTCTCTCGGGCAAAAAATTTTTCAATGGCCACAATCATATAAATGGTAGATGCAAAAAAACATCAAGTGTTAAATTTGTTTCATATTGTTATGATCAATGTGATTGCGGTAGACAGCATACGAACTTTACCATTTTCTGCAGAATATGGCTTATCATTAATTTTTTATTACGTAATTGCTATAATTATGTTTTTCATACCAAGCGCCCTTGTCTCTGCTGAACTTGGAACTGGATGGCCGCATACTGGTGGTCTTTACATATGGATTCGTGAAGCCTTTGGGCATAAAGTTGGCTTAATTATCATATGGTTAAACTGGATTTATAATTTAGCGTGGTACCCAACTATTATGACATTAATCGCTGGGGTCTGCGCATACATATTTAATCCTGAATTAGCCGAAAATAAATTATATATAACAACCGTTATTCTTATTTTGTTTTGGTCTAGTACGTATCTGAGTTGTCACGGAATGAAAGTCTCAAGTCTAATAAGTTCTATTGGAGCTACTATCGGCACATTAATTCCAATGGCAAGTATTATTTTGTTGTGCGCAACATATTTACTTTTTGGTCATCAATCACAAACTCCACTATCTTGGAAAGAACTCCTTCCAAGCATAGATGCACTAGATAAACTTGCTTATTTCAGTAACGTGTTATTTGGATTAATAGGACTGGAAATGGTTGCAACTCATGCTCAAGAAATGAAACACCCACAAAAAGACTATCCGAAGGCTTTATGCCTATCGGTATTCATTATAACAATTTCAATTATTTTGTCTTCACTTGCAATAGCAGTTATAGTCCCTCACAATAAACTCAATTTAGTCACTGGTATTTTACAAGCCTTTTCCATTATATTAAAAACTTTTAATATGCCATTTTTAATTCCATTAGTAGCTATTTGTATAATTTTAGGAAGCTTAAGTTGTGTGTCAGCATGGATTATAGGTCCAACAAAAGGAATTATGGTGGCAAGTAAAGATGGTTGCTTACCTAAGTTTTTCACAAAAACTAATAAACACAATGTTCCTACTGGAGCGCTCTTTTTGCAGGCTATAATAGTAACATTTCTTTGTCTCGTTTTTACATTGATGCCAACTGTAAATGCTTCGTTTTGGATGTTATCAATCATTACAGCTCAATTGGCAATGATTGTTTATATAGTATTATTTGCTGCATCAATCAAATTACATTATCACAAAAAAGAAGTTAGTCGTAGTTTCAAAATACCTGGCGGCTCCATTGGCATATGGGTAACTGCCTTACTAGGAATAAGCATAAGCCTATTTTCAATTATCGCAGGTTTTATGCCACCAAAAAACATACAAATAGACAATATATTATTTTATGAATTTTTCTTAATATTTGGAATGTTAATATTAATTTCAATTCCAATGATTCTATATAAAATTAATGCAAAATGCAAAAAATAATTTTATTGAAAAAGAAATATTAATATGTAGATTAATAGTTGGAGGTATTAGTTATGATACAAAAAAGCAAATACTTAGAGATTTCTACTTTCTATGTGGAAGTTGGAAGAGAGAAAGAATTTTTATCACTTTGGCAAGACGGCATATGTAAATTAACAGAAAAGATGGGTGGACACAATGTTTCTATCTATTTTAGACAAGAGACTAACGATTATCTATTTACATCTCATTGGCCAAGTCTTGATGTCTATTTAAAATATTTTAATTCTCCTGCATTGAAAGAATGGATAGAAAAAATAAATGACATTTGTATGAAACCAACTACTTATGAGTCATATAAAATAATAGAAGAGAGAGTAGCTTGAACATGAAACACAAAGATAGCGTGCTTGTTACAACATCTTATCACCCTAAGCCTGGACTCGAAAAACAATTTGTAAGGCTTTGGAATAAAAAGCTTTGCAAATTGTCATATGAAAGCGGCGTTACTGTAGCTGGAATATACCACAACGAAGATACAGATGAATTTATAGCTTCTAGCCTCTGGCCAAATAAAGAACTGGTTGAGAAATTTTTAAATTCTTTAAAATGCCAACAGGCTATTGATGAAGTTAACAAGTTATGCCTAATACCAGCTTCTAGAGGGGTGTTTGAGATTCTAAAAGAAGCTGCAGCATAAACATTGTATACTCATGATATTTTTAATTTGAAATATGGTGAGTATATTTTTTTTATTCTTCTTATTAATTTATTTAATTTTAATTAAATTACCTATCTTATATTTCAATAGACAAGAAATAACAACACCATTACAATCTGAAGAATTTTATCTACATTATAAGGTTAAATACATTATGATAAATAATTCTGATACTATTAAATTTAGTAAATGGAGAAGACGTATATGGCCATTCAATCGTTGCGATTTAAACAAATTACTTCCTTTAATTTTAATTAAATTTTTTATTTCAATAAACTACGGCATATTCGCTTGCATGAAAGACACAATTGTTGTAACGTCAAAAAATTCAGGAGCAGAAGTTATATCGGTCCTTAAAGGGTGGGTCGTTTTACCAGTAGCAATAATAGTAGCTATAATTTATTCAAAATTAAGTAATATTTTAAGTAAAAAAACCCTCTTCTACACAATAATATGCGGATTTTTGTTAGTAGTTTTTATTTGCGGGTTTATTTTATATCCAAATATCGACACTTTATCGCCAAACGACTCCGCAGATTGGTTAGTCTCTAAATTTGGCACAAAATCTGAACACTGGGTTGCTGTATATCGCAATTGGATACAGACTATCTTGTTTGTAACAGCAGAATTATGGGGAAGTGTAGTCATATTGGTTATGTTTTGGGGTTTTGCTAATGACGTAACAACAATAGATGAAGCGAAAAAATCTTATAATATTTACATTGCAGCTGGCGATTTAGCAGCATTTTGCGTTGGTCCTATAGTCTATTTTTTTACAAAAAAACTATCTAAATTTGAATTTATTTATACATTACAAAGTTTAATTGGCGTTTCAATTATTATTGGTTTTTGCGTAATGATTGTTTATTGGTTTGCAAATAAATATTTGTTAACTGAAAAAAATTTTTTAAATCCAAACGAATACACTCAGTCACCTCGTAAAAATAAAGAAAAACTTTCACTAAGACAAGGTTTTTCTCATTTAATGAAATCAAGATACCTTTTAGGGATAGCGATCTTAGTGGTAGGATATGGATTAACAATAAACTTGATAGAAGTTACGTGGAAAGCTTCAGTAAAACTTATTTACTCATCACCAGCTGAATATCAAATGTTTATAGGCAAAACAACGTCATGTGTAGGATTTTTTGCATTTATAACATCTATTTTTTTAGGTGGCAACATAATTAGACGATTTGGATGGCACGTTAGCGCGCAATTAACCCCAATTATTGTAGGAATTACAGGGGTATGTTTTTTTACACTTATATTATGCAAAAATTCATTTGAGAATTTTACTCAAAGTTTTGGATGCTCACCCCTTTTATTTATAGTTATATTTGGAGCATTTCAAAACGTAATTAGTAAAGTAATAAAATATTCATTTTTTGACCCAACTAAAGAAATGGCATACATACCATTAGATAAAGAAGCCAAGGTTAAAGGCAAAGCTGCGATAGACGTTGTTGGGTCAAGACTTGGTAAATCTGGAGCATCATTTATACAAATAGCCTTAATCGATTTGATAGGCACTGGGTCTATTTTTTCAGTAACACATATTTTATTGCCAATAATAGTTGTTGTAACATTTTCTTGGATTCTATCGGTAAGATCATTAAGTAAAAAATTTGCAGAAAAACACATAGAACACAAATTATTTTTACAAAAATCTAACTAATCTAAAAAAAATTTTTACTTTAAAATTTAAATATTATATAGTATCATTTAGGGGGTACTATGTATAAATTATTATTTAGTTCATTTTTCTGTTTTTCTCTTTTAAACGCTAACTCTTCAAAAGATGTTGATAAATATTCATCTATTAGCCCAATGTTTACCGGTCCAATATTAGCGCCATCTGTAGCGACAGTAGGTCCAGGTCAGTTTTTTATAGAACCGTACTTATGGTTTAATGATAGTATAGGCTACTACAACAATCACTGGCATCTTCATAGATCAAAAGAGGTTAGCGCCAGTATACAACAAATTATTTATACTTATTTTGGAATAAATTCGTACATGGATTTGATATTAACACCACAGTTTACATTTAATTACGATAAATATGAGCATGAGGGGTATGCAGATTCTTGGAGAGTTAGTGATTTTCAGATTTGTTTGGATTTTCAAATTTTAAAACAGAAAAAAGATCTATTCACTCCTAATATTAAATTTAATATTACAGAGACACTTCCAATTGGAAGTTACCAACATTTGAACCCTGCAAAATTAACTAGTGACATTAGTGGCGGTGGCAGTTTTGCAACCAACATTGGTTTAGTAGTAGGCAAAAAATGGCATATATATAGAGATAGTTTTCTATCGGCAAGAACGAACGCATCGTGCTCTCTATTTACACCAGTAAGAGTTCATGGTTTAAATGCATACGGTGGCGACTCAACAACTTCCGGAACGGTTCATCCAGGAACAACCTTTAATTTCTTATTATCCGGAGAATATAATTTTTTAAAAAATTGGGCATTAGCATTGGATATATCAAATACTTGGGCGTTAAAAACAAAATTCAATGGAATAACAGCTGATTCAATGACAAACACAGGTTCTTATATACTCAGTTTAGCTCCAGGTATTGAATATAATTACAGTGAAAATATTGGTATTCTTGGTGGTGTATGGTTTTCTGTTATTGGAAAAAATACACCTGAATTCATGAACGGAGTAATTATACTAACTTGGGGTGGATCGTTTGAATAAAATTAAACGTCTATTTTTCTTTAAAAAATTAACACGATTTGATAACATGTTTTGTTATTAAATGGTGTTAATTTGCATAAATCTATATTTATATTTTTTTTCTGCATTGTTTATTTAAATGGTAAAAATACAGATAAAATAACTTTACATCATCCATGGTTTACTGGTTCTATATTAACTCCAAGCGCAAACATTGTAGCTAAAAATCAATTTAAAATTAAACCACACATATACAACAACAGCAGTATATGTTACTTAAACAATTATTGGCATATCAACAGATATGCAGACGCAAAAAGCAATGTAAATTTACAATTATTAACACACATCTCTATGTCTGATTATATGGACATGATTATAACACCACAATTTTTTTTCAATCATGAAGGCAGCGTTAACAGTTTGAGAGTTGGCGATTTTACTATTGGTCTTGAGTTTCAATTATTAAAAGAAAAAATAAACACATTAACTTCTGCAATTAAATTTAACATTAGTGAAACGTTACCAATTGGAAGTTATCAATATTTAAGTGTAAAAAACATAGGAACTGATGCTAGCGGCGGCGGTAGTTTTAGCACTAATTTTGGAATAACACTAAATAAAATATGGAATATTAATAATATTAATTACTTGTCATTGACAACTAACCTAAATTGTAATCTATTCACACCTGTTAATGTCCATTATATTAACGTATATGGAGGAGATTTTACAACTAAAGGTATAGTCTATCCTGGATCAGTATTTAATATACTTGCCTCAGTTGAGTACAATCTTACTAAAAATTGGGCGATAGCGCTCGATGGTGTAAATACAATTGCATTAAAAACTAAATTTATCGGGACTACTATAGCTCCAGTAGGGAATAAAAATCTCTCTTACATACTAAGCTTCGCACCAGCCATTGAATACAACTACAGTGCAAATATCGGAATAATTGGCGGAATTTGGTTTTATGCTACAGGTATAAATGCGTTCGATTTTTTAAACGCTGTAATAGCTGTTAATTGGTCTATTCCACATTCTGCACATGCGCATTAATAAAGGACTCAATCCATGATAATATTATATTATCCATCCACCTAAATTCTTTAAAAACATTGAAACCAATGAACCCCAAATGTCCTCCATACTCTGTTTTAAAAACATCTATATTATTTGGAAGATCGATGTTATCTAGAGATGTTGATTCAATAATCGGATCGTCTTTTGAAAATAAAATTTTAGTTGGAATGTCTATATTGCATATAACGCGCTTTGAACTGCAATGATTATAGTACTCAAATACATTACTAAAATTAGATCTTGGAGCTATATAAAGTTCATCAAAATCATCAAGTGTTATATTTGATGGTAAATTATGATGTGGAATATCTTTAAAACGCTGGTGTAAGTAATTTACATGATTCATTAAAAGTCTCAAAAAATATTTAGAATAAATTTTATTGCAAGGGCGACTTATGAGTCTAGCGCTAGATAAGAGGTCTACTGGAGGACTAACCGCAATAATCCCACTTAAATATTCACTGCCAAATTTATCCAATTCGCCTGAAAGCTTTAAAGAAATGTTGGCGCCCAACGAAAATCCAACTAATACAATTGAAGAAAATGGAAAGCTACGTTTAAAATTTTTTATAACTTCCAAGACATCATCGCTGCTTCCACTGTGGTAAATGCCTTTAGCTAGCCCTTTTCCAGATCCACATCCTTTTAAATTTATTCTCCCTACATACATTCCACTATCATAGCAACGACGCGCTATTCGCCTCATATACTGAGATTTATGAGAACCACATAGACCATGCACTAAAAAAACTGCACCACTATGTTCACACCATCCATTTGGAATAGAAAGTTCTACGGTGATTATATCGCCATCTTTTAAATGAACATAATGTGTTTTAGACCCTATGTCCATCTCCAAATCAATAGCTGTGCCAAATATTGTTTGACAATATGAACTCTTAATTAACGGATTAAATTTTAAATAATGTTCCATTTGTAAACTTAATTAATAACCAAATTATCATTTTTATTCATCATTAATTTAATTAAAAATAACATGTTTTGCGTTAATTACTTATAATCTTTTTTGAAGTAGCGTAGCGACGTCAAAAACCAACCTTCGCTAAAGAGAATTTCTTTTTTGTTGTAAAATTAATCATTTTTAATTTAAAATTTTTAAAATTACTATGGAGATTTACATGAAATTTAAATCAAATCTTTGCATTTCGCTATTGTCTATTTTTATTTCAACTGCGTTGCACGCAGAAAAAAATTTTATTTTTAGTGAAGATGCTAATAAACAATCAGCAACAATCAATACAATATCACAACACGTTCCATACCGGATCTTATCGAATAAAGACCCACAAGGAAAATCTGTAGAGATGGACGATGGTAGCATATGGGTAATATATGGATCAGATAGTTCACTAAATGTAATGAATTGGCGAATTAATGATCCAATAGTTATACATCCGACGCTGTGGCCTAAATGGGCTGGGGCTCGTTTTTTTATATATAATGAAAGGGTTAGATCTTCAGCATATGCTGAACTTTCTTTAGGGCCATTCAAAAATCGATCATCACATATACAAATATCAGGGATAGATTACTTCTATGGACAGATTTCAGTAATCGATGGCGTTGGAAGATCAACAAATTGGAGTATATACATGGAAGACATCAAAAAGTTGCAATCTTGGCAATGTGGGCAAACAGTTATAATTGGATTTAATGAAAATTGTTATGCTGGTTGGTTCTCAGCTTACTCATATATTTTAATAAATACAGAAAAAAACGATTTTATAAGGGCATCATTACTATAAAATTAAAAAGGAAATTATTATGCATCAAATAAGAGAAAATCAACAAATTGGAAATGGAAATATACGTTGGTCGATAAATGAAAATACATCAAAAATTACAATTGTCGCGCTTTATATTATATCTGTAATAGGACTCTCTATGACGTGCTCACTGAGCATGGCGATTATAATACCATTAATAATAGGTGTGTCATTGTATGAAATATTTTTCCGTTCAACAGGAGATCGACCACAACACAATCGCAATCATTATAATATGCAATCACCAAGAAGACGTATGAGCGATCCAATTATATATTTAAATACACATGTTTCTAGAAATTACAATTATCCAATAATTCCTGACGTTCTTGATGGCATTAACCGAAATCTTAGGTTTTACCATCACCGTCAACATCAACAAACAATCGTTGCAGATCAACAACGAGCTCGCGTTGGAAATGTTGAGAACGACAGACAATTTAGTGGGGCTCCAAGCACTCTTGGTGGTATTCAAGACCAAAATCTTATATTTTATCCTCAACTTCAACAACCAGTTGAGAACGACAGACAATTTAGTGGGACTCCAAGCGCTCTTGGCGGTATTCGAGACCAAAATCTTATGTTTTCTCCTCAACTTCAACAAGCAACCGTTACAAATCAACAACGAGCTCGTGTTGGAGATGGTAATAGTTTTAGTGGTGATCCAGTTCAAAATGATGAACAAACAAACAAAAGGGCAACTGTTGGACAAAAGCAATAACAATTAATTATTGCCTAAAAAATACAATTTTAGATCGTGCATTATGTAAGATGATCCAGTTATTATTACAATGTCTCTATTGCGTTTGGCTATTTCTACAAAAATAGAAAGTTGTATTAGTTGTGATACGTTTGCAATAGTTTTAACTTCATCTTGCTTAAGCAGATTCGATTTGCCACTTTCGTATGCGAATATGCTTTGTGTATAATTTTGTATAATTGTTAATGATTTTTTAATTTCTTTTTTTCCACTCATAGCAAATATTACAGAAAAAGTACGATCTTTAAACATTGTTTTTAATTTTGTAAATAATTTTTCAATCGCATCTACATTATGGGCTATGTCAAATACTAATGTAAGATTTTTAATATCAATCACTTCTAATCTACATGGTTGACATAAATGAAACGTCTCCCCTATTTCCTCGGGTGTTATTAATGATAATGCTTTTCTAGCGATTGCGTCATTTTCTTTCCACCAATCTGGTTCTTGACAAAGAATGTAGAGTGGAGCTTTGCATTCAAATGCTGATCTAAAAATTGGCTGTAATGCAGCTCTATAACCAACAACAACCGGGGTTTCATATTTTATGATTCCAGCCTTATGCTCCCCTATTTCATATATGTTATCTCCAAGGATCTCTACATGATCAATTGTAACATTAGTTATCACTGATAGTTCAGGATTTACTATATTAGTAGAATCAAGCTTACCACCGACTCCAACTTCTATAATAGCAAATTTAACACATTTACTTCTAAAATAGATAAATGCCGTCATTGTCAAAAGTTCAAAAAAATTAATATTAGGGACGATATCTAAAATTTTTTTTATGATATCTACCCCATCGCTATCTTCAATCATTTTAAAGTCTATTTGGATGCGCTCTCTGCACGTCTCTATGTGTGGTGATGTAAACAAACCAGTTTTATGCCCTTGCCTAGATAAAACTTTAGCTATTTTTGTCGATACAGACCCTTTCCCATTAGTTCCTGTTACGTGGATAGTTTTAAATGACTTTGATGGAAAATCAAATAATTTATCCAACATTTTCATCGTATCGAAATTTGCCAAATTTTTTTTATCAACTATTTGTTTTATTATTAATTCCATATTTTATTTAAATTATCTTCATCTGTATATGAATCGCCCATTTTTCTATACTCAACATTACTTCCATGATAATCTGAACCACCACTCATTATAAAATTATGTTTTTTTGCAATTTCTAATATACGTTTACTTGTAGAATGTGAAAATTTAGCGTAAAAACATTCTAAACCATCAAATGGAAAATTAACCAACTCTCTTAGCATGGAATGTTTTTTAATTAAGATTGGATGCGCTAAAAACGCCTTCCCTTTTGCTTGATGGATAACGTCTATAGTTTTTGATACACTTATTTCATCTCCCTTAAAATAGCATGGTTTACCATCGCCTATCCATTTATCGAACGCCTCTTGCGTAGACTTAACGTATCCACTTTCAACCATTATTTTAGCTATATGTAGTCTTCCTATCGATTTTTCCAAATCTAAACATAATTTTTTTGAATCTATAGGCATGTTAGCTTTTTTTAATAATTCTAAAATATTAAGATTTCTGTTGATCCGTCTAAACTTGTGCATAAGACAAAAATCAATAAGAGATTTTGAATTCACATCGACCATATAACCTAAAATATGAAAGCTCTCGCCATTAAATGTAGATGAAAGCTCTACGCCTGCGATCAATTTAATATCATTTTCATTCGCAAACGAAAATAATTTATCATTGTAACAATTAATTGTATCGTGATCTGTTATTGATATACCTGACAACCCTAACTCTTTAGCTTGTAAAATGAGACTCTCAGGGGTCTCTGTACCATCAGAATAAATTGAGTGCACATGTAAATCATATTTTTTAGTCATATGAAATATACCTAACTTCAGTTTGTAGCATTACATCACTTTTATCGCATACTTTAAATTGAATATATTTAATCAAATCTAAAACTTCTTTAGAGCTCGCATTACCTATATTAATTATAAAATTACAATGAACCGTAGATACTTGTGCTCCACCTAATTTTAATCCTTTTAATCCACACTCTTCTATTAATTTTCCAGCGCTATACCCTTTTGGATTATAAAACACACAACCGCAACTCTTTTCCCTGTATGGTTGCGTAGCTTTTCTATAATTTATCATCTCTATTTTACGTTTTTTAACACTATCATCATATTTTAATGAAAATTTTACAGACGCAATTGCGCCATCAATTTGTTGAAATACAGAGTGCCTATAACCAAATTGTCCATTTTCTTTAGAAAAATCATAGATAAATCCATTTTTATGAATGTAGCAGATTGATTCAACTGCATCTTTAATTTCTAAACCATTAGCCCCTGCATTCATAAAAACAGCCCCTCCGACTGTGCCTGGAATGCCAACACCAAATTCAAGACCTGATAACCCCTTCTTAGTTGCTTGAGATCCAAGTAAAGAAAAATTATACCCGCTTCCAACGTTTACAATATTTTCTCTCCATTCAATAAAGTTTATCTTATTCAAAACTACAACTCCATCAAATCCACGATCATCAAATAGTATATTCGATCCATTTCCAATTATAATAAACCTATCACCTTCTTTATCAATTAGTTTCATCACTTCAACTAAAGATTCAATTCTGTTAACCTCTATAAATCTTTTAGCGTATCCACCTATTCCATAAGTAGTGTAGTTTTTCAATAAAATGTTTGATTTAAAATTTAAACTATTCATCATTTAATGATTAGCTCGCCTTATACTATGGTGACTTGAAGGTTTATATCTTTATTTGCTTCATCAATAATAGCATGAACATATGTGCTACTACTTGTAGTAGAAAATTTTTTAGCAAGTCTAATAGCTTCTTGAATTACAATACCTACGTCAAACCCTTGTTCAAATCTCTCAAAAAAAGCAAGTCTTAAAATGCTAATATCAACTTTGGATATTCTCTCAATGTCGTACTCTTTAGAAACTTTTTTAATTTTATTGTCTATATCGCTAATTAATTCTATCACTTTTAAAGCTTTTTCCATAGCAAACATAAGATTCACCTTGGAAATCTCCAACTCTCTCATTATCAATTGATAACACTCATCGCTAGATACGTCTCCACCCATTTCATGAAGGTAAACAAATAGTAAAATAGCTTCTCTCAATTTTTTTTGTGATATCATAACAAAATAAGATATCATCTTTGCCTAACGAAATACAACTACAAAATACATAAAATCATGTTTACAATACATTCATAATATTTCAAAAAAAAATTGATAGATTAAAATTTAACCTGTAATTTACATAAAAATAAAAATAATGATATAATTTAATATAATTAATGGAGTAATGATAATGACGCCTTTAACAACAGCTTTAGATAGTTATAAACATATAATACCTTTTGGGAATCTTCAAATCTCAATATTAAAAAAAGTTGAATCAGCAGTATTTCTGATTCTAGAGACACTAATAAATGCAACTTATTATTTTTGTGAGCATATAACAAATGCAAATATTGGGGTACTTGAAAAAATAGTTATTTCTTTTTATGCATTTTTAATAACAATAACAACTATAATTTATTTTCCTATTATTGTATTAGCTACTATAGTTGGCTTCAATTTATAAAAGTTAGAATTGTCCAACATTGACTCTTTCTGATAGCGATTTAAAATTTAATGCATTATAAGAGTTGCTTCTGCGCTACCCCTAATTGTAAAAACAAATATTCAAGTAAATGCTTCATTGTTATATTACGTTCATTAGCTTCGTTAACTATGTTTATCAAATTCAATAAACCATCTAAAGTTATTATATTTTTTTGCGCGCAAGCGATGAATGCATCTTTTTCTTGTTGAAAATTAAGATAATCGTGTGAGACAAGCTGTTTAATTAAATAAATGTCTCTATGAAAATTAAGAACGGTAGTTGTAATAGATATTAACGATATCCCACTTTTTTCTATTTCCTTTATTGTTTCGAATAATTGTCTGTAGTTTTGTAAGTAAACGTATTTTATTGCATTAACAATAAGAGTTGTATCAATTTCTTGTTCTTGAGTATGTATATAAATTTTTTGACAACGAGAAATTACAGTTTGAGGTATAGAGTTAATATTTGTAGTTAAAAACAATATTATTACGAATGGTTTTTTTTCTTCAAGTGTTTTGAGAAGTTTATTAAAATGTATCATTAACATATGATCAACATGGTTGAATATATAAATTTTATATTTATTTTCTAATGGTGGTAAATTAAAATTTATTATAAATTCATTCAACGTGTTCATTTGATATAGATTGCTTTTGCTTTCTGGGTAAAAAACCTCTACATCTATCTCTCTTATCGGATTTATTTTTTTAGCAAAAATTTTTGCAGAAAGCTCTATTTGCACATAATTTTCTCCATACAAGATTAATGGCAAATAAAAATAACTTTTCTGTAGTATAGTCTTCAACTGATCATTTATAATAAACATGATGCTAATTTGTTTTTTAGTACGCTTATAGCTTGCTCAAAAACAACCTCCGAATGAAACTGTGCGTCAATAATAAAAATCCTCTCTTTATTATTTTTAGCGATATTTAAATACCCATCCCTAACTTTTTTATGAAATTCTATCCCTAAATTTTCTAAACGATCTTTCCCCCTTTTTAATCTTTTCAAGCCAACTTCTGGATCAAGATCTAAATAAAGAGTTAAATCTGGCGTTACATTATCAGCAGCAAAATTACATACCATCTCTACAAGATGAAGATTATCATTTACTCTAGCTACACCTTGATAAGCTAATGAAGAATCTGTAAATCTATCGCAAATAACTATTTTATTTTGTTGTAAAGCAGGTTTTATCACTGTATCTACATGATGCGCTCTATCAGCAAGAAACAATAGTAATTCTGCGCGCTTTGATATATCAACATCCCCTTGGTGTAAAAGAAGAGAACGTATGTGCGCACCAACGAGAGTAGCTCCAGGCTCATAAGTTTTAATTACAGACCTAACGTCATGTTTTTGCAAATATTGATAAATTTTATCAACAAGGGTAGATTTTCCAGACCCCTCTCCACCCTCTACAGTTAAAAAAAATCCCATTTTTTCGCTCATTACTCTATTTGTGGACTATCCACATCGCCATCGATATATTTGTGTTCTATTTTTTGTAAGGCAACTAAATTGTCGTCTGCTGGCATTTGCACCAATTTAACACCTTGTGTAGATCTCCCCATAACACGTATATCTTTCATTGATGTTCTAAGTGTTTGACCAGATTTAGACATCATCAAAATACTGTCGTTGTCAGTTACAGTTAACGCCCCTATAACAAAACCATTACGTTTATTTGTAATAATTGATCTAACACCCTTTCCACCTCTATTAGTTTGTCTAAAATCGATAACTTGAGATCGTTTCCCAAATCCATTTTCACATACAAGGAGTAATGTATCTTCTGACGTAACAACTTCGCAAGATACAACGCAATCGTCTTTATCTTTCATTGTTACACCTCTAACTCCCCTAGCAGTTCGTCCAATTGCTCTAGACAAAGCTTCATCAAACCTAACCGCCATCCCTTTTCTAGTAAAAAGCATTATTTGTTGAGACGTTCTAACTAACTTGGCGGCTATTACCTCATCACCTTCATCTATGGTAATTGCATGAACGCCTTTTTTTCTAGGCGACGAATAACTGCTAAGTTGAGTCTTTTTAATTACCCCATTTTTTGTTGAAAACAATATACAAGCTTCATCTTCGAAATTTTCTATACGTAAAACTGCAGCTATTCTCTCTTCTTTTGCTATTCCATCAATTAAATTAACTAACGCTTTACCTTTCGACTTTCTTGTAGCCTCAGGAATTTGCCAAACCTTAAGCCAATAACACCTGCCAAAATTAGTGAAGACTAGGAGATTGTCGTGCGTATTTGCTATATAGACGTCTTTTAACCCGTCTGCTTCTTTTTTTACATCTACACCTGTAACTCCGTGCCCACCTCGTTTTTGTTCTTTAAATGTACTCATAGGCATTCTTTTTACATAATCATCTAATGAGATAGTGATAATTATAGATTCATTTGGAATGAGATCTTCCATCTGAAACCCATCTTCAAAAGTATCTGTAATTTTAGTTAACCTCTTGCTCTTATCAAGTTTTTGAACTTCATTTAATTCTTTTTTAATTATATCAAAAACTTTTTGTTCTGAAGCAAGTATAGCTCTATACTCTCCTATTTTATCTATAAGCTCTTTGTGCTCATTTTCTATCTTTTCTCTCTCTAATCCTGTCAATTGGTACAATCGTAATTCTAAAATTGCATCAGATTGCCTATCTGTAAATTCATAATTTTTTATCAAAGCAAATTTAGCATCAGATTTATCTTTGCTACTTCTGATAAGTCTAACTATCGCATCAAGATGATCTAGCGCTTTTAGATAACCTTCTAACACATGCGCTCTAGCTTCTGCTTTTTTTAATTCAAACCTTACGCGTCTACATATAACTTCTACCCTATGATCTAACCAAGACAATATTAACTGCTTAATATTCATAGTCTTAGGAAGACCATTGTCTAAAGCTAACATATTACAGCCAAATGTAACTTGCATATCAGTGTGTTTAAATAATTGATTTAAAATAACATCTGATATTTCGTTACGTTTTAACTCTATAACTATACGCATCCCCTGCTTGTCAGATTCGTCTCGAATATCTGATATTCCAGTTATAGTCTTTGCGTTTACAAGATCAGCCACCTTAGCTATCAACATAGATTTATTGACATTGTAAGGGATCTCATCTATTACAATTTTTGTTTTATCAGATCCATCTTTTTCCTCAAGATGATAGACGCCTCGTAATATTAATTTTCCCCTTCCAGTATGAAAGGCCTCGTAAATACCCTTTCTACCACAAATAATTCCACCAGTTGGAAAATCTGGGCCAGGCATCACATCCATTATTTGATCTATTGTAACATCTCGATTATCTACTACTAAAATAGTTGCGTCTATCAATTCGTTTAAATTGTGAGGAGGAATTGTAGTTGCCATTCCAACAGCTATGCCAGAAGATCCGTTACAAAGCAAATTTGGAAATTTTGATGGAAAAACAACAGGCTCATGTTTAGTCTCGTCATAGTTTGGTATATAATCTACTGTTTCTTTCTCTAAATCCTCCATCAGAGCCATTGCCAATTGAGTAAGCTTGGCCTCTGTATATCTCATGGCGGCAGGTGGATCGCCATCAACAGAACCAAAGTTACCTTGACCATTTATAAGTGTATATCTCATTATCCATGGTTGAGCCATTCTAACAAGCGTAGGATATATAACAGTCTCGCCATGCGGATGGTAATCACCAGACGTGTCACCGGCAATTTTAGCGCATTTCCTATGTTTACCGCCTGGAGCTAAGTTGAGCTGTCTCATTGCGTATAAAATACGTCTTTGTGACGGCTTAAGGCCATCTCTTGCATCTGGCAAAGCCCGTGAAATAATTACAGACATTGAATAACGTAAATAACTTTGCTTTAATTCATCTTCTATATTTCGTACGATGATTATTTCATTTTTTTTATTATCTTTTTCGTTCATAATTTAGATATCCAAATTTTTAACTGAAAGTGCATGTGTCTCTATAAATTCTCTACGTGGAGGAACTTCTTCGCCCATTAACATAGTAAACATGTAGTCTGCACTTACTGCATCTGAAATTGTAACTTGAATTAACGTTCTCACTTCTGGATCCATGGTAGTCTCCCAAAGCTGATCTGCATTCATTTCGCCCAAACCTTTATAACGTTGAATTTCTATTCCTTTACGGCCATTTTCCCTTAAAAAGCAGACGATTTCTTTAAGAGTATACATTGGTAACGCGACTTCATGTTCATCAATAACGTCCAAAATCTTGCCTGACGCTAATAAATATTGGTCTATCGTTAAAGAAAATTCTGACAGTGTATTTTTTATTTTATCAATTTGACTGTTTTCAAATAACTCAACATAATGAAGTTGTTTAGACTGAAACTCTTTCAATTTATTAGACTTTTCGTCATCAGAAAAAGATTTATCTAGAGAGCTTTCAAATAGTTTTATTTGATCTGCCTCATAATCATCCTTAGCTTGCGCTAATTCATCTTTTGAGTATAAAAAATGCGATTTTTCATTAATATTAACCTGATATCTTGGAAGTGCCCCTTCTTTATTCCTCCCTTGTATGAATAATTTAAAAGGAATACATTTCCTTTCTAATGAACTAATCAAAATTTCAACCATTAATATGGTACTGATTAACATTTTAATTTCTGCATGTTCAAGCAAATTATTTCGTGAAACCATTCGAAAGTGAAGATCGCTTGTCCCTAAATTAAGCAAATATTCATCCATTTGTTTTTCAGAGTTAATATATTGAGATGTTTTTTTTCTAGAGACACGGTATAGTGGCGGTTGAGCAATATATATAAAATTATTTTCAACTAATGCAGGCATATGCCTATATAAAAAAGTTAATAACAGCGTACGGATGTGAGATCCATCAACATCAGCATCAGTCATAATTATAATTTTATGATAACGTAATTTTTCCATGTTAAATCCATCTTTTCCAACACCGCAACCAAACGCGGATATCATAGATCCAACTTCATTATTTTCTAAAACTTTTTGTAATCTAGATTTTTCAACATTAAGTATTTTACCGCGAATTGGGAGAATAGCTTGAGTTTTACGATTACGTGCAGCTTTTGCAGTTCCACCAGCAGAATCTCCTTCAACCAAATATATTTCACATAAAGCAGGATCTTTTTCGCTACAATCTGTTAATTTACCTGGTAGTCTTGAAGAATCCAACACAGACTTTCTCTGTGTCAATTCACGTGCTTTACGAGCGGCTTCTCTAGCTTGAGAGGCTACCGCAGCTTTTTCTACTATAATTTTAGCTATTGAAGGATTTTCATGTAAAAATGTAGAAAATTCTTCTCCTACAATCTGCTGAACTATAGAACCAACATCACTATTGCCAAGTTTTTGCTTAGTCTGCCCTTCGAATTGAGGGTTAGGGACTTTTATAGATATAACAGCTGTCATCCCCTCTCTCACGTCGTCGCCAGTAATTCCTGTTTTGGCATTTTTTAAGAGATTAAATTCTTTAATATAAGAGTTTAAAACACGTGTAATAGCAGTAGAGAATCCAGTTAAATGTGTTCCGCCTTGTTTTGTGCATATGTTGTTTACATATGAAAATATAGTCTCGGTATAAGTTTGATTCCACTGTATTGAAATTTCTACATCAACAGTTCCATCGTGTATCTCTTTTGATCCTTTAATCAAAATGTGGTCATTGAATAATGGTATCTTATTTTCATTTAAAAATTTAACAAATGAGTTAACTCCACCTTTGTAATTAAAAGAAATAGGTTCGTGATCTGCACTCCGATCGTCTTTTAAATTAATTTCTAAGCCTTTATTAAGAAATGCAAGCTCCCTAAGTCTGTTATGAATTACGTCATAATCCATCTCCGTAACTGAAAATATTTCATCGTCTGGCAAAAATGTAACTTTAGTCCCTATTTTTTTTGTAGACCCTTCAGTAGAAAGAGGTTTGACAACTTTTCCTCTAGAAAAAATAATGATATGACTTTTACCATCTTTAAAAACTTCAACTTCCATTCTTTTTGATAGAGCATTTACGCATGAAACACCAACACCATGCAATCCACCAGAAACTTTATATGTCCCCTTATCAAATTTACCACCAGCATGAAGGATAGTCATTACAACTTCTACAGCAGATATATCTCTACCTTGTTTTTTAGATTCTTTTTCATGTTTTCCAATCGGTATTCCGCGCCCATTATCTTCGACAGAAACGCTGTCATCTTTATTTAAAACAACATCTATTTTTGTGCAAAAACCTGCCATAGCCTCATCTATACAGTTATCAACAACTTCATAAATTAACTGATGCAATCCACTTTTTGATGTATCACCTATGTACATCCCCGGGCGCTCTCTTACAGCCTGCAATCCTTCAAGGACAGTTATTGAACTTGCTGTGTATTCATTATCTGTTTTCTTATCTTTATTTTGAGTCATGACTATTATTACAACCTTTTAAAGACAATATTTTTAATTTGTAAAGATGTTAATTTTTCTTTAATTCTATCGATAAGTTCACTTTTATCCATCATTGTCAACATGTTTAAAAGTGAAGACGAGGTTACGCTAATAAAAAGCATCCCGTTATCGTATTTATCTATTTTTGTAAATTGAGCATATTTTTCACCAATTATCTCGCTCCATACATCGTTTAAACTACATGATCTACTACATTGTGCGCTTTGTATTTTTTTCAAAAAACTTGGTAATAAATTCTTCACAGGACGTCCAGCAGGATATTTATCCATTCTGTCTACGTAGTTTTGTTTATCAAATTTTCCCATTTTAATAAAATTGTAGAAAAATAGAGCCTTAAATGCTATACTTTTTTCATTATGTATAACACAAAATCAATTCGCAACGTTGCTATAGTTGCACACATAGATCATGGAAAAACAACGCTCATCGATGGTCTGTTAAGACAGGCTGAGATTTACCGAGAAGATGAAGTTATCCCTACTCGTGTAATGGATATGTTTGATCTTGAAAAAGAACGTGGAATTACAATATTCGCTAAACACACTAGCCTTCCGTTCGAAGGTTATAAAATTAATTTGATAGACACCCCTGGCCACGCAGATTTTTCTGGCGAAGTGGAAAGAGTGTTAACGATGGTAAATGCAGTGCTATTATTAATAGATGCACAAGACGGTCCTATGCCTCAAACTAGATTTGTTTTATCACAAGCGCTGAAACAAGGGATACAACCAATAGTTGTCTTAAACAAAATCGATAGAATTCATGCTGACCCTGAACGCGCATTAAACCTAACATTCGATTTATTTACAGAGCTTGGAGCTACAGAAGAACAGTTAGATTTTGCTTACTGTTACGCTTCAGGGTTATCTGGATATGCTATATTAAAGTTAGACGATCCAAGAGTTGATATGAGACCGCTGTTTGAACTAATTATAGAAAAAGTTCCAGCTCCAACTGGAAGCATAGATGAACCATTCTTAATGCAGGCGTTAACACTGCAATACAGCGACTTTTTAGGTCGCCAAGCGACAGGACGAATTCTTCAGGGAAAAATAGAAAAAGGGGAGCAAGTTACCAGAATCGATAAAAATGGTCATCCAACAAATCATAAAATTACACTTATAGAAGGCTACCATGGATTGAAGCGCGTTGCATTAGACGTGGCAGGTGTTGGTGACATTGTAAACATTTCTGGAATTGAAGAAATTATGATTGGCGATACATTGTGCAGCCCAGACCATATAGTTCAATTGCCTCCGCTTTCATTAGGAGAACCAACAATATCTGTAGATGTCTTGGTAAACAATAGCCCATTTGTAGGTCGTGACGGTAAGCATGTCACAATGAACAAGATAAAAGAACGCTTAAATAAGGAAAAAAGATCAAACGTCTCTTTGCATATAGAAGAGATCCATGGTCGCGAAGATGCAATACGAATGTCTGGGAGAGGGGAACTTCATCTGTCAATTGTGATAGAGACTATGAGGAGAGAAGGTTTTGAATTCAGCATAACTAAACCAAAAGTTATCATTAAGGATATCGATGGAGAGCAATGCGAGCCTTATGAAATTGCACATATTGAAGTTCCACAACAATATTCCGGTGCTATTATCGAAGAATTATCAAGGCGTAAAGGTGAATTGCGTTCATTAAGTACAAACGAGCACAATGTTACAAAAATAGAATTCTATATTCCAACACGATCTTTGATGGGATACAGGAACGAATTTTTGACAGTAACAAAAGGCGAGGGCGTTCTTACTTCAGCTTTTAGTGAATTCGCACCTAAAAAACAAGGTGTACCAGGCAAAAAAACAGGATCATTAATAGCCTCTACAACAGGCAGATGTACCCCTTATGCTATATTCAATCTTCAAGACAGAGGCGTATTCTTTATAAAAGAGGGCGACGAGGTCTATGAAGGGATGATATTAGGCGAACATAGCCGTGTAAATGATTTAATTGTTAACATCGTTAAAGAAAAACATCTAACAAACGTACGCGCTGCATGTAAGGATGAAAATATAATCATCTCTCCACCACGAATACTTAGCCTTGAACAAGCAATAGATGTAATAAGCGATGATGAAATGATAGAAGTTACACCACATCACATACGTTTAAGAAAAATTTATCTAAAAGAAGCTGAAAGAAAGACAACGACAAAATCTAAATAAAAGTTTAGCGATTACAATCTTTTTTAAATGAATAATAAAAAAGCATCAAAAGACTCTATAATCGATGTATTTGATCGCATAGCGCAATCATATGATAAATTTGATGCGATTTTATCTTTTTGGTGTGGTTTGCATTGGCGTAAAAAACTTAAAAATTATTTGCCAAAAAAACCAAATCTTTTACTTGTCGATTTGGCTACTGGAACATGTAATCAAATTTTAGCTCTTTCAGACAATAAGCACATCGATAAATTTATAGGATTTGATCTTTCAGAAAAAATGTTGACAATTGGATTAAAAAAAATTATAGCAGCTAAAATAACAAACAAGGTCGACTTAAGGTTAGGAAATATATTAAAAATACCATTTTCTGACAATAGAGCAGACTGTGTGACTATCTCGTTTGGAATTAGATATACAGACGATTATAAGAGATGTTTAATGGAGGCATTTCGTATATTAAAATGCAACGGCCGTATAATAATTTTAGAATCTACCAAGCCTAAATTAGCCTTACAATTATGTAAATATATTTATAAAAATTTTGACGCTTATTATCATTTAAATAAAAACATTGATGAATTTCAAAGTTGCGACAATTTCATTAAACTTATGCATGAGGTTGGCCTTCAAAAAGTTAAGCGCATATTAATTGGATTTGGAATTGGATCTATATATATTGGGGATAAAATTGCACAATAAAATCATTGTATCAGAACTGATAAAATCAGGCGTAAGGCATTTTTTAATTAATACAAAATGCAGTTGCACGCCAATTGCATTGGCTATATCAAAAGAACCTCTAGCCGATATTACAACGCATTTCGACGAGAGAGGTTTAGCTTTTCACGGTATTGGCATAGCAAAAGCTACAAATCTTCCCTCTTGTTTAGTTTGCACATCAAATGCTTCTATTTTTAATTTATATCCTGCAATTGTAGAAGCGAAATTGTCTAACATTCCATTAATTATTTTACTCACAGAGTTGTTATTTGACACAACTGTATTCGGTAAACATTTAAAGTTTGAAACAAATATAGTAATTAAAAATTCACTTACACATTATGATGATATAGCTGCAATTATAGATCATAGCGTCTATATGTCGCTAAATCCGCCAGCCGGACCAATTTTAATAAATTGCATAATTCAAGACTCTCTTTATCCATTGAATAAAAATGAAAATTATGACATTAAAAATGAAAATAAACCGCTCCCAAAAACAAAATATTATTTTTACGATAAAATTTTGCACGATGACGAAATAAATTATTTAGCAAATGAGCTATCTCTACATGAAAAAGGGATTATTATTGTTGGAGAACGCCAAATTTCACGTTTAGAAGAATCTATATTTTCATTAGCAATAAAGCTCCAATGGCCAATTTTTGCCGATATTCAATCCCAATTAAGACATGTTGGAAAAGATTCAACAATTATCAATTTCTATAATCAAATTATACAAACAACATCATTAGAAAATAAGATAAATCCAGATATTATTTTACATTTAGGTGGAAATATTGTTTCAGAAACCCTACTTAAGTGGCTTAAACAATTAACACTAAAAAAATATTATCAAGTAACTAATTTTTCACACACTACAGATCTTTGTAACTTAGTTAGCGACAAAATAGAAATGAATCAAAATCTGTTTTGTTCAAAAATATCAAAAATTTTAAAATGGAAAACTCCAAATTTATGGTTAAGCTTTTGGAAGGCAAAATCTCTGAATTTAGAAGAAATTATAGATACATCCTTAAATGAACAAGATACACTCTCTGAAATAAGTGTAATTCATGGTATATCAAGTCGAATTAATGAAGATATATCTATCTTTTTTGGAAACAATGCTCCAATAAAACATGCAAATAATTTCTTTTTCCCAAACGAAAAAATCGGTCAATTATTTGCAAATTGTGGTTCATGCGAAGTAGAAGGGTCGATAGCATTATCTATTGGAGTTGCAAAAGGGATAAAAAACAAAGTAGTTGTAGTTGTAGACTATTTATCATTTTTACAAGACATAAACAGTTTAGCTATTTTACATAAAAACAAAACACCGATAACATTTATAGTATTAAATAATTTTACAGATGAATTGCCACAATTTCAACTTACATCTAAGTATTCAATTACTATAAAAAAAATTGCAGAAGGATTTAACATACAACATTTTTGTTCAAAATCTAAAAAAGATTTTTTAAATATTTTTGAAGAATGCATAAAAATAAATTATTCCAACATAATTGAAGTTATCTCATCAAATGAGGTAAATGTAAAATTCAACAAAGAAATTGAAAATTATATAAAAAATCAATTAATCGACAACAAAAAAAATAAAATATTTTATGTAACCAGTTAATTTATTGGCTTAACTGCCTCCTAAAGAAGTGCAATTGCACCATTGCCGATCGTTTAATAACTTTGTTACATTGTAAAAAAACTACCGCTGACTTATAATCACATTACTGAAAAAACATTAAATGTGTGCAACAAATGTCTGATATTAAAGATAAAAATAACACTTTAGATTTTAATCCTCTCATTTTTGAAACAACAAATTACAACCATAGCGAATTTTTACAAAAAAATGGGGAAAAACAATTGCTTCAAGACGATATAAAAGGCTTAAAGTTATTCGAGTTAGCATTAGAATTAGACAAAAACAACTATAAGTTGTTTTACAGACAAGGTTTAGCCCTATTAAAATATGGTGAAAAAAAGAACATCAAAAAATATCTTTTATTAGCTAATAAAAAATTTAAAAAATCTGTAAAATTAGTGCCTGAATTTTTCAATGGATGGAAATCTTGGGGTGACACGCTATTAATACTTGGTAATACGCTAAATCAACACCACTTTTTTTTAGAATCTAAAGAAAAATTTCAAACCGCTTTAAAATATATTGAGAATACTAACAATTTTGATATTGCAAATATATATTATATGTTAGGAAAAATTTTAGAGATAATTGCAAATAAATCTGGAGAGACTTCTGATTTAAGTTATGCATTTGAAGCGTATTCGAAAGCTGTCTCTTACAATGAAAATCTTTCATCAAAATTTTGGGGAGATTTTGGTAAAGCATCGTTAAAATTAGGAATTCAAATTAATGATATTCGATTGTACCTAAAATCAATAAATTGTCATAAAAATAGCGTTGCTAAATCTCCATCAGACTATGAAAATTGGTATAATTTAGCAGATGTCATCTCGCATTTATATCAAATCACATATGATGAAGACCACTTTTATCAAGCAAACGAATGTTTTACACGATCTGCCAAACTTAAAATTGACAATAAATTAATATGGCGTAGATGGGCTGAGTTGTTAACTAATTCTGGTAAGCACTTATTTGATGTAAAAAGAGTCTATGCGGCTGTAGAAAAATGCCAAACAGCCTCATCTTATGGTTGTAATGACGAAAAAATTATGATTATCTGGAGTGAAGCGTTAGCAGCTATTGGTATAATTTCAGACAAATTAGACCCAATTATCGAAGCTACAAATAAAATAGCAAAAACAAAAGAGGAATTTGGCGATACTGAAGATATTTGTCGTGCACATGGAATAATTCTTTACACACTTGGGCAATATTACAACGAAGTAGATTACTATTATCAAGCTGTAGAGAAGTTTCAAGAGGGACTTTCAATAAATAGAACTAATCATCAACTCTGGTATCACTTGGGTAATACATACGCTACAATAGCAGATATTGAATCTTATATTTCTATTTACGATAGGGTTTCTAAATTTTTTCTTAAAGCTATAGAATTGCAAGGCGATAGCTTGTATCACTACAAATATGCGAGAGTTTTAACAAAAATAGCAGAATTCAACCAAGAAAACACCACTTTAGAAAATGCCATTTCACATTTTGAACAAGCATTAATGTTGCAAAAAAATGGAATCAATGCACACGCCGAGTTGCTATTCTACTATGCAACAGCCCTAGATTTAATGGGTGATTTTTTAGATAATGATAAATATTACATAAAGGCTATTGAAATACTTAAGCGAGTGTTGACAATAAACAATAACTTTGATGAAATTCACCACAAATTAGGAGTTGTTTATTCTCATCTTGGAGAATTGGTAAGCGAACCTGAGATATTTCAATTAGCAATTTCTCATTATAAAATTGCTTATACTGAAAATGAAGAAAACGAACAACTTTTATTAGACTGGGCAATTTCATTAATTAATTTATCTGAAACTTCTAATGACAACGAATATAAAGAGCAAATATTAAAAGAAGCTGAATATAAACTTATACAATCATATAAATTAGGCAATGTAGATGTATATTACCATTTAAGTTGCATCTATTCGCTAACGCAACAGTACGAAAAAGCTATTTACTTCTTGGAAAAATCAGAACAATTTGGATCGCTCCCACCTTATGATATAGTTTTAGAAGACTCTTGGCTTGAAAATTTACGTTACACAGAATTATTTAAATCTTTTATGAATTTATCATAACCTAAATTCATTATAAAGAATTCTATTTCTTTATTAGACGTTGTGATACAATTTGATAAAATTTAATTGGATTTTCAAAGTATGAATAAGCGATCACTTTTGTTTGTTTTATTGTTAATGGCATCATTTTTATTTATTAACATGTATTTATTTGATCAACCAATTGCAAATAAAGAAAAATCAGCAGTTAGTCAAGATTCAACACAATTAAATAAAGATGAAACACAAAATCAAACTAAAACAGATAAATCGTACAACGACTACAATAAATTAGAAGAATATTACGTTTTAGAAAATAAATATCAACAAATAGTTTTTTCTAATATAGGTGGTTCTATTGCAGAGATTAACTTACCATTTAAATCAAAAAATAACAACGAAAGCGTTGTGAGACAAATTGCTTTCGACAGGCAAATAGAGATAAGCTCACCGAACAACGTAAATTTTCCGCTGAATTCGTACAAAAAAGCAACTATTACTGGTGTAATTGTAAAAAAGGATCCAACATTAGGTGGATATACGCCACTTATTCGAAGAAGTTTAAAAAGTAAAGATGGGGCAATCACCTTTAAAATGCCATATCGTCACTATGCTATGAATCTAGTTTCACATAAATCAAATTTAGATCAAATTGAATATAAAGTTGAAGAATTTACTAACGATGAAATTAAATTTACAGCAAATTCAAACAATCAAAAAATAACTAAAACTTTTAAGTTAAACGAAAAAGCACCATACACAATGGAATTAAATATTCAAATAGATAACGATTCTTCAGATTTATATTTAACATCAGGTATTCCAGAAGTAGAACTTATGTCGGGCGCTTATTCGCCAGTTTTAGAATACTACTACTCTATTGGAAATAAAAATAAAATAAATTCAATAAAACTACCTAAAAATGAACCTAATTATATAAATATTCAACCAATTTGGATTTCTAATTCTAACGGATTTTTTGGTATTATTACAGACCCGATAGACAATACTATATCTTCTAAAATAGAAATAGGTAAAATACCAGGTAACGAAGCTCCAACAAGACTTACTTTAATAAATGGCAAAAGTAACACGTATCAAGAGAAAAATTACCCTGGCTACGAAATACTCATACCATATAAACAATCTTCCGAAACATCAAATTTTCGCGTATATGCAGGTCCATATGACACTAATATTTTAAATACAGTAGATGAAGTTTATCTAAATAAAGCTACAGGAGAATCGCCTAATTTTTCTAAAGCAATTGTATTGCAGGGATATCTAACATTTATATTAGAGCCTTTTTCAAAGTTTTTATATTTAATACTGAATCTGTTTTATAATATAACAAAATCGTGGGGTTTATCAATTATTTTATTAACTCTAATTCTTAGAGTGGTGTTGTTTCCATTAAATAATTGGTCTTATAAATCTAACGCAAAGTTGCAAGCGATATCACCTAAATTAAAAGCTATTGAAGAAAAATTTAAAAAAGACCCTAGCAGACAACGAATGGAAATGGCAATGTTGTATAAAAATGAAGGTGCAAACCCATTTTCTGGTTGTTTGCCTATGTTGATTCAAATTCCATTTCTAATGGGTATGTATGATCTTTTAAAATCTACGTTTGCATTAAGGGGTGCATCATTTGTCCCTGGATGGATTGGCAACCTAACTAGCCCAGATATACTATTTTCATGGTCGTATAGTATTCCATTTTTTGGAACTGATTTTCATCTACTTCCATTTATCCTTGGTGGATTAATGTTCGTTCAACAAAAAATGAGCGCTGTAAGCTCTGATAAAAAAGCTATACTCACGGAGAGTCAAAAACAAATGAAAAATATGAGTACTATCATGACTCTATTTTTTATATTCATGTTTTACAATATGCCTTCTGGATTAAATATTTACTGGATATTTTCAACAATTTTTGGCATGATACAACAATATTTAATAACGCGTAAAAATATAAAACTAAGAATTAATTAAACAGGTAAAAAGTAAAAAGCATAATTTTTGTTCTAGTGAAAGGCAAGCGCTTACTATGCAACTTTGGGAAAATTTTTTACTAACACTAGATGATAAATATGGCAA
>JAHFTJ010000006.1 GCA_023269435.1 Chlamydiota bacterium
GTACAGCGGTCATCGAAGTGAGAATTGACCATTTTTCCACAAGCCCTAGCAAACTCAAGTTTTTTAGAAAAATTACCGGCTATCAATCAGTATTATTTTCAATTTCGAAAGAGGTCTAATAAACAATAAAAAAATTGCTACTGTAACATTAGATATACAAAATACGGAAGGCATGAAAACAATTAAAAGTAAAATAGACAAACATAATGCGATAGTAGATACTGCTTATGTTAGCAATGTAGGGGATTATGTGTATAACATAACAGACGATATAAGTTCGATTGTTGATAAAAATACTACTATTATTTCATGTAAACAACCTATACCTCAGGGTGACTATACGCCTCATGGTTTAACGCAACGCGTTACAACACTTGAAAGTTACGAAAACTATAAAAGACGCTACCATGACGAATACTCTTTTTCTATGCGGAAAAAGCTCTTAATATCTAGAATAAATAAAAATATTTTTGATATTTATACAGTTAACAACACAATTAATGGTGCAGTTAATAATATCGTTAACGATATTTCTAGGAAAGCTTACGAAATATATGTTGGTGTTTGTAAAGAACACGCTAAACTTATTGGTTCTTTCATTCCAAAAAAATTATTATATAATGATCTACAAGATTATAGTAAAATAGAAAAAGTAAAACAAAAACTAAATGATTTTTTACGAAATGAAATATCTAAATATAGTAAATTAATTAATTAGTTTTTTTGGCTTGCCACTCCTTGTAATATTGTTCAATTATTATACGGATGTTCTTGCCAATTTCTGCGTATTCTTCATCGTCTAAGTTAGCAAGAGATATCCTAAATGTACTTGGTGAACCTGCAAAACCCTCTCCTGGCAAACAAACAGTTGCAGTCTCTTTTGCTAATCGGAGGAGAAACTCTATTACAGAGACCTCTTTTTCAATGTAGTTGGCAAAAGTTTTGTCGAAATGTTTTAATGCTAATATTTTGAGATTTATCATTACATAGTAGTATGAGTAATGGCATCCGTGGAGCAATTCACATCCAAGGCTCTCATATAATATGTCTGCGCGTTTGCGTAATATATTATGTATCGACGCTTTATATGTATTTTCAGTGTCCATTAATTCAAATAACGATAAAAACAACATAAATATTTGTTGTGGACACGATAAGCCGCCTGTGTGGGCGAGAGCTACTTCTCTGCTGTCTACAGACAATCTTTCTATAAATGGAATTTCCTCAGGTTTGTCGCAATAGCTTGAATATCTTTGATTTATTTTATTTTTTACATTAGTTGGAAGGTCTTTCATCAATTTATCAAATATGTTATCTCTATTTATTGAGATAACGCCAAGACGCCATCCAGTGACTCCATAATATTTTGAATACGAGTAAACTCCAATTGTATTTCTTGGTAAGTCAAAAAATGTTGATGTAAAATCTTCTACGAATGGAGCGTATACATCGTCTGAAATAATTATAAGATCTTGTCTGTGTGTGTCGACCAATTCTTTGATTTTCATTCTACTGTCTACACTTAAACTTACCCCAGGAGGGTTTGATGGATTTACTAAAAATAGGGCTTTAATTTTTGGATCTTTTAGTTTTTCTATTTCATTGTTAGGAATTTGCCATAGTAATTCTTCTTCGCATTTTATATGAATTTGATGTAGTTTAAATTCCTCTAATTCTGGAATTTCTAAATATGGTGAAAATATTGGTGTTATAATAGCTATTGAGTCACCTGGGCATATTAACTTGTTGATTTTTAATGTATTAAAAATATATACCATTGCCATAGTAGCCCCTTCAGTAGCAAAAAGATCGAAATCTTTAGTTGGCTCGCTAGAATCGTGATACAGTATTTTTGTTAAAAATTTTCTTAATACTATTTCCACATGGTGGAGTATTCTAGGTGGAACTGGATAAAAATCACCAAGTATACTATCTGCAATTTCAAATATTAAATCGTCAGGTTTTAAATTAAATGTGTTTTGAGCACATCTAATTAACCCTCTTAAAAACTCTTTTGTATCGTTTGGGCAGCAGTCGTCTATAAATTGATTAAATTTTTTTGCGATCCCTTCTTTAGCAAATCTTTTCCCTACATGTGGGATGTTACTCTCTTGTTTGGACAGTTTTGCTACAAAATGGTGGAAAAAACTGAACCCATCTCTTACAGTTGTATTTAAAAAATTTGGATTTCCGCGCCCAGCATCTAGCAATTTTTTCCCAGTTTTTTTACCCAGATCTATAAGAACATTTTTAAATTCAAATGGACTTAATTTTGAATAATCTTGTTGGTTCATATTAAATTAATCCTTTGATTTTTTAGTTACTTTCCACGAATCTTTTCTGTGATAATTAATAAACGCAGGTATTGCATAAAATATTAAGGCTAGCACTATGAGTGATCCAGTATATTTGTATGGATTTATTGGGAATTCGGCAGGCGGTATAAAATTGAGTGCAAATGCTATAACAAGTGTGATTAATCCTAAAACTACTACAACCCAAATTCCTACGTTGCCAAATGGTATTTTGTATTTTCTTTCTACATGAGGTTGTGAATAACGGAGGCGTATTCCAGCCAACAATAATAGAGCGTACATAACAGTGTACATTGTCATAGCCAAAGCTACCGATGTCCAAAATGCTAAGTTCAAGTTTGGTAAAAACAATAAGAAGATTGATATTAAAGAGATTATGCACCCTTGAAAAATTAAAAGAGTACTATACGCACCATGTTTATTTGTTTTGCATAAAAATGGTGGAAGTCCACCGTCTTCTGATGTTGAAGCTAACCCCTTTATTGGGCCCATCAACCAACTTGCTATACTTGCACAAGCACCGAATATGATAAGTATTCCTAAAACAGGTGTGAAAAATCCTATGTGAAAGACTTCAAGAAAGTCGTGAAAAGCTGCTATTAATCCTGCCATCAAATTTATCTTATCTCTTGGAATAGCAAAACCAACTGCCATTGCACCGAAGACATTTACACATATACCGAATATAACGACTATTAAGATAGAGATAGGAAAATTTCGTTTTGGATTTTCTACGGAGTTTGCGTGGCAAGCTGCTACCTCGATTCCACCGAACGCTCTAATAAACCCTAACAACAACACCAATGTAGAGACTTTACCAAAATCAGGGAGAATATTGTCAAAGGTGAATGATGTATCCATTTGTATAGGATCACCTAAAAACATATAAATAATACCAAGAGATATTATCAATACAGCTGGGGTTAAAACTCCAAAAGTAAATCCTAAACTACTAACCAGCGAAGATACGTTTTGCCCTAGTAAATTTACCCCTGTAAATACCCAAACAGCTAACAAACAAACTATTGCTATAAAAATTTTATTTGTAGAAAGAGCTGGATCAATTATATACGCTAACGTACTGGCAAAGAAATAGAGGGTAGAGACTACGCCTATTTGACAATAGACCCACTGCAACCATGAGCTAAAAAATCCCCACTTCTTTCCAAAGGCGTGTTTTACCCAAGAGTAAACGCCACCTTTCTCTGGCCACCCAGTTGCTAATTCTGCAGAAACAAGGGCAGTCGGAATAAAAAAGAAAATTGCAGCTATCGCGACAAAAAATAACATTTTCATCTGTGTTTCTGCAATTGTTGTAAGATTACGAACGCTTGTTACTAAAGACGATGAAACTAACGTTAAAGTTAGTAGACTCATTTTTTTTGTTTTCATATAACTTATCAATAAGTTTTTTTGAAAAAAAATGCAATGTTTTTATTTATTTTGTTTTGTTAAAATGAGTAAGAAGTACATCTACTTTATCTCCCCTTGGAATAATAAAATCGTCGATTTTTGTAATTGGGAGTATCTCTTTTATTGTTGATGTTAGAAATGCCTCATCGCATTTTTGTATATCTTTATAATGTAATGGCTTATCACTTATATTAAATCCGATATTTTTAGCTATCTTCAATGTTATATCTCGTGTGATGCCATGCAAAATACTATCATTTGCCGTATAAATTGTATCACCTATAATGGCAAAAAAATTAGCGCGAGTTAATTCTAATAAGTTATCGTCTCTATCTAAATAGATAGCTTCTTCTGCATTGCGTTTTTGAGCTTCTTTTATGGCAATCATAGCGCATGTGTAGTTTGTTGATTTAATGTGTGGAAGTGTGCGGGAAAGTTTTGTTGTAATTGTTGAAATACCATTTTTACATTGATTTTCCGATGGCGAAACTAAAGGTTCTGTAGAAATTATTAGAGATGATTCTGTTGCATATATCCTGAAGACTAGCTCTTTTGTCCCTTCATTTTTATCAAGTAAATTTTTTATTATAACTTCTATATTATCAGTTGGCTGCTCGATTGATAGTTCGTCTATAGTAAATCTTAAACGATTTAGATGTTTTTCTAAATAGAATGGAATTTTATTATAAGTTCGTATGCACGCATATGCCCCATATCCACGTGTAAATGCATTATCGTTAATGTTTAGTAATATTTTGTCGTTAGACGTATACTCACCATTGAAGTAACAAATCATTAAAATACCTTGCTAAAATAATAGGAAAATAAATATTGATTGTGAATAAATGAAGAAAAAAAAGCAAGGTAGTAATTAAATGTCTTTTATATCAACTACAGATTTATTGATTGAATGCTGCGAAAGTATTTTACACGACATGCCGAAGGCGATGAAAGGAAATAAATCAGCGGCTCAGCGCATTCGTACTGGCACTGTAAGAATGGCTAAAGTTTCAAAAGAATGGAGAAAGCTTTCGTTAGATCGTGATAAAAAAATTACAGAAAAGAAAAAAACACTGCGTAGGAAAAAATAGCATTGTTATAGTAAACTTATTTGCATGATGTGTAGACATGCAGGCGAATGTGGTGGATGTAAATATCAACACATAGAATATTCAGATCAGTTAAAAGAAAAACAGATTTATATAGAGAGTCTTTTTCAACCTAATCATGTCGATGCTATTGTTGCCTCAGACGATATTTGGCGTTATCGTGGAAAAATGGAATTTACATTTTCTCAAGATAAGTGCGGTAATCGTTTTCTTGGTTTATTTATATGCAATGGGCGTGGGAAGGTTTTAGATTTATGTGAATGTCTAATAGCAGATCAATTCGTTGAGACTATTTTAGATAGAGTTAGAAAGTGGTGGATTTCAACTAATCTTTTAGCTTATTATCCACCTTTAGACAGGGGGAGCCTTCAGACGTTAACAGTTAGATCTGGAACAAATCAAATGGTCATTCTGACTCTTTCTGGCAATTGTAAATTCGCCTTAACAAGTGATGAATTAGATTCGTTTGTTAAGGCTGTGCAAGTTGATGCAACCACTTCTGTTTATATTATTATTAAATGTATTTCAAAAGGGGTGGAGAGTAAATTTTATGAAATGCACCTTGGTGGGCCGCAATATTTAGAACTAAAACTTTGCGATATAATTTTTAATATTAGCCCACAAGTATTTTTTCAACCGAATCTAAAGGTTGCTGAAAAAATGCTTTATAAAGCGATAGATATATTAGAGCTTAAAGGCGACGAAAAGGTCCTCGACCTTTATTGTGGGGTTGGAACTATTGGAATAATTTTATCTAATCGCGTGCTGCAAGTTATTGGGATAGAGTGGAATGCCAATTCCATTTGCGATGCAAAAGAGAATATTGAAAAAAATAGAATTGAAAATATGCAAGTATATCAAGGTGATGTAAAGGATCGCCTCAATAATATAATGCAATTCTTTACCCCAGACATAGTTATTTTAGATCCGCCACGTATAGGTTTAGATGTTGCAACCAAAAATTTTATTAATCAAATTCACCCAAAAAAAATTCTTTACATTTCGTGTAATCCAAAAAGTCAAGAAGACGACATAAAGTCTTTAGTAGAATATAAGATAGATATCATAGCCCCATTTGATCAATTTCCACACACACAACATATAGAAAATATTATCCTTTTGACCACTAAATAGATATTTTGTATCATGTAATGTATATGTAAAATAAGGATTAGTTGTATGTTATTAAATAGTTTTTCGTTTTTTCTCCCATTGGCTGCTGATGTAGCTGTTGCAAAAGAAAATACACTATATCAAACGCTTGCAATGCTTGCAGCGGCTGTAGTATTTTTTTACTTTATTCTATTCAGACCTGAACAAAAACGTAAGAAAAAACTCGAATCCATGAGAAGCTCTATGAAACCAGGAGATAAAGTTATAGCAATGGGTATGAGAGCAACTATAGATGATGTAAAAGAAAAAACAGTGATCCTCAGACAAGTGGATGGCTCTAAAATTGAAATGTTAATAGGTGCAATAACAGAAATCGAACAATCAGCTGATAAATGATTTAGAATGACTTCCAAGAAGTCTATCGTGAAAATAGAGTTGTTTTTTTTCTCCACTATAATAAAAAGCTGGGATCGATTCTCTTGCTAGTAAAAAATCAAGCTCTATATGAGTTTTAATAAAAGTCTCCTCGTCTGTAGAAAAGGTTAAGTTGATTTCTTTAAAACACCATTTTTTTACTTCTGCATAAACCTTATTAATAAAGTTACTATTTTGTATTTCATTAAAAAGATGAGAGTTAAAAATTATTTTTTTATAAAGTAATTCACTTGAACCAACTGGCACCACTCTACTTAATGCATTAGAAATTTTTTTTGCATGGTCCTCGTTTATATTAATAACATCTTGTTTTTTATATTTTTTATTGAAATGGGTTTTAGCAGCATAACGATTTTCAAATTTATTTTTAAAATATGTTAAAGATTCTTCATCGTCGAATGCAGAACCAAAAATACACTTAACAGGACAATCGTCTCCATGAGATGCTTCTAAGTCTATTGGGATAAATGTCAATTTCTCATTTCGTAAACAACATATAATATTTTCATTATGCATATCAGAGGTATTGGTTGATGAAAAAATATGGATCATTTTAGATAAAGTTTTAAATAAGTTATCTATGCTTTCTTCGTTATTTCCTTCTATAGTTCCTGGATTATGTTCAACATACTCAACATATCCATATTCACCATATTTATCATCTTTTACCAACATTTTTAATGTTGGTAAACCATTTGATTTAAAAATGCTATCCTCGCTATCTATAATAATAGACTCTCGTTTAATAGATCTTGGTTTATATACTATTGTTTTAGTTTCATTTCCATTTTTGTAATGCAAAAAACAAACAGTACTCCCTTTATTGTGGGCTTCACCTTTTGAAATTTTAATATCATATAAATCAAATTGTTGAAGGTTAAATTTATTATTAAGATCGTCTCTATCTTTAGTTGTACGTAATATTATATCTTTTAAAAATTTAATTTCATTTTCTATTACATGAGATATTTTATGTGAAAATATATCTTTATTCATTAATTTACGAGTTACTGAATCATTAATAATTTTAATTATCTCTTCTTTTGAGTCTTTTTTTAATGGTTTAAAAATATCTTTATATATTTCATTTTGTTTTAATATTGTTTTTATTAGCGTATAATTATTATTATTATCTAACTCTTGATATACCAAACATCCACTAGTGTCGCTTGTGTCTAAATTTTCTCTTAATATACAAAAGTTTTTTTGAAAAATTTTAAATATTTTTTTATAAAGTTCGCTCTTATCTTCTAATAAGAAATTAGAATATTGTTGTTCAATTGATTGTTGTTTTTGTATTTGCATATAACTACCTTTTAATCTAAAATATAATTATAGCATAATTAACTATATTGGTATATATGAATTTTTTAAAATCTATTTTTGTAGGAAAAGCTGGACATTATCATATTTTAGGAGTTGATGTTGAATTTAGAAATTATTATACAACAAATAATATTGATTTAAGAATTGAAAAAATAGTAGGAAACGTTGGTTTTAAATTAGTAACTCAAGGTTACGCACACGTCTTTGTACATGAAATGGGGCATGCATTAGCAAATAAATTATTAAATTCAAGTTCAAATGGACAAGAAAGAATTGCCATCTTAACACAATCGTGTACAGGGTATAGTTCACAGTTGCGGAAGAATTCAAATAATTTGAAAGATTCTATTATATCGGCTGCTGGTCCAATGTTTGATGTAACTTTTTGTATTTGCAAATTGATGGCTGCAGCAATGTTAATAAAGACAAAAAATGCTTACCTTTTGCCTGGCGCTTTAGTTTTGGCGGTTGGTGGTAGTAGTTGGATGTTTGGAGAGATTTTGTACGCATGCACTTCTGTTATTAATCGTAACAGTAAAGGAGATTTTAGACAAATAGCTAATAATAGCAGCGTTCATCTTATTTGTGCCAGTGTAGCGTTAATTACGCAGTGCGCTTTAGGAATATTTGCAACCATTAAATTAATTAATTAATTATCTTTAAAGTGCAATCATATATCAGTTTACCCTCATCAATTAAATATTTGTTTTTAGCATTTTCATATTCATTTAGATAAGAAGCATCTGATTGATCATTGTCACTATCGATAATAGGAATTAATTTTTCAAATTCTTCTTTAAATTTACTTTTTATCTTATCAATCCAAATATTTTGTGTTGTCAAATATTGTGTAAATTCTTCGCTATTTGTTTTCATAATTATGTTTTCAATTACTTTATGCTTTTCAAGCGTTTCAATACTAGCATAATGTGTAGGATTATAGGTCATTGCGTTGCCAGTTAACTTCAACTTGAGTAACTCGCATATTTTTATTTGTAAATAAAGTGAGGTTTCTACTGGGTCGACTAACTTGATTAGTTCACTAACTTTTGAATTAATTTCTTTAAATGCAAATGACTTTTTAAATATCGGTAGCATTGTAAATAAATCATTGCAGTTTGATTCATATATTTCTCTAATAAGAGATAACTCGTTAAGTTGTTTTACCGCTCCATCTTCGCATGTTCCGTTATATGCAATAATGGTAGCATCTACTTTTTCTAAAAAATCCTTGTTTTCGATTGCAAATTTTAGTATTGAGAGGACCTCTTCAGAAGCTTTATTTGATGTTAGTTGAGCATCAAAGAGCGTTGATTTTATTATTTTAATTAACCAATCAGATAAATTTTTATTAATAAAATTATTTTTAAGATATTCAAATTTTGTTAAATGGTTATTATCATTTAACATAGATTTAAAAAAATTAATTATGTTAGGTAGTTTAAATTTTTGATTATAATTAGATATATATAAATCTGGATTTCTGCCAATATTAATATGCAATAAATTTTCGTACATAATTAAATTTAAAGTTCCGATAATTGGATTGTTAGAGCAATTTAATAATTGGAAATTTTTGGATTTAGGTAAATTTAATTTAGTAAATAAATTATTTGATAAATTCAAGTTAATCAATTTTGTAAACTCAAAAATTTGTTCTATATTTTTAAGTTTATTGCGAGAACAGTCAAACCTTAATAATGATTGGTTATATACATGTAATGTATTTAGCGCATTATTTGAACAATCTAATGTTAGTAAGTTTATAGATTTAGGGATATAGAGTGTTTTAATATTATTATAAGAACAATCGAATTCTTTTAAATGTGGCAACAAATCAAATATATCTTCTGGTATATAATTTATTCTTAAGTGAGATATATTTAATGAAATACTTTTATCATTAAAACAATTTGTGATTCTGCTTATAATTTCTAATTTATTATTTTGATCTGCTTCTATTTTTTCTAAATAGTTTATTAAATTATTTTTTATCATCTTATAAAGGATTTATGCTGTGCTTTAATTGCGGTTTATCATTACTATAAATTATAGAATACAAAACATCTACTATTGATTGTTGTTGAGGTATGGGTTGTAACTGTCTTTCTGAGTTTCTATCATTTGAAAGTATTGCATATATCTCTAGATTATTTTTGTTTTTTGATGGTGATAAAACTGTAAGAGTTTCCAACTCAGGTGAACATTTAATTAGACCACCACTTAAATCTAAATAATTCAAAGACGATTTTAAATTATAGTATAACATATCAGTCTCCTTATCATAAATAATGCCTTGTACATGCGATGGTATAGTTGTGGGATTATAATCATCTCCATATTTTTCTTTGAAAAAATTATGTGCGTATGCTAATGGATAAAAACCAACAGCTTGAGAGCAGTTGTAGAGTAAAAGTTTACTGTGATCTTCATTTTGTGGGTTATAAATTGAATCATAAAATTCAATTACTTCTTCTTTTGTCTTTATAGCTTTAGAAGGTTTATTATTTAGAAATATAATTGGTGTACCCCTGTCAGTGTCTTTAAATATTTCATTCACGAGGTAATCTTTTGTGGCTTTTCGTTGTTCTTCATTACTTAATGCAACTGTTTGTATATTGAAATATGTATCTTTTGCATTATTAAATTTGTTTTTAAATTTATTAAATTTTTGAATATTGCCTCTTATTTCGTCTGAATCTTCGTAGAGCCTTTCTATAAAATATGTTATTTTCGTGTTATCATAAGAAATTTGTTCTTTTGAAAAGGTAAAATTTTGTTGATTATGATTAAAACTACTTAAATTATAAATGTTTTTTGGAAATTCTAGGTTTGAATTGTTCTGAATATTATTATTATTTTTGGAAAAAAAATTATATTGCTCTATTATATTTGCATTATTTTCTTTTGACAATATTGTCATGCATTCTAATGATATACCATATTTTGCTTCAGTCCCCTTTTCCGTTGTATCATATTTTATATGATTGTACAATTTTGAGGTATTACTGTCGTAAATGAATGTAGTGCAACCATCAATTTGTTTATAATAAAAATTATCTCCGTAAGACTTTTCACATATAGTGCTTATATTTTTTTTAAAAAAATTTTCATGTCTACTGAAGGAATCATATGTTTGTAATATTAAATATATAAAGTTATAAAATTCTTCCCCAACTTCTTCTGTTAATTTACTATAGAATTCTTTTAAATCTTGTATTGTTTTTAATATTTTATGCTCTCTGTTTTTGTCTAGAACTATTATTTTTAATTTTTCTTTGTTTATTTTGTTAATTAGTACATAATTACTAGGGTAGTCATTTACACATGTAATTTCTGTTTTGTAAGCGGTTCTTTTTACATGACTAAATCTGTTATATTTTCTTTTAAACTCAATAATTTTTTGTATATTAGAATCAATAAGTTCAACTTCTTGATTTTTGGGAATTATTTCTATCAATTCATAATCTATATCATCAATATCTATATCATCAATTAAGTTTGTAGAATTAACAATCGGTTTCTGTATCTGTGAATTGTTAAGATTGTTGTTTAAGTTTATGCTACTGAGTGAATCCTGATTTTTAATGTCTTCAGAAGGGGAATATAAAATATCAGCATTATTATTAATTTGAAGGGTGGTAACAAATTGAATTTGTGATAATTTCTGTATCTGTGAATTGTTGTTTAAGTTTATGCTACTGAGTGAATCCTGATCTTTAATCTCTTCAGAAGGGGAATATAAAATATTAGCATTATTATTAATTTGAAGGATTTGATTTTTTTCTTCATTAGCAACAGGTTGAGTTTGTGGTAATTTTTTAATGATCCATCTAAAAATAACAGGGGTGAATATGATTAACCCTATTAACGATACTATTATGGCAAATGCCACAAACGTTATTTTTAATGCTACATTTCCACGTAAATTTTTTATTTCTGCAGCTGTAGTTCTTGGATATGGATTAAAAAAAATTTTAATAGTTTCATTCATGATTATAACTTTTATTATTTATATACAAATATGATAGTATATGTTGAATTAATAGTAAATAAGTAAAAATTATATTAATTAATAAATGTAATATTTTTATTTAATTTAATTATGATTTTTAATATATATAAAGATATTAAAGGTTATATGGGTGTTATATATGTTATATATTTCAGATTTTATAAATGATTTTCAAAAAAAATTACAAGAGATTGCGCCTGAAGAAATTAAGAAAGAGATGTTAAAACATGAGAAAATTATAAAACACACATTATATATGGTGGTGGGACATTGTGAATGTTTTATGAAAGATGATGCAGTAAAATTTCAAGAGAGATTTCATGTTAAGATAGATCAAATGGTTAGTGATTACTATACATGGAAAAAAGCTGGATGTAAGATTAATACAAAACCAAAACAATATGTGACAGGTAAAATTGCTAATACATCTAAAAAAGCATTTGATCAAGTGCTCAATTCATATCTTATTTATTTACAACAGGCAACGCCAGTTGTAAAGAAAATTCTACCATTAAAAAGTTTAATGGTAGAAGCAGCAGTTGATAATGAGCCTTTTTCTGAATGCGGTTAGACTGATAATTAGAAAACCGGTGCCTGGCACCTGAACAGGCGCCAGGCAGTACCTGGCACCAAGATTTTCATGATATTATTCAGAGATGTGTGCAGCTAGCTTTTGAAGGACTGTACTTGAACGCTGTATAAATAGTGGCAAAGAGTCTGGATGTAATTCTTTTTGCGACAGAAGTGATAAATCATAAATTTGATTAACCAAATCAGAGGCTAGATCTACATCTTTATTTTTTAATTTAATTATTGCCGATATTAATGGATTATTTGTATTAACAACCAGCGTGTGCTTTCCAAGCAACTCATTTGGCATTTCTTTTTGCGTCATTGATAGGTAATCTCTCATACGGCGTAGTCGTTCATCTATCATTACAAATGCTGGAAGAGTCTCTGATGTGAGACTTTTGGCTTCGACTTCGATATGTTCTTTGTTTAAACGTGATTTTATAAATGCTGCTATATTGCTTGCTTCTGTCTTGCCATCGATGTCAAGTAATGTTTTTTCGCGGTTCTTGTCCAATATTAAGTCATCTATACCACCGTCGATACGTTGAAAATTAACTCCTAATTTATTTTCTAAATAATTGAACGTAGCAGTGTCTAATGGTCCTGACCCATAAATAACTTCTACATTTTTATCTTTATATAAATTTAAAAAATGTGAATGTTCACTATCTTGTATTGTGTAAAAAATTTTGTCGTTGTAGTTCTCTTTATGTTTTTCAATATATTCTTCTATTGTAAGCCACTGATCTTGTGTGTTTTTCCAAATTAAAAAGAGTTTAGCGCGTTCATAAAATTTTTCATCGTGCAGTATGCCTAATTTTATTATGGTCTCTATATCTTTCCAATATGAGATAAAAAGTTCTCTCTCATTGTTGTATAAAGTAGTTAGGCGGTCTGATATTTTTTTAGTTATATGAGCTGCAAGTTTGTGTACTGTTGAATCTGTTTGAAGGTAGCTTCTCGATACGTTTAATGGAACATCAGGAGTGTCGATTGCGCCGCGTAAAATTGTTAAAAAGTTTGGGAAAAGATCTTGGCAATGGTCAGAAACAAATACACGATTTGTAAATAGTTTTATCATTGAAGTTTGAAAATCAAATCTAGGTGTAATTTTAGGAAAGTATAAAATTCCTTTTAAATTAAATGGATGATCTACATTTAAGTGTATCCAGAAAATTGGATTTGGTTCTAATGGGTATAGTTTATGATAAAAATCGATATATTCTTGATCTTTGCATTCTGATGCTGGTTTTATCCATAGAGGCTCAACATCGTTTATTTGATCATCTGATAAATATATTGGATGTTGTAAAAAGCTGCAGTAAGTGTCTAGTATAGATCGTATTTTAATTGGATTCAAATACTCTTCATCTTCTATATGTAATGTGATTTCTGTGCCGCGAGTTGTTCGCGTTCCTTCGTTTAATTCGTAGTCAGATGATCCATCGCATAACCAATGAGCTGGTTTTGAATCTTCTTTATAAGATAAAGTCTCTATTTCAACAAGTTTACTTACCATAAATGCTGAATAAAATCCTAATCCAAAATGTCCTATGAATTGGTCTTTTTCTTTGTTTGTGTTATATTTTTTTACAAACTCTTCTGCTCCAGAAAATGCGATTTGAGCTATATACTGTTCAACTTCATCTCCTGTCATCCCTATGCCGTTGTCTGTAATTGTGATTGTTTTTTTCTCTTTATTTATATTTATTGTGATAGCAAGTCGATCACTGCCAATTTCTATATTTTCTAGATCTTGCAATACTAAAAGTTTTGAGATAGCATCACACGAATTTGAAACCAACTCTCTTATAAAAATATCTTTATTCGAATACAACCATTTCTTAATTATTGGAAGGATGTTTTCACTGTGTATCTGTAATTTTTTTTTCATATTTTTACCTGTTAAAATTAATTATTCCAGTCTCTTGTAGTAGTACAATGATTACTGCGATAGGAGCTATCCATTTAACAAAGAAAAACCATGGATGTACTATCCATTTTGATTTTGTTCCGATAGAAAACTCTTCTAAAACAATCTCTTTTTTCATTGTCCAACCGGCTAATATCGTTATAAATATTGCTGCTATAGGCATAAACCAATTTGAAGTGATATAGTTCATTGTGTCAAAGAAATTTTTACCATATATTTCACTCCACGTTGGAAATAATGCTTTAGAATATGTTAAGGCGCTAGGAATCCCAATTATAAAAGCGAGTGAAGAGGCAATTATTGCTGCTTTAAGGCGATCAATGTTGAAATTTTCAATAAAATTTGCAACAAGTACTTCTAGCAATGAAATTGTAGAGGTGAGGGCCGCAAAAAATAGTAGACTAAAAAAAACTGCGGAGATCAATATTGTTGCTGGAAGTTTGTCGAATAAAACTGGCAATGTTTTGAAGACTAACCCAGGTCCGCTTGATGGTGGAAAATTAAATGTAAATACAATTGGAAAAATTGTAAGGGCTGCTATTAACGATACAAATACAGTCATTATAGTTATTACAATGCCATTATATGGAATATTTTGATCTTTTTGCATGTAACTACCATATGTGATTAGCACGCCAAGACCGACGCTTAATGTAAAAAGTGCCATTCCAAGAGCACTTAGTATGCCTGAAGAGGTCAATTTATTAAAATCTGGATAAAATACAAACTTTACAGCTTCACTAAACCCTGGCATTGTAACAGCATGTATAAAAAGAGCTATTAAAAATATAAAAAGAAATGGCATTAATATTTTTGACCAATGCTCAATTCCTTTTCTAACTCCACTTATTATTATACCAAAATTTATTAGTAAAAACAAAGCGAGCCAAAAGATGTTTATCCCGGAAGACGACGATAAAATAGTAAAAATTTCTTGAATTTGGGCAGATGATTTTCCGGCTGTAAATTTGTTTAGTGACATAAATATATAACTTAAGCACCATCCAGAAACGACACTATAATATGACAATATAATCAAACTTGTGAGGACATTTAGCCAACCTAAAATTTTCCAATTTGCAGACTCTCCAGTTAATGCGCTGTACGCTAATACTGCACTTTTTTGAGAGCGACGTCCGATAATAAGTTCTGCCATAAAGATAGGCATTCCAATTAAAAAAGTGAAGAGTAGATACATTAAGACAAATGCACCACCACCATTTTCGCCAGCGACGTAAGGAAATAGCCATAAACTTCCAAGTCCCACAGCAGATCCAGCTGTAGCCATAATGAATCCGACGCTAGAAGCCCAATGTTCGTGTGTTTTTTTCATAGTAGTGAGATTACAACAATCGATTTTTATTGTACAATCATAAAGTTGTGTAAAATTATTATTTGAATTTTGAAAGAGGTCTATTGAATGGATCTTACATTTGGTAAATTAGCATTAGTAGAATTTTGTTAGAGTATATGTTATTTTTACTAGTTACCGGCCCAGCGGCGGCACCTGGTGTATTAATAGGATACGATATTCCTGTTATATTGGAATTGCTATAATCGATAAAATCATATTCACCACGTAGATGCCAATGATGTGTTAATGAATATTCAATTGCAGCGCCATAACTTATTGCAGAAATCCATTTTGAGTGATTGCCACTTGGGCCAAAATTACCTGCATTACCATTAATTATTTTAAATTGGTTAATATTGTAGCCAAATTTTAAAAATGCCATCAAATTTTGTGTAAATTGATATCCTGGCATTAATGACACCCCAACTGTTTGGCCAAGTTTTTGTTTAATAACATGAGAATTTGTGTCATCGCCAGATTTTTTAGTTTTTTTGCAGACTACTACATCGTAATCCAAATCTAATTCTCCAGCTAAAGTAATATTGTTTATAAAAATATGTCTCAAGCCAAATACTCCACCGCCTGAAAATCCTGTTTTTGTGTATTTTGATGATGGCAGATTAAATGTTTGTCCTGTAAATGGACCCCATTTTTGCATTACAGACAATTGTTGTGAGTTATTCCAAATAATTGGTCCGCCAAACAAACCAACATAAGTGTGAGTCTCAGTGTAAGACTGTTCTGCATAATTTGTTGCTGTAGTGAATACTAATAGACTTACAATTAATAAAAATTTTTTAATCATTTTTTAATTCCAATTATTATTTACTTTGATTTTATTGTTACAAATTAAAATTTAGCTGTCATTTTTTTTATTTTGCCGTAAGCATTTTGTATACTAATATTTCAGATGTTGGCATACTTATAGATATGAAAAATATTTTTTTGTCGATGGTAATTGCACCTGTTCTTGTATTTTCACTTGAAAATACTAAGAAATCTCCTCAGGATGAATACAACTACATCTTATCAGCTTATAAGCATGAGCAATGGAATGATGTTGTTGCTCATAAAGATATTACGTTGAAAGAGTTTCCGAATTCTCCATTTATATCTGATATATATTATTTTACAGGCGTAGCTTATTTTAATAGTAGAGATTATGATTTGGCCAATTATTATTTTTCTATGTTTTTGCAAAAACATCCAACTCCAAAGTATTTTGAAGATGCGATTGTATATAAGTTTCGCATTGCAGAACAATTTGAATTGGGCGCTAAAAGACATATAATGGGCTCCAAAAGTCTTCCAATGTGGTCTTCAGCTTATGAAGACGCATTGTCAATTTATGATGATGTGATAGCCACTATACCTAGTCACGATGTTGCCGCCAAAGCTTTGTTTAATAAAGCACGGATGTTGGCAAAAGACGAAAAATATAAAGAGTCAATAGATCATTTGCGTATTTTGATAAAACGATTTCCTAAACATTTATTAACTCCAGAAAGTTATTTAGCTATTGCCAAAGTCTACTTGGATGAAGTTAGAAAAGATTTTGTGAGTATAGATTTTTTGGATTTAGCAAGCATAAACTTAAAACAATTTAAGAGTTATTTTCCATTAGACAGTAGAGTGGAGGAAGTTGCTGAATTATATAAAATTATGCAAGATTATTATGCTAAAGATCTTTGGTGGTCTGCAGTCTATTATGATAAAAAAAATAAATCAAAATCTGCAATTGTGTATTATCAGGCAATTGTAAATAAGTATCCTCAATCTAAATATGCTGACGATGCAGCAAAACGATTGTCAATAATTAACTCTAAACATTCTTAACTTGCGTAAATATTTATTGATTATTTTCCTTGCTTGGTTCGCTTTCTCTTGTGGATATCGTGCAATTGGAAGTTTTAAAGATAACGAAATAGTGGCGTTGTCAATTCCTTTAATATCTTCTGACGAAGACGGAAGATTAAGAGATAATTTGGCTGTGCTAGTTGCTTCTACAAGAAAATATAAATACACTTCATTTAACAGTCGATATCAGTTATTGGTGAAAATAGAGAGCGATGAGACAGAACATATTGGTTATATGTGGGATAGAGATTCAATCGTTGGAGAAAGATTGAACAAATTGTATCCAAGTGAAGGGAGGAGGAGTGTTGTTGCTAAAGTGATAATTATAGATACAATTACAAATAAAGATTTGATTGAACCTTTTACGGTTACAGTTAACAGTGATTTTGATTTTGTGAACCCAACATCAATTAAAAATATAGAATTTACAGACACTTCGCAACAAAAACAAACATCTTTGCAATATTCGTTAGGTCAGTTAGACTCGCAAGAGGGTAGCAGTGTTGAAGTAGCACATCCACTTTTCGATAAACTTGCCGAAAAGATAATCAGATTTCTTTTATAATAATTTGGGGTTTATTTTGGAAGTATGCATTCGATATGTTGCTGAGATATCTAAATTAGGCGAGATGATGAAATGGATTCATTGCGTTCTCGAATGTTACAATATTGATCATTCTCATAAATGTAAATTTGAAATTGCTATAGAGGAGACTCTTATTAATATAATTAATCATGCATATGTGAATTGTAGTGGTAATGTAGAAATTTGCTATAGTGATGACGGTAATTTATTATCTTTTAAGATTACAGATCAAGGAATTTCATTCAATCCTCTTGAAAGAATAAACAAACCAAATGTTAGCGCATCTATAGACGAGCGCGTTGAAGGTGGATTAGGAATTTATTTTATCCATCAGATGACGGATCACATTGATTATCAACGAATTGGAAATTCCAACATCTTAACACTTTCAAAGAAGATTTAATTTAGTAGGTAATATTTTTTTTTGCAAAAAGTCAATGTTCATTTTTTTTAATTTTTCTAAACCTTCATGCCTTTTTAAAGATTCATTATCAAGATAAATAATATTATTATTTATTCCACATGTTTCATTTTGAATTTCAAGCATTTTATTTTTATAAATATCAAGATAAAATCTATCATCCCCTTTTTTTAGATTTTCAACAATTTGAGCGACACTGTATTTTTCCATAATTTCTACATTTATTTCTGCTTGCAAATCTTGTTGATGATTAATAGAATTCCTGAAATAACAATCGATGTATATTAGTTTTTCTATAATATTATAATTGTCAATTGTTCTAATTTGTTGTATAAGATTTATGTTTTCTTTATTAGAATCGTCGTGGGATTGTATTCGTTTACAATTAATAATTATAGTATTATTATTAATAATTGTTCTTATAAATTTATCGTAAAGATCTTTATTTACATAGTTACTTACATTGCTAGTATATAAAGAATCTACCATTATATCAAGGCCATCTAAAGTGGTTTTTAACTTATAAAATTGTTCTGTGTTGTTCATATCTTCTGTTAAAACAAATATTTTATTATCTTTTATTAAAGATTGAATATACCTAAATGATTCTTCGTTATACAGCCAACTTTCTTTACGCAAAAGTTCGCAAGAAATTTGCTTTAGAGTTGTGGCGTGTTCACAGTTAACATCAAAATAAATTAATTTGTCGTCAATGTATATTTTACTTTCATCTATTCTAGAATAATCACTATCTTTTCCTAGTAATGCTTCAATTTTTTCAATAAAATCAAACCTTGTAGTACAATCATTAATGCATGAAAATACTTTGTGAAGAAATATTTTTACGCTAGGATTTTGATCAAATAAAACAGCATATTTTGATTTTCTAGCAAAAATTATATCAAAATTATAAAAACAGCTAATTCCAATATGACAACTATTTTTAACTTTAGGTAAAATAACTAGTCTCTCTATTGTTTCGGCTACGCCACTTTCATTTGTCAATGGATAAACAACATTTTTTCCTTCTTCTATATGATCGTTAATTACGTTATTCAATGTATATTGCGTATTATGTGATTCCATTTGTTTTATAAAATTCATAATTTGTCCTTTGTTATATAATTTATTATACTATAAAGGAGAAATTAAATCAATTAGTTAATTATGATTAATTATAAGGTTTCTCATTCGGCTACCTGCGTAAGGTGAGTTATATCACAATAGCAGATATTTCTGCTTCTGTGTCAATAACTTCTGATAAAAAATGACGCAGCACCTTTAGGACGTATTTTGGTGTGTTGTAGGCGCCAAACGTTGAAAAACCGATTTCAAGATGTACGTTATCTTTTGCTACTAATGCTATTAATGTTAGCGTTAATGGCATCTCGTCTACTATTTTAGGGACTATCCATACTACGAATTGATTGTTGAATAATGTAACTTTATCTTGGTGTTCAATTACATGAAAATAAAATGGCAATTGATCTTGTAATTCTTTTTCTTCTTCTGGAGTTTTATTCAATAGATTAAATTGTTTTAATAACGGCAAATCTATTTTTACAATCCCGTCAGGGAGGTATTTATTTAAATTGTATGTGAACTCTTGATAAGCTTTTTCAAGTTTTTTTGCTTTTTGCATAAAAATACCCCTAATAGAAAATAATGTATTCTTATCTTTTAATAGAGTTCTTTGGTGTTTTTTTAAACATATTTTCTTTGAAAAAGAAAAGTAACATACATTAGCAGCTTATTTGCAAATAAATAGGCATTTAATCATTATGTATAAAAAATACATTGGTAAATTGGTTTTGTATGTTCATGTGTTTAATTTTATTATTGATTTGCGTAAATAATTGTTTCTCTAGGCAATTGGATATAGATATTGAAACGCCGAATGCAATCATTATGAATGCTGAAACTGGAGCAATCCTTTATGAAAAAAAAGCCCATGAAGTTGTATATCCGGCTAGCATAACAAAAATATCTACAGCACTTTATGTATTAAAGATTTTACCATCAAATCTTGATACGCTTATTAAGTGCAGCGGTGAAGCGTTGTGTACAACAAATGAACGTGCAAAAAAAATACAGAATTATACTCTTCCAGCTTATTGGCTTGAGACTGATGGATCTTCAGCAAAAATTGTTAAAAATGAAATGCTATCTATTAGGGATTTACTGCATGGAACATTGTTATCATCTGGTAATGATGCTAGCAATGTATTGGCCAGTTATGTTTGCGAAGACATACCGACATTTGTTAATAAAGTAAATGAGATGGTCTGTGATCTTGGGTGTAAAAATACACATTTTTGCAATCCTCATGGACTTCATCATCCTGATCATGTTACATCTGCGTATGATACAGCACTTATTGCAAGAGAAGCTTTAACGTATCAACAGTTTAAAGAGATAGTAGGATCAGTCTATTATAAAATACCGCATATTAATAAAAAATTTGATAGAGAGTTTAAAAATACAAATGCATTAATACGAAAGGAGAGTAAACATTATTATGAACAAGCCTTTGGTGTAAAAACAGGATATACAAAATTAGCAAAATATAATTTAGTAGCAGCCGCTTCGAACGGTGAACGCGAATTAATTGTTGTCTTACATAAGAGTCCAACTTCTAAGCAGCGTTATTATGATGCAATAACAATGTTCGACAAAGCATTCGCAGAAAAAATGGAAACGAGGGTTTTATTTGCAAAAGAAGAGACATCTTTTCAAAATAAATTGCCAATGGCTGCAAACGCTTTAATAGCAATGTTAAAAAATGATGTTATTTTGAAATATTATCCATCAGAAGATGAAAACGTTGAGACAAAGTTGACGTGGTTTGAATGTAAACTTCCAATTTTTAAAGGGGATGTTGTTGCTGAAATATCAGTTTTAAATAAAACTGGCATTCTTTTGTTTAAAGAATCTTTGTATGCAACTAATACGATAAAAAAGAAAATAATATATCAAATATTTGACATATTAGAAAGTTTAATCTACATATGCATTATTCCAATTATTTTTCCGTGTATAATATTAATTATATTATTATTTTTTATACGTGATCAAGAATGGTTGAAAATTGTTGTCGACTATTTTCTCCGCCGTTAGATCTTCACAACAAAATTGTTTTCTTAAATTAAAAAGATATTTTTTTCTTTGAGTTGATGAAATTTGATTTACAAGTTGAGCATGTATTTTTGATGATAGTTCATCAAGTGAAGGTATAATGGCTGGTTGGTAATCTTTTAACATAAATATTTTATATACAGTAGACCCGTCTACGCGACTTTTTTGTTGTATTGGCTCTGAAATATTAGTGTATGTTAATTTTTGTAGTATAGATTTATATTCTGGTGATAGTTCACTAGATGAAAGACTTAATTCATCTGATACATGCATTGCAAGATTTTTAGGCGTCTCATTCTTAAGTTCATTAATTATATTTGGCAAATTTCCATGTTGATTTATTAATGCGTAAGCTTTTTTAGCTGTGTTTTCTGTTAATTCTGTTGAGGTTCCTTTTACAGTTATTGTTTGGTACGTCCATTTGTCTTTAAATTGTGTGTTTGATATATGTGTTTGATACTCGTGTTTCACAACTTCAGGGGTGGCAAGCTGTATCGCCCTTGCCCAAATACGATACCAAGATAAATTTTTAATTATCATATCATCATGAACAATTTCTTTAATATTTTCGTAAGTTATCCCCATGTTTTCAAATTTATGTATAACATTAGATCCAAATCGCTTTTCTATCTCTTCGCGCACTTCGCTATCTGTGATTTCTATTTTTAGTTCATCTCCTTCCATTAATATCAATTCATTATCTATCATATCTTGTAGTATATCTTTCCAATTTTGCGTGTAAAATTGGTACAAAAGAACTGGAGACTCTAAAATTTCTTTATTGTTTTCATACAAGAAAAAATCCATTTTTTTTTGTACATCCATTACAGAAATTACTTTTCCATGTATTTTAACTAATATTTTATTATTTATTGCAATTTTGTAATTTTGATGATCAACACCAATATTAGCTGTGTTGAAATTAGAATGACTTGCTATTCCCATTTGCGAGAAAAGAAAAAAAACAACAAATAACGAACGAATGATATATTTCATAGATATGTAAAAAATAACACACTTTCATTTTAGAAACTAGTTGAATTGTAATTTTTGTGTGGACAAGTATATCTATTTAAAGATAGAAAAGATGTATGGGAATTGGAAATGTTATATTTGTGGCATTTGGCAGAATGTTGATTAGTATTATTTTTATTTTATTAGGTGTAGCTACGATATTTAATTGGGATGTTGCTGAGCGAGAATTTTCTGGAACTTTAGCAAATTGGGAGATATACGGGAGCCATTTAGATAAAATAGTTTTATTGTTTGGTTATTTAGGAGAAGTCTCTACTATTGTTTTAGCTATTGGCGTTATTTTGCAAATAGTTGGGGGGCTTTCGCTATTTTTCGGATATCGAGTTAGAGTAGGGGCTATTTTATTATTAATATACTTAATTTCTGCAAATATTATATATCATCATTTTTGGTTTTTGCAAGGTGAGGCGCTAGCTCGCTCACTTATTCTTTTTTTAAAAAATCTCTCTATAATAGGAGCTTTGATAATTGTGATAGCTATCGGGAGTGGAAGATCAAACATTTCTCGTGTGCAAAGCAAGTGCAGGCCTCAGTTGGATGAAGATTAAAAATAAGATTTGGTTTGGGTCTCTTTTTTTTATTAGCCTTTTAATTACAGCACTTGGTCAGCCAGATCGTAATTTCATTTTTCCTTTGATAGCTTATATTTTTGGATATGCCATCTTTGTTAGATTGCTTTTAGAAGTAAAATCTACTACTAGGCGTATTGGAATTGCATTTTTGTGGTATAGCGGAGTCGAATTATTTCAATTAAATTGGTTGGCCACAACTCATTATCATGGATTTGGAATTGTTGTAGTCTATCTAGTTATAGCTTTATCTATTGCATTGCAGTTTGCTGTAGTTATTTCATTTTTACCGATTGATAAATCGTTAAGCGTGACACGAAGTTTAGTTATCGCGTCTATTTGGACAATTGTTGAATTTAGTAGATTATTTTATCTATGTGGATTTCCATTTAATACCATCGGTCTTATCCTTACCTTTAATACATTAACGTTGCAATTAGTTGGGTTTTTTGGAATTTACGGATTGACATTTTTTGTAATTTTCACATCAATTATTGGTGGATGGGTTTTTAAGGAACCTACTTGTAATAAATTAATATTATGGCTAACTGTTTTAGCTTTTCCTTTTATATTTGGTTATGCCTATATAAAATGCTACGAAAACAAAAATAACGACATTAAAACAATTGATGTTGCATTGATTCAAACAGGTTTGTTTTCTGAAGAAAAGTGGCCGTTTGAAAATATGAAATATTTGTTTATACATCCTATAAAGCAATGGGAAAGAATTTTTGAATTTCTAAAAAATACTGGTATAGATAAGTTTGATTTGATTGTTTTACCAGAAGTTGCTGTAACTGGTAATTTAAATGAAGTGATTTGTTGTTTAGATGATGAAAAGATTACAAATTCATCAATGACGCAAAAGTTAGCTAATTTGTATAGTAGTGAAATTGTTATCGGTTTATTAGATTTCGATCATAACTCTGCCTATCACTTTAAACCTCTAAAAAAATTTATTGATAAATACGATAAACGTGTATTAGTCCCAATGGCTGAGTATCTTCCGTTTCCAATAGGACGATCATTTTTAGAAAAGTTTGGGATAAACAGTTGGTTTTCTCCTGGAATTGAAGCAAAAGTTTTTGACGGAAAAGTAAAAATGGCTCCATCAATTTGTTATGAAGAAGGATTTGGTGGTTTGATTAGAGAGGGGAGGGCGCAAGGGGCTGAAATGTTAATAAATCTTACAAATGATGTGTGGTTTCCAAATTCACGCCTTCCAATTGAGCATTTTAATATTGGCAGAGTCCGTGCTGTTGAAAATGGGGTTCCACTTTTGCGTGCATGTAATAATGGCATAACTGCTGCAGTAGATTCATTCGGACGAACATGTGCTATAATGAAAAATATTGATTGCAATGGTAAATTGATATGCGGTGCATTGACAAGTAAAATAGCTTGTAACAGCCACAACACTCTATTTACCATTGTTGGAGATTCGTTAATTATTGGAATTTCTTTATTTATAATATGTTGTGGTGTAGTTCGAAAGAATAGAAGCTGCTTCTGTATTTTTAAATCGATTTGCAATGCCCAAAGCATCTCCAGATGTTTTACCTTTTGAAAAAATATCGATATTAATTGCTTTAGCGTTGTTTAATAAAAATTCAAACAATTCTATAGTTTTAACATCTGCCGCCGATTGTCTAAATAATAAATTAAAATTTCTTTCTTTTGTTGATTTTAATAATGAAGAATATTCATTTAATTCATTGAATTTTTCTTTAATAAGGTTCTGTAAATTAACAATTGTACTTTCATAATTTTCTAATCCTATTGCTAATTGCGTATCGTTACCAAACATAGTTTCAAATCTCTCTTGCCCAGAAATAATTTCTTCGAACATTTTTTCAACAGAATTTGCATCGAACATACACATATTTTTAGGATAAAACATTTTCAAGTTATTTTGTAATAATAATATATTAGCAAGAATATAGAGGCTTCTTCCATTTCCATCTCCATAAAGATGTAATTGTAAAAGATCTCTAATGGTAGTAGTAATGATTTTTATTTTTTCTTCGTCAGTCGACGCACCCTTTATTGAATTAATATAAGAATTAAAAATATCTTTTGCTTTCGATTCTTTTGTTACATTGTCATCTTTTGATATAAGCACCATTCTATCGGTGCCATTATTACAAATCCCCTTATTATATAATGTGATCAATGTTTTACATATAGATGTTATATTTTGTTCTTCATTAAGATGTTCGCCTTCAATTATAGATGTCAAAGCGCCTGTTTTATATGTAAAAAGTCCGTCATTCTTAAGCACATATCTATCATCTGATTCATTGTCAATTTTTGTTATAAGTTGTAATGTACTTTTATATTTACATATTTTTTCTATTATATCTTTAATTCCATTAATATTTGAATTGTCGTTGTTAGATAAACCAAAAAAAGTTCTGGCATTTTGTCTTCCCTGAAAATTTATTTTATCTGTCGTAAGGTGGGCAACAGCAGCGAGTTGAATATTGTCTAATAAGCTTAAAAAATTTTTTGAGTTTTGTAAATTAGTTTTTTTAAATACTAAAGCTTTTTTTAAAGCGTTATAAAATGCCTCGCAATAACCTGGTTCGTTTTTTTCCCAACTCTCTACATTATCTTGCCCAACAGTCATTGGTATAAAATCTATCATAAATTTTGATGGGTGCTGTTTGTCAATATTACTAATCATTTAAACCTCAATAATTAATTAAAATTTAATTATACACCGTCGGCTAATTAATTAGCAACTGCTAAAAATTAAAATTATATTTTTGACAACCACCTATAATTATGTTATAATTAACATAATAAGGAGGATAAAATGGAAATAAACACAAGCGGATATAATTATACAACAATAACAGGAACTAAAGCAATAGATTTGGCAAGTAAGTATAACAATAGCAAGGTTATAGACTTTTATGAAATTAAAGAAACAAAAAATAACTTACTTGAATACAAAAAATACGCAGTGTACCACAAAGGCTCTTCTTATGTTTTTGTGATGAAAGAAGATACCTACGAAAAAGTTACTAAATATGTAGGATATGTTTTTAAAGTATTGTTTTTTCTTCCATATATGATCTATTGCCTAGCAAAGAACATTTCTGATGATGATTTGCATACTATGCCTAAACCAAAAACCAAAATAACAAATTCAGATATTAAAAACGCATTTTATATGATAGAATATGCCAATGTTGTAGACAGTGAAAGTATTATCATAGATCGTGAAAAAGAAATTGTTAATAACGAAGTTGATCCGTCTGAAACCATGAACACAACCATACATAATAACGAAGATAAAATTAAGATAGATACAATAATAAGTTATGGTAAAATAAGTGAAGTAGAAAAAGAACTGTATAATATGATCAATAAAAATTGCTTTTCAGGTAGTAAATTTTTTTAACATTTATTTCGAAAGTTAATGCAACAGAACTTGATGAAATTTAAATAGATTTTATCAATAAAGACTTATTGATTAATGTATTTAGGTATAACCGTTGCAGTGAAAATAGTTTTTTAATATCATTGTAATGATGTTTTGTAAATTACGTGATCGCAAGCAATATACAGTTAAAAGTGTAACATCAATTAGAGGTATAGGTCTTTTTTCTGGAAAAAAAATTAATCTACAAGTAAATCCGGCATTAGAAAATCAAGGCATTATTTTTCGTAGAATCGATTTACCTGGTAAGCCTATAGTAGAGGCTTCGATTGACAATGTAGTCGACACTACTCGTTGTTGTATTTTAAGTAAAAATGGTGTTATTGTTAAATGTGTTGAGCATATTTTATCTGCAATAAAAGCTCTAGATATTGACAATTTGACTATTGATATCGATGGTGAAGAAGTGCCAATAATGGATGGAAGTTCAATAGAATTTACAGAAATGTTGCAAAGGGTCGGAATAGATGAATTGGATGAAAGCATAGATATCTTTGCATTACAAAAACCTCTGTATTTCTCTAATAATGAAGCGACTATCGTTGCATTGCCATCTGATATATTACGTTTTAGTTACACTCTAAATTATCCAGATCATCAATTATTATCTTCGCAATTTCATACAATTGAGTTACGTAGTGATAATTATTTAATAGAGATAGCGCCTTGTAGGACATTTTGTACATATGATGATGCGGTTGAACTATTGGGTTGTGATTTTATTAAAGGTGGCTCATTAGACAACAGTATAGTAGTAAATGATGAAAAAGTGCTGAATAGTGGTGGACTGCGTTTTAAGAATGAGATGGCAAGGCATAAAATTTTAGATTTAATTGGCGATACGTCATTGATCGATTGCAATATTGTTGCACATTTCATATCAATTCGATGTGGTCATTTTGATAATATAAAATTATCTAAAATTATTAATACATATATTAGGAATTCATTATGTCGAACAAAATAGACATAGTCGGCATCTTAGAAATACTGCCACATCGTTATCCATTTTTGTTAATAGATAGTATTTTAGATATTAATTTGGATGCAAATACAATTGTAGGGGTAAAAAATGTCTCTATTAATGAACCGTTTTTCCAAGGTCATTTCCCTGACAACCCTATCATGCCAGGTGTGCTAATCGTAGAAGCTATTGCACAAGTCGGAGGGGTTTTTTTATATAAAAAAGGCTATAGGGAGACTAATGTATTGGCTAGTATAAAAAATGCTAAATTTCGCAAAATAGTGAGACCTGGCGATGTTTTACATTTAGAGGCGAGAGCCATCCACATCTCTATTAGAGCTGGGAAAATGAAGGGTCAAGCTAAAGTAGACGGCAAAATAGTAGCAGAAGTTGAAATGATATTTGGTATTTTAAGAAAAGGAGATAAATGAGCAAGATTCATCAAACAGCAATCATACATAAAGATGTTAAAATTGGAGAAAATGTAGAGGTAGGCCCTTACTCTATTATAAATTCAAAAGATGTTGTTTTGGAAGATGATGTAATTATCAAGTCACATGTTTACATAGAAGGCGATGTAAGAATTGGAAAGGGGAGTTGTGTGTGGCCGTTTGCCAGCATTGGCACTGTAGCGCAGCATATTAATCATAACAATGAAATTTGTCATATAGAGATTGGTGAATATTGTCAAATTCGTGAATATGTGACAATCAATTCTCCCATGGGAGATAATTGTAAGATGACAATAGGAAATAAATGTTTTATTATGGCTTATTCGCATATTGCGCACAACTGTAATCTTGGTGAAGGGGTTATTATGGCTAACGGTGCAACGCTTGGTGGATATGTTCAGGTTGGAAAATATTCTTTTATTGGTGGGCTCAGCGCCGTGCATCAACATGTTCGTATTGGTGATTACGCAATGATTGGCGGTGGTTCTATGATTGGACAAGATGTTTTACCGTATTGTTTGGGTATTGGATATCCTTTAAAAATAACAGGATTGAATGTTGTTGGATTAAAACGTCATAAATTTTCATTTGAAGAACGAAAATCACTTATAAAAATATTCCGTCTTACATTTCAGTCTCATTTAACATGGGAAGAGGCAAAAGAATCAGTGCGTCAACAAATAGATATAAATTCACATATTCAAAATTGGATAGATTTTTGCGATCATCTCTCGAAAAGAGGGTTTGTTACATATCGTGGACGTAAAAAAGATGTAGAAAGTTACCAAGAAGTGTTGAGTATATAATATGAATGTTGTTTTTTTTGGTACTGATGATTTTGCTAAAGAGGTGTTATCTTATCTTTTATTTAAAGGTATTAATATAGTGGCTGTTGTAACACGACCAGATAAACCAAAAGGGAGATCTGGTAATGCTACTCCACCGCCTGTTAAAGAATTTGTAAAATCAATTGAGTTCCATGGCGTTGTTTATCAACCAGAACGAGCATCAGACAAACAGTTTGTAAATGATATTAAAAATTACAATCCAGATTTATTTGTAGTTGTCTCTTATGGTCAAATAATTAAACAAAATTTATTAGATGTACCTAAATTAGGGGCTATTAATGTGCATCCTAGCCTTCTACCAAAATATAGAGGTCCATCTCCAATACAAAGCGCTGTGTTAGCAGGCGAAAAGGAGAGTGGGGTTACCATTATGGAGATGAGTTTAGCGTTAGATGCTGGTGATATAATAAAATCTATTAAAACAGATATCACAGACGAGATGACATTTGGTGAGTTAGAAAATGTTTTATGTGATTTATCAAAAGCTCCTCTTTTTGAGACTATTTTGGAATTTGAAAAAAATAAATTTGTAGAAAAATATTGTCAAAATGAATCTTTAGCTACATATACAAAAAAAATTTCCACTGAAAATAGTTTTATAAATTGGAATCATAGCGTTTGTGATATTCATAATTTTATTAGAGGAATGAGTCCAAGTCCAGGAGCAAGATGCTTTATATTTTCAGAAAATAAACGTAAACTAATTAAAATTTTACGTTCTAAAATTATAAAAATTGATTTTTTCATTGAGAGCGGAACTACTCTTTTTTTTAACAAAAAAGATGGTTGGGTCGTCTCTTGCAAAGATGGTGCAATTCAAATTTTGGATGTACAGCTTGAAGGTAAGAAAAAAATAAAAATTATTGATTTTATTAATGGACACACTACGCCAATTATTTGTAATTAAATTGATTTTATTAATTTAATTTTTGTTTAAT
>JAHFTJ010000007.1 GCA_023269435.1 Chlamydiota bacterium
TCAAAAATTAGCGCAAAAACATATAGAGATTATTAATACAGGAGATTTAATTATTCGAGATTTAGGATTTTTTGATGTGACCGTACTAAAACTCATCCAAAATACGGGAGCTTTTTTTTTTGAGCCGACTCCCTGCATGTGTCTCTGTTTATTTAAACAAACGCCAGTTTCGTGTAAGAAAATGGCATAGTCATTTGATTTTGTTCTGACTAAAAGTATAATCGATAGCTTCTCCTAAAGTTTCAAAGTAGTGAATATGAAAAATTGATTTCTTTCATAATTTTATTTGTTTATATGCGGAATGTTTGTTTCACGAATCGAGTAATTCTAAAACATCTTCCCAGGTAAGTTTTGACATAATTTCATCATCTGAGCTTACAATCTTTTTAACAATGCCACTTTTCCGTTTTTGCATCTCAACAATTTTTTCTTCGATAGTATTCAAAGTTATTAGTTTATAAACTGAAACATTTTGTGTTTGACCAATTCTATAGACTCTGTCTGTAGCTTGATTTTCTACTGCAGGATTCCACCACATATCGTAATGAATAACTGTATCGGCACCAACTAAATTCAGCCCAGTCCCACCAGCTTTTAACGAAACAAGAAAAACTTGCACAGAGGTGTCATTATTAAACTGTTTTACAATATCCAAACGATTTTTACTGCCACCATCTAAATATAAAAATTTAATTCCTTGCGTTGAGAAACTCTCTCTAATGATACTTAACATTTTTGTGTATTGAGAAAAAATTACAGTTCTATGGTTACTCTCTATTAAAGTATCTACTAATTCTAACAACATCTCATATTTTGCAGAGTCTCCCTCTTCCGCACTCTCCTTTGCAAAAATCGCTGGATGACAACAAATTTGCTTCAGGCGTGTTAATGTAGCCAACACATGAATTTGAACTTTATCAAACCCATCTCTCTCTACAAGTTTAATCAGTTCGTTTTTTGCAGTTGTTGCATAAGATTTATATAAATCTTTCTGCAGTTGTGTGAGTTGACAATGATATGTAATTTCAGATATAGGCGGTAAATCATCTAAAACATCTACCTTCATCCTTCTCATTATAAATGGTGCAACTTTTTTACGTAAATATTCCAAATTACGATGCTGCTCATCTCCCGATACACGTATATATTTTTCTACAAAACGATCGTATGAACTTAAAAATTTTGGCATAAGAAAATCAAATAGGCTCCAAAGCTCGTCTAAAGAATTTTCTATAGGAGTTCCAGATAAGATTAACTTAAAATTTGAAGTTAACAACTTCACCGATTTGGCATTTCTAGTGCCACGGTTTTTTATATGTTGAGCCTCATCTAAAACTATGTAATTAAAATTTATGTCAACATATTTATCTATATCTTTTTGAAGAAGATTGTATGAAGTTATTGCAATATCAAAGTTATCTATATTTGATATTAACTTCTTCCTCTGATGTGGTATCCCATCTATTATAATAGTTTTAAACTTTGGATTAAATTTATGTATCTCTTCTTGCCAATTATAAAGAAGAGAAGTAGGAGATACTATTAATGATGGCTTATTAATAACTTTATGATGTTGAGTCAGAGCTACTATAGCTTGCAATGTCTTACCTAGGCCCATATCATCAGCCAAAATTCCATTAAGATACATTAACCTCAACCTTTCTAGCCAATGAACACCTTCCACTTGATATGGGCGCATATTCGCTTTAATGTCACTAGGAATTTCCGAAAATTCAAAGTTCTTCTCTCCAATCATCTGTAGTCTTATATTAGACAATTGATCTGATATTGAAAACTCTACAGGCAATCCATCAAATTCAGAAGCGTTAATATTTGCAATACTCCAAATAGGACATATTATCTTACTGTTTGATAATTCTTCGATTCCAAGCTCATCAAACAATTGAACAATTCTAGTGGTTTTCTGAAGGTCGAGAACTAAAATTTTTTGTATTCTACTCGATTCACCTTTTTTAAGTTTGGATTTTTTAGTTTCCAATTCTATAAATGATTTTCTCGATAAAATACACTCCCACAATCTATCTAATTTTACACCTTGCAAATTGCCATTAACAATTAATTCTATTTCATAAACGTCCATTCTATTCGTATGTGTCAAAGATATAACAAATTTACTGTCATCATATAAAAATTGATCTAATAAATTTTGCGGACAATTAAACTTAATTTTATCTTGATTACGAGGAATCACTTCTGTCATAAATTCTACAATTTTCTTTTCAGATCTCACTACATAGTTATTGGCGTCTTCCTGGTAAGAAAAATCTTGAAATAAATCTTCCACAATCTTTCGTTCTTCTACTAAATTTCTAGCTAAAATTCCATCTCGTTGAACAAATATATCTAAATGTTTGTTTTCCAATGCGTTAGCAATAGCAGGAACTTCAACATTGTCGTAAATGAAATTTAAAACAGCTTCTAATTCACCATCTAAAAATGATATTTCACAAACACCGGTCAACTGCCCAACAAACGGTATAGTTGTAAATGTATTAATACAATTTTCATTAAAAATTTCTGAAAATTTAGAGAGTTCAGGGAGAGAGTTTTCAACAAATGTTCCAAATAAAGGTTCTGGTATAGTAATTTTTCTTATTTCACTAATTTGCATTAAATGTTGTCTAGTTATTTGAGGTTGAAATTGATAATAAATGTGATTATAAATCATCCCTGGGGATGCACACTCAAATAATCTCACATCTTCTAACGAAACTTTATTTTGGTCTACGTTAATAGTAGGATTTAATAATATTTTCGATGCTGGTGGGCTTATGTATTCAAGCGACATGTTAAACAATGACTTAACAGTTGAGAATCGCATTGGAGCTTCCAAGCTCTCTTCATAAATACATGGCAGCGTAGGTAAATAATCTTTTTCTGATTTAGATGTTGTCGACAATATCTTTTTAGATGCAATGTCAAACGCCCATGCCAAAATAAGGCCGAACGATTTCAACTCCATGAATGCACCTCTCTTACCTCTCTCTGTTGTTGGGTTATCGTGCACTCTAGCGTAATCAATTAATCCACGAACTATACAGCTCATCTCTTCGTTGAATGATTTCAAAGTAAATAAATATTTTTTACCGCCTATAGTTACGCTCTCTTCATAACGAATACCATCTATGAATTCTTTTGCAGATGTGATATGAAGTGGCTTGGACCGCGATGGCAATCTAAGTGCCAAATGAATTTCAATAATAGGCCTAATATTTGCACTCTGTTCTGGCAAGAAAAATATTATAGCTAATTCTCCCCGGTCTATTTTTTTATCTTCCTTTGAAAGGAAGAATGGTGAACACGCAAGGACATTAGATGCTACAATATATTCTTGCAGCAACTCTTTCTGATATTGCTCATCCCTCTTTTTCTCTTCTTTGTATACAGCTTCTTTGACAGCTTCAAACAATTCTTCTTTTTGAGAGTCGTCCAGATCTGATTGAGTTGTAACATTATTAATGTCATTTTCATTTGAATATTTAACTAAAATCCTATCGATATTAGCTTCCAAATAGAACAAAAGCGCTGCTAAATGCTGACAATCGTAATGGTACGGACAATCGCAGTCTGATTCTATTGTCTCACATTCGTCACGATCAATTTCAATTTCACTTTCATAAGTATTGTCGTATTGTCCTCCAATTTTTGCATTAATTTTAAGAGTAGCAGCATCTAAATGCAAAATTTTTGCAGAAATTACCTTACCACTGTCAAACAATTCCTTCCCTTCTTTAAGGACGTTTTGAGAAAAGTCTTGTTTCAATTTTCTAACATTTAACATAACAATTTCACCTTTTACACGTTTTACATCTTTCCGATATCACTTTCAATCATTTTTTTGTTTTAGTATTATATTGCCGAAAAATATTAATATCGCATATGCTATTTTGATCTTTTGCGGATGTGGCTCAGTGGTAGAGCATCACGTTGCCAACGTGAGGGTCGTGAGTTCGAATCTCATCATCCGCTATATAATATAATACAATTATAAGGTTAGCATGAACGAAGATCTATCTGAAAATGTAGAAAAAAAAGAATTTATTATTGATGACATAACGATTGAACTACAGCAAAAAAAATATTGCATAGTGCAATTTACAGCGACCACAAAAGACAAAACAGCTAAGGAATCAAGAAAAGAGACAATTCGAAAAATCTCAAAAGAAGTTTCAATCCCAGGTTTTAGAAAAGGACATGCTCCAGCTACAATAATTGAGGAAAGGTACAAAGATGCCTTGGAAGAGGAGTGGAGAAAAACATTTGCAGATTTAATATTCAATAAACTTATAAAAGTTACAAATATACGTTTATTTCATAGTAGCGCACGAGTAAATTTCAAAGTTAACTCGTTAACAAAAGAGGGAGGCACAGCCTATTTTCAATTTGAAAGCGAACCACAAATACCAGAGATAAATATATCTCAATTTACAATAAAAGATATTGATAAAGAAATAATTGAAGTAGATGAAAAGCAAGTAGAAGAGGCGATCAAAAATATTAAAATGTTTTTTGCAAAATGGGAACAAGTTAAAGATAGACAAGCTCAATATGGTGATTTTGTAACGCTAGATATAGACGATATAGACCAAGATCAACTAGTCCATGCATTCTCAGATTATAAATTAGAAATAGCTGAAGGTAAAATGGCTAGCTGGATGAAAGAATTGGTATTAGGAAAAAATGTTGGAGAAAGCGTCGAAGGAATTAGCAAAGCAGATGAAGATGATTCAGAAGATGTAAAAAAAGATTTTAAACCTAAAAAAGTTAAAATTTACATTAAAGAGATAGAATCAGTACAACTCCCATCATCCGATGAATTGGCCATTAACATGGGTTTAAAAACTACAGATCATATGTTATCTACCATAAAAAAAATGCTTCAAAAACAACACAAAGAAAACAATCAAATAAATCTAAGAGATTCAATATCAGAACAAATGTTAGAAAATATAGTATTTGATATACCATACTCAATGCTCGAAAAAGAGGCGAACCACAGAATGAATACTTTGATACACCAAGAAGAATTCAAGAAACAATGGGAAAGTGAAATGAGCGATGATGAAAAAGAGAATAAGAAATCAGAAATAAAATCAATTTCTGAAAAAGCGATCAAGCTTTTTTACATTTGCCAAAAAATTATAAAAGACAATAAGATTACAATATCTGAAAAAAATATTATACCATCATGTGGCAATATGCTAGATGCGATATTTGCAGATAAACAAAGATTGAATTTTAAAAATCTTTCAGAAGAAGAACAACATTTAGAAATGTCCAAATATATGATAGAAACGGCAGAAGACTGCTTAATAAGTAAAATAAAAGGGGTATAACTGTGTTAATTCCATACGTAGTTGAAGAGTCTGCTAGAGGTGAAAGATCTATGGATATTTATTCACGCCTCTTGTCTGATCGCATTATATTTATAGGCACAGAAATAAATGATCAAGTTGCCAATAACGTTATAGCACAACTAATTTTTTTACGTGCAAGTGATCCTAAAAAACCAATAAACATTTATATAAACTCGCCAGGTGGCCTCATATCTTCAGGGCTAGCCATATATGACACTATGCAATACATAGAGTGCGAAGTTACAACTTATTGCATAGGGTTAGCCGCATCAATGGCAGCGCTACTCCTTTGCGCAGGGACAAAAGGGAAGCGCTATGCTCTCCCAAACAGCCGCATAATGTTACATCAACCACTTGGTGGTATCACAGGGACATCTAAAGAAATTGAAATCCAAGCGAAAGAGTTACTACACTTGAAGAAAATGTTATCAAATATCATTAGGGATCATACAGGGCAACCGCTGGAAAAAGTTATCGAAGACTCGGAGAGAGATTTTTTCTTGAGTGCACAAGAGGCTGTAGAATATGGCTTAATTGATACTATAGTTCAACCAGTAAAACAAAAAACCACTCCAAAACCAAGTATATAGACATATGTCAAATAATAAAGATGATTCTCCAAAGTGTTCATTCTGTTCTAGAACGGAAGAGAGTGTAGACAAACTTATCTCAGGACCAAATGCATACATTTGCGATAAATGCATCAGACTATGTATAGATATAGTTTCAAAAAAACCAGCGCAACACAATATAAAAATTTTAAAACCGAAAGAAATCGTAGCGAAACTCAACGAATATATAATAGGGCAAGAAAAAACAAAACGAACTCTTGCAGTAGCCGTATACAATCATTACAAAAGAATCCGCGCCCTAAGCAATGACGATCGGACAATCGAATACAGTAAATCAAATGTTTTAATGTTAGGTCCAACAGGTAGCGGAAAAACACTTTTAGCTCGTACGTTAGCCAATATATTGGATGTTCCATTTGCAATAGCAGACGCAACAACATTAACAGAAGCTGGTTATGTTGGTGAAGACGTAGAAAATATTATACTCCGTCTTGTGCAAAACGCCGATTACGACATAGCCAAAACTCAACAAGGGATAATTTACGTAGATGAAATCGACAAAATCTCCAAAACCACTTCCAATGTGTCGATCACGCGAGATGTCTCAGGCGAAGGTGTACAGCAAGCTCTTCTTAAAATAGTTGAAGGAACAATTGCAAACGTTCCACCAAAAGGTGGACGCAAACACCCAAACCAAGAATACATTAAAGTAAACACAGAACATATATTATTTATTGTAGGGGGCGCTTTTGTTCACCTCCCAAATATCATATCAAAACGATTAGGGAAAGGGACAATAGGATTTAACGAAACTATTACCACATACGAAAGAGATTTAAATGAAACGAACTATCTTCTCTCTAAAGTAGAAGCTGAAGATCTAATAAAATATGGTCTTATCCCTGAATTCGTAGGTCGTTTTAACAGCATAGCAACTTGCAATGAACTATCAGTGCAAGAGTTGATGGAAATACTAACCAAACCAAAAAACGCTATCATCAAACAATACCAACAATTATTTAGAGAAGATGGAGTAGAAATTCACTTCACAGAAGACGCCCTAGAAACTATGGCTGTTAAAGCTAAAGAAGCTGGAACCGGCGCCAGAGCCCTCCGTATGATCGTGGAAAATCTCCTAATCGACCTTATGTATGAAGTGCCATCCGATCCAGAGATCACCGAAATAATCATAAACAAAGAGTGTATCTTAAAAACCACTCTTCCGATCATTCATCGCACCTCAATTACAAAAGAAAGTTCCACAATATAAGACGATTTATGAGGAAAAATGGAAGAGAGTTGTTGTTGAAGATTTTTTTATTTTAATGAGTTTGCACATAGATGGGATAAATTTTTCTATTGAGTTTGCTAGTTGAGATGGTGCTTCTAAATAGATATGACAATTGTCTCTATGGGTTTTTAAGTAATTATCTACAAGAATTAGTAAATTAAAATAGCCACTCTCTCCAACTGTATATGGTGGATCTAAGAATAAAATGTCGAACTTTATGTTTAGCTTTAATAATAGATCAAAACTATCGCCGATAAACACTTTGCTTTGCTGTTCAAGGTTTAAATTTTTGAGATTCTCTTTAATAGATTTAATAGCGATTGGATTTATATCTACAAAATAAGATAGTCTTGCGCCTCTACTTAGAGCTTCCATACCAATTATGCCAGATCCTGCAAAGAGATCACATACTATTGAATCTTCAATAAAAAATTGGCAACTGTCAAAAATTGATTTTAATAAACATGCTGTGATTGAGCGAGTAGTATAAACATTTGGAGATTTAACAACCCTCCCTTTTAAACGTCCCCCTAAAATTTTCATCACTAATAACCTTATAATATATAATATTACTATATTGCTGGAAATGGGAGATTAAATGCATGCGCTATTTTTATTGCTTGCTGCAAATCATTATTATCATTACTGAGGAGAAATTTTACTACATAAGACAAAACCCTCCGTTTTGCCACCTCTTTTTGACAGGTTGAACCTCCATATACAATATTTTTTATATAAATTTGCTTTTGAATATTTATATAATGTCCCGACGACGCATATCCTTGAATAATAATATTCAAATCATCTACGCAATTTGTTGTTAAATATGTTGTGTATGATTTATCTGCAAAAAGAGGCTGTTTGCATTTATCAACCTGCTCAATTTTGTACGATTTTGCGTTTATTGGTGTTATTGTAATGTTAGTCAATATTGGGCGTCTTATCTTTTTCATCATAATAGAGAGTTTTCGCGGAAAAGCTGCATGCGTTTGACTGTACAAAAATTCACCGCCACCAAGTTGAGCTAATAAATTTAACATTCCAAGATTGTTATCATCGCTTACTGCAGTTGTATGGACAAAAAAGTTTTCTGGCTTGTCTTTTATAAAATTATGAAGAGCCTCTCTATGGAAACGAATATTTTTCATAAGGTGCCCATTTGTTAACAATATAACGCTATACACATCATCATTATTTTTAGCTTTTTGTTTTATTTCTTCTAATATTGAGAAGAGTTTTGTAGAAGATGAATGTCTGCACTGCGTAATGTCATCGATATATTTATCTGCACTAGAAATAGATGTTTTTGTAGTCATTAATTCGTGAGGGTTAAATTTATTTATTTGTTGATCAAATGCTATTACATTGAAATAAACATTATCATTTAAATATTGCAACGACTGTTTTATTGATTTTTTAAATGTTGAAAACCGTTCTTTTTCAATCAACGTACTTTGATCCAAAATGTAATATATATGATGAGGTATCGGTGTAAAGAAATCGCTATTATATGGAGTAAAATTAAGAGCTACGATGCATTCTTCATTATTTTTTTGTCTTACCGCTTTTGCTTCTATTTTAAACTCATCTCCAACTGAATCAGTTTGTAACTCTTCAAGCAATGGAATTGTTGCAAGTTGATAAAATGTTGCTCTATTATTTTTATTTACCCTTGATGCTATATCTTTACTATAATGAAAATATGACGGTTTCAATGTTTTGTGTAGTCTTATCGGAGTAAACTCATAAAATAGGTAATAATTATCAAACTGTTGATGTATGATTTTATCTGACACAAATAAGTTTTTACCAAAAATATTGTATATATCGAATTTTATTGGATTAGCAATTAGTGTAATTCTATTAAGATTTTGCGCGCTTTGTTTAAAAGGGGTGGTGTAAATGAGTGATTTTAAAAAATAATCATCTATTGAGTGTATACTAGGTTCAATGTTATGACAAAATACATTGTTATTGCCTAGCGATGTTAAGTCTAATATCGACGTAGGCGAATTTTTCAATACAGCTTGATTAGATAATTTTGGAGAGACTAAGATAAAATTGTCTATTGAAATTTCAAATGTTGTTTTATTTATCTTTGACAGCTCTTTTGTTGTTGTATAATTGATAATTTGTTTAAAGCGATTTGGTGTATATGCATTAACACAAAAACAGCATTCTCTATATGATAAATAATTGTTTATACTTCCATTGCTTACATCTGTTACGTGGAAAGGTTTAATTTTATATAATTTTATATTGAAATCATCAGTTAGTTTTCCATTTTTTATGCTATTCAATTTATATATATGTGGTGTTATTTTTTTTGAATCATTTAGGCTTAACTGCACATCTTCGCTATTAACAAAAATGTCATCACCTTCCTCGCTCATGCAACTTATATTGTTATATAAATAATTTGATAAATTGGTGCTATACCATGATTTACAATGTATCATCCATTCATTTATTGGTATTATTAAATTTTGTTTTGGAACTACATGCGAATTAAATAGTTGCACGATTGTTTTATATAGTTGAAATTCATGTAAAAAGTTTTTATTAGATGGTAATTCTATGTTAAAATAATTATTTGACAATGAGCAACTGCTAATCGATTGAAAAGTTGGCGTTAATAAAACAAATGAAACTTGAGGTAATCTTGTGTTTTCATTCAATATTTTATTAAAACTGACGTGATAAGATTGTAACTTTGCAAAATTGTGTTTATCTACATCTATTCGTTTAACATCTTTTACGCAATATATTGATCTGTCAAATACAGAAATGCATTTTTTGGAATATTCAATAGGGTTTACAATGCAATTGAAAGATGCATTGCATTTATTTATTTTAATTAAATTGTCACTGTTTTCATCTATGCAAGTTATAAGATTACGAGATGAGCAAGTAAGGTCATTGAAATTTATTCGATTTGTATTTATAAGTAATTCTGTTAAAGATACTCCCAAGTATTGTTTTGTGAATGCATGAGAGGTCAGTTGTGGTAAAAATTCTTCAGAGAATTTAAATGCATATTCACAACGACTAAACGGTTGAGATAAAATTGTAGGGTTAATTTGTTTGACATAAATAAAAATTTTAGACATCTCTTGTTTAAAAGGAATCAGCGAAACAAGATGCGTTTGTGATACAATTGTATTTTCGTCTAATGTTTTATTTAAATTTATGTGCCATCGTCGTAAAATATCGGCATTGTCAAAATTGTATTTTTCTCCATCAATTTGTTTAATATATCTTATGTAAGACGATGACAAATCGTCTATCGATATGTATTTTGTTACAGCTGGTTCTTCAATGTTATTTAAACATAGTTTACACTCATTTGTGTTAATTACACTGTCACTATTTTCGTACATACAAGATACTATATTAGGTAATGGGTAGATAAAATTATTAAAATTTATTTGATTTATGTTTGTAAGTAATTCTGTTAAAGATAGATCCAAGTATTGTTTTGTGAATATGTGAGAAGCAAATTTTGGTAAATACTCTTTGGATAATTGAATTGTATGCTTGCTATTATTAAATTGTTGCGACGAGATAACATAGTTAATTGGTCGATCGTTAACAGCTATTTTAAATGCTTGTTGTTTAAAAGGGGTTAATGAAACAAGATTCATTTGTAATAAAATTGTATTTTCATCTAGCTCTTTATTGAAATTAAGATGCCATGGTCGTAAAATATTGGCATTGTCAAAATTGTATTTTTCTCCATCAATTTGTTTAATATGTCTTATGTAAGACGATGATGAATCGTCTATCGATATGTATTTTGTTACAGCTGGTTCTTCAATGTTATTTAAACATAGTTTACACTCATTTGCGTTAATTACACTGTCACTATTTTCGTACATACAAGATACTATATTAGGTAATGGGTAGATAAAATTATTAAAATTTATTTGATTTATGTTTGTAAGTAATTCTGTTAAAGATAGATCCAAGTATTGTTTTGTGAATATGTGAGAAGCAAATTTTGGTAAATACTCTTTGGATAATTGAATTGTATGCTTGCTATTATTAAATTGTTGCGACGAGATAACATAGTTAATTGGTCGATCGTTAACAGCTATTTTAAATGCTTGTTGTTTAAAAGGGGTTAATGAAACAAGATTCATTTGTAATAAAATTGTATTTTCATCTAGCTCTTTATTGAAATTAAGATGCCACGGTTGTAAAATCATATAGTTGTCAAAATTGTATTTTTCGTTAATTATACACATTGAGTTATTTATGCAATATACTGGCGTATTGAGCAATGGCATGCACTTCATGAGTTTTTTTGTTAATTTTACATTAAATGGATTGCAGATTATTGGCGTTATTTCAATGTCTGATTTATTTTTTTGCAATGTAATTTGGTTATTAACTAAATTGTATTGAATAGTTGGTGTTTGCAATAACATTTTATAAGAATCATCTAACAAAGTTGACAACATCGTATTTCTAAATTCGTTGCGTTTACATTGTTTTGAACAACTATGTTTAGAAGGAGATACATTAGTTAGTGGAAATTCTAAATGAATTTTTTTTGTATATTTTTGTTGATTTTTTGTAAAATTTTTTTGTAGTCGATATACAATATTAAAATAGTTTAAATTACCATACATAATCTCCTTGCCACGATGAATAATCTGACATACCTCGTAAGAGCCTAATAAATCTTCAATCCATTTTGCTGATCCTATAAAATATTCTTCATATTTTTCATATAATGGTTGGGCGCTACCAGTTATTATCAATGGTGAATACGTTGACATTAAAATTGTTACAATGTTTGGTGGCAGGATTTGCCTATTTGCGACAATGTGATGCTTCACAACAGCACGATTATTAATCGATTGTAAACTTAATTTTGACGATTGAATGCATTTTACGAGAAAATTTTCATTTATTTTAGGTAGTATAAAATTTACTACCGATGTGTTTAATTGAAAAAATAAATGTTGGTCACATTCTTTTATTGGCTTGATTTCTTCAGAAAAAATCTGAGTGAATGCTAACAACGAGTTAAGCACTCCGCAAATGCGCAATAAAATTTTTAGTATAGACATTTTAAATTTTTGACTGCTTCACATCTAGTAAACTTCTTTTTATTTTCCCATTTAGGTAATAAGAGGTATTTGTTTTTACAAATTGGTTTAATTTATTTGTCACTTTTTCACGTAATTCTATTGCATGAGATGTTCTTCCAGCTTTACTATCTAATATAGCTTCGCATCTGTTAATTTCTAATTCTAGAAACGACATATATGTATTAAATATTTGTAGTTTTTCTTCATTTTCCTTTAGAACGGCGTTGTAATTTATTATCATTGGATCTTCGAGATTGTCAAAATCTTCTTTTATCCTATTTAAGAAAAATAAATAACGTACTGCTTTATCGCTATCCTCAGATAATTGACCTCTTATCCATGCATACTCTAACGCCGCTTCAATGTGAAGCGGTTCTGATAATGGACTTTTTTTAATTTGTAATTCTTTTAATTCATTAAGCGCCTTCAACACTTCACTATTCCTCTCCATCTTATGATTTGGCTTTGTTAACATAAACTGTAGACGCAATGATTGCAGTAGAGCATATTGAGATTCAAAAGATGGATTGTTATCGGGGCTTTTTGATATAAATTTAAAAGTTTCATATGCATCTTCTATTCTACCGCTTAATTCATATGTTTTAGCAAGCTCTATTAGCGATGCTTGCTTTAATTTCCATCCCCATTTTTCATTTTTACTTTGTTGTTCAATTAGATCTGTTAACCACTTGATTTTTTTATCGTATAATTTTTCACGTCCGGCAAAATTTGTTAATTTGATAATCTCCCATTCCAAATATGTCTCATTTTCATTTATATTAATAATTTGTTCTTCTGTATTTTTTATTAATATTTTCTCAAACAATGATTTACTTCTTTTATAAAAGAATGAGTCGCTATCATTTGGTAATGTTCCGTCGGTTTCATATATTTTTGTGTGTGGTGAAATTTTGTTGTAATAGAAATTTGCCAGCCATAGTTTGTTCTCTAATTTTATTGGTAATTCTTGTAATTCTATAGCTTGGTAAATGTGCTCAGCAGCCATATCATAGAATAATTTTTTATCATTATTGTTACTACATGTCTCTATTATAGATAAATATGCATTATACAGTTCCAAATGAATAGATGACTTATCTTTTAAGTTTGGATCTGCCTTCAAAGCAGTCTCAGCATGACCGCAAAATAGCTGTGGATCAGATCCCATTTTATGGTGGCAAAGAGCTATAAGCAAATGCGCTTGAGCTGTCGATATATCATCGTGAAATTGCCCTAGATAGTTATTTAAATATTTTAATGCATCTTTGCAGTTGTCTAGTTCGTAAGCTGTTTTACCTTGTAAAAATAGACATTCTTTTAATTCATTTTGACTTAAAATATTTTTTGTTTCTAATATTTTTGTTAAATCTTCATAAAATGTTTGTTTTGTATAATTTATTTCTACATTATCTTCTACATATTTTAATAAATTTAAAGAATTTGCAAGTAGATATTTCCAGGCTACTTTAGAATTTTCGTTATCAGGAAATTGTGATAAAAATGATGAAAATGCATTGCGACTCTGTTCCCATTTTTCATTGTTGTAGCTAATTATGCCATATTCTAATAACAAAGTCTCTTTATCATCAAAATCTAAATGATTAGAGAGTAATTGTTTTATTTTAGACTCAGCACCTTCAAAATCTCCAATTTCTTTAAGCATCATGGCGTGAATAAATATGGCTTGAGGAAGTTGGTCATCTTCTGGAAAATGGTTTTTTAGCGTAACTATTATTGATTTATATTTATTTTCATCTTTTATGTGTTGTGCGCAATTTAGTTGCATTAATAATGTATTTTTAAATTCAGGGGTATTCTTTTTAGATAAAGATATATACTTTTCGAGCCATTTATCTGCTTGTTCATACCCTTCAATTGCAAAATAACTACGTCCAATTATATAATCTAATTCATTTTGTTTTTCAACATCCACCTTATTTATAATGTTTTGATACGCTTCAATTACATCTTGAAATCTGTTTTCCTGAAAAAAAAGAATCAACCGATTTAGTTGAGCTTCTTTAGACAAAACAGAATTATCTTTTATAATTTCTGAAAATGTTTCGATAGCTAAATTTTTATCAAATTGTGATTGGGCGAGAGCTGCATGGAATAGAAGCTCTTCTTTCTGTTCTTTATGTTCTTTCGCAAGTTGTTTGAATAGTGATGCTGCTTTTTCATTCTCATTGCGTAATCTGTAAATCTCTGCTAAAGCAAATGTTACAGGATCATTAAATGAAGAGTTAATTATTTTTTCGTATATTGGTTTAGCTTTAGCTAAATAATCGATTTTTTTGTTCTCATCATTAAATGAAATGGCAGTACGAAAATAAGCCTCTCCAACCAAAAAATGTAGTTCATCTATCCTATCTGAAATTTCTTGATAAGGTGATGTTAACCATGGTTCACCCTCTTCGATTATTTTATTAAATTGATTTAATTCGTAATAACATTGCAGTTTATTGATTGTGATTTTTTCTAAAACATCGCTGGATTTTATTTTTTGGTACATGCTTAGGGCGTTTTCGTATTCATTTTCTTGCAACAATAAATCACCAAGTATGCCTAACAAATTATCATTGATTGTGCTGTTTGGATATTTTTCCAAAAAATCTGTAATTTGTTCTCTTACAGTGTTGTAATCTTGATCCTTCCAGAATTCAGCAATTCTCCTTACTAAAAATGCCTCATCTTTATTTTCTATTCCATAAGAGAGCGCATCACTTCCTAAAAGAATAGCAGGCTTTGTAAAACTTAGCGCAGCACTTAACACAACGTATTTTGTAAATTTTGAAAATTTTGCAGGCATAAATTATCCCTATTGTTTTTGGCAATAGTATAATATAGATAAAAATTTATCAACTATATTTTGGAGCATCATTCAACTGTCAGCTTTTAACAAAAAATCTCTTAATTTAAGATTACGTCTAGTTGCGCATTGTTGAAAACTTGAAGATAAAATGTTCACAACTACACTGTTTCAAACCATCAAATAAACTAGTTTATTTGATTAAATCTCATGTAATTTTCTTAACAGCTTAATATTAAAATAATTACTTACAGCATTAGTTATAGTAATATTTTTTTTAAAACATTTTTTTTGTTTTTAAATAAATTAAAAAAAATGTTCATAACTGACAATTTAGAGTATTAGACTTTTTATATAACTCACTTCGCTTGTTATAATGAATTATACACAAATGAATTCAAAAGTTGGGAATTTGACAAAGCCGGCGCCGCATATTTGAAGTAGCGCAGCGACGTCGAATCAGCTCAACTTGAATAAGTTGAGCGATGCAGACGACTTAAAAAGCGGGAAGTACAGCTCCATTATATTTACTTAAAATGAACTCCTTCATTTTATCTGAGGTCATCGCTTCTTTTAACGTCTGGATCTCTTTACGATTCTCATCCCCTGCTCGTACTGCGATTATATTAACATATTGCGAATTCTTATTTTCGATAACAAGTGCATCATTAATAGGATTAAGTTTTGCTTCAAGCGCATAATTAGTATTGATCACTGCTACATCAACATCTTCGAGCGAGCGTGGAAGCATAGCGGCGTCTACTTCAATAAATTTAATATTTTTTGGATTATCAACGACATTTAAGATTGTAACAGAAAAGTTATTCGAATCATCTAATTTGATGATGCCTTGTTCTTGGAGTAAAAGTAGAGCTCTCGCTTCATTTGTCATGTCGTTAGGCACAGCAATAGTCGCATTGTCTTTCAACTCAGAAAGAGATTTGATCTTTTTCGAATAAATCCCCATTGGCTCAAGTTCAATTTTAGCTATGCTTTCAATAGCATAAGAAAATTGTTTGATTTGTTCTTCCATGAACGGGACGTGTTGAAAAAAATTGGCATCTATCTCTCTATTCGCAAGCACACGGTTTGGCATATTATAATCTTCGGTTACGATAATAATGAGATTAATTCCCTTAGCCTCTAGTTCAGGTTTTACAAACTCTAACATTTGCGCATGAGGAACCGGTGTGGCTGCTACTTTTAAATCATTTTTTGATTTTGAGCAACTCGAGGTGAGAAGCAAAAATAATGATAAGATACTAATAAAAATAAATTTAATCATAACAATTTTCCTCTTTTTTTAGTTATTGATCTCGCTAAACGATTTCCAACAAATTGAACAATTTGGACAAGAATGATGAGAAACGCCACTGTCACTACCATAACGAACGTATTAAATCGATTGTATCCATATTGGATTGCCACTTGTCCCAATCCACCTCCTCCTACCAAACCTGCCATAGCACTGTAACCAATCAAATTGATGATTGTCAAAGTGACCGCTGCAATGATAGACGGCAATGCTTCTTGCAACAATACTTTTGTTATGATTTGCAATGTTGTAGACCCCATCACAATCGCAGCTTCCAGAACGTGACTATCGACCTCTTTTAACGACGATTCTATAAGCCGAGCAACAAATGGAATTGCAGCAATAGTAAGAGGAATGATTGCAGCAGTGGTCCCTAAGCTAGTACCTACAACCCATCTTGTAAAAGGGATTAAAACGATCATAAGAATTGCAAAAGGAAACGATCGTCCAATGTTTACTATGGTTTCTAATGTTTTATAGAGAAAGAGATGTTCCTTAATATGTCCTTTATCTGTAATTGTTAAAACTACACCAATTGGCAATCCAATAACAACTGCGAAGAAAGTTGAGGTGGATACCATGTAAATTGTATTCAATAACTGCAAAGGTATGAGTTGAAAAGCAAGATCAAAATTAGGACCCATTTTCAAGAACCTCACATTGAACAGAATGATTTGCTAAATAGATCAAGGAACTGTCGATTCCATCTGGAGATCCAGTTAATTCAATAATTAAAGTTCCAACCACTATTGTTTGCAATTTATCAATCCACCCCAATAAGATATTAGATTCTACATTATATTTTTTAACAATTTGAGAAATAAGCGGTTCGCTAGCTGCTTTCCCTTTAAATCTCAACCTCAATAATTTTCTATTAGGAGATAAAGGTTTAAAAAATTCAGTAGGAATTTCATGAGATGCACCCTGAATAAATCGTTTAGTAGTTAGATGTTGAGGATGAGCAAAGATATCAGATACCGCACCATTCTCAACAATTTTACCACCTTCAATTACAGCAACTTTGTTACAAATTTTTTTGATTACTTCCATATCATGAGTGATTAAAATAATGGTCAATCCAAGCTTTTTATTTATTGTATTTAAAAGATCTAAAATTTCTTTAGTAGTTCTGGGATCAAGCGCAGAAGTTGCCTCATCACAGAGTAACACTTCTGGGTTGTTTGCCAAAGCCCTTGCAATACCAACCCTTTGTTTTTCTCCACCACTTAAAAAAGTTGAATAAGCATGCTTCTTTTCTTGCAAACCCACTAGTTTTAACAATTCATCAACTCGTTTTTTTTGCTCTTTCTTTGTAATATTTGCAATTTCTAGAGGATAGGCAACATTGTCCTCCACAGTTCTTGAGTTTAAAAGATTAAAATGCTGAAAAATCATACCGATTGATTTACGAAAATTTAACAATTTTTCACCTTTAAGATGAGCAATATCATTTCCGTGAAATAAAATTTTGCCAGAGCTTGGGTCGATTAATGACGATAAACAACGTATCAGAGTCGATTTTCCGGCACCACTGAGTCCAATAATTCCATAAATATCTCCACATTCAATAACAAGAGATATATCTTTCAACGCAACTACAATCATATTTGCATGCAAATATGATTTACAAAGTGCATTAATCTCAATAAGAGGGCATTCTTTCGATTGATTCATGTTTTCTACTATCATATTGTATTACATTTTACTTAATTTGAATTTATCTGCAAAGAACAACTGTTAACTCACCTTACACAAAATTGACATAAAAAAATGTTGGTAGAAATTTTCTACTACGACTATAGTAAACTCACCTTACGCAAAATGAGGAAATAGGAGGTATGAGAGATTTTGAAAAAACAATTTATTTAAAAATCGTAGTAATATTAAACTAATAATACTACGATTTTTAAATAATATTGTAATTCAAAAGATCCATACATCCATTTTCTGCTTTTGCGTAAGGTGAGTAAATTCGACGAGAAAAACGTGGACAGTATTTAAAATGGCTAAACTATTTAAAAACCGAAGTATGCAGATTTTTCTTGTTATTGGAGTTTATCTAACAATCGCTTCATACCTTCCAATAGAAATCCATCGCGGTCTATATACCATCAGCCTTTTAATTAAGGATCTCCTGTTATGGATGCTCCCAATCACCGTCGGGCTGTTTATAGCTCATGCTATTTCATCTTTTGAAAAAAAAGCTCCTCTTTTCATCCTTATTCTTTTCTTATTCGAGGCGCTCTCTAATTCAATGAGCGTTTTGTATTCATTTGGATGTGGTCATCTTGTGGCAAGTTATATTCAAAATATTGTTCCATTTAATTTTATTGATACATTTAACCCATTATGGCGTAGCTCTCTAGCTAAACCTATTTGGTGGTCAGCAGATAAAGGAACATTTGTTGGTATTATTCTTGGTTTGATCGTCTCTTTCAAATTTCCTTTTCTTCGGAGATTTCTTACAAAAGGAAAGGAGACCGCCGAATATGTTCTTACTCGTTTTTTCTCACGATTAATCCCTTTATTCATCCTTGGCTTTATCGCCAGAATATACAATACTCGACTCTTAAGTCAGATGTTTGCTCAATATACTGATTTCCTATTATGTCTCCTCTTGTTTCTAGCTCTTTACATCGCCATACTCTTTATTATTGGAAGTGGTTTTTCCAGAAAAATTTTTTTCAAAAACATCAATAATCTTCTTCCAGCAGCAGGCGTTGCTTTCAGCTCTGGGTGTAGCCTTTCCACTATGCCATGGACAATCGAGGGTAGTGCAAAAAACTTAAAAAATCCAAATTTTGCCAAAGCTGTCATCCCTGCAACAACAAACATTCAGCAAATCGGCGACTGCATCGCCAACGCCTTCCTCTGTTTTTTAATCTACCTTAATTTTAACGGACATGCCCCCTCCCTATCTGTTTGGATTCCTTTTTGCGTTGTCTTTGTTTTAGCTCGTTTTGCAACGGCTGCCGTCATTGGCGGGGCAATCTTTGTTATGTTGCCAATCTATGAATTTTATCTAGGCTTTACTCCAGAAATGATAGCGATCATCCTTGCCTTTAACGTAATCCTCGATCCACTTATTACTTGCTCAAATGTGATTGCTAATGGCGCTCTTTGCCGTATTTTTGAAATGGTATGGTCGTATTTTTGCAGCGCTTTGTTAAAACCAAGAAAAAAAAGCATTTCTTTTTTAAGTGCCGACCAAAAGTGACTGTTGGATTAAAAATGGATCTTTTATTTGGCCATTTTCATTAAAACTTTCTTGCGCAGCCTGAAGGACGCCAAGCACGCGCAACGATTCTCTCCCGCCAGTCTTTGGAGTTGTCCGATTTTTAGAGCATTGTAAAAAATGAATGCATTCACTTTTAAGTGGATTGCCAACTATTTCGCCGATATATTCGCCTTTTTGCGGATTCTCTTGAGGAATATTGTCCTCGTCAAAAACAATGTGATTACGATAAAATGTCAGTTTTTCATTCCAAGGTCTTGTGTCATCAAAAACAGCTATGCCCATTGAGCCTATCACTGTAAGTTTTTGCTCCTTTATCGGATTTAACCAACTTACGTGAATGTGGGCTTGAACATTATCAGGAAATTCCATAACCATAAGAGCTATATCACCACCACCATCCGTAAAATAATCACCGCCTGTGCATCTAACATGTAATGGCATGCGATCATTTAATAATGATAACATTATTGACACATCATGTGTTGCCAAATCCCATATAGCATTTTCTTTAATTTTTATTTTACCTAAATTTAGTCTACTAGCTGCAATATAATGTATAATACCTAGCTCTCCCGATTTCACCATCTCTTGTAATTTCAATATAGATGGGTGGTATTGCAAAATATGACCAACCATTAATATACTCCCCTTCTCCTCAGCTAATCGCACCAGCTCTTCTCCTTCTAAAAAATCCAAGCAAAGCGGTTTCTCAACGTAGACATCTTTACCAGACAAAATAACTTGCTTTGCAATGGCATAGTGCGTAGGTGTCGGTGTAGCAATAGCTACTTGCGTAATCAATGGGTTATTAAATATATCTTGTATGTTAGTTGTGATATTAATATCTGGATATTGACTTTTATAGCGTAATAAAAGCTCTTCATTTACATCGCATATCGTGTGCAGCACTCCAATCTCATAAAAATTCCTAACTATATTTTGTCCCCAATATCCAGCACCTATCACTGATAATGTTTTTAACTTTTGTTTGGCGTTCACCATCTTTTCCTTTTACACATAAAATATAACGTCTGTTTAAATAAAGACTCACCTTACGCAAAAGCAAAAAATGGATGTATGGATCTTTTGAATCACAATATTATTCAAAAAGCCTCGTAATATTAGTTTAATATTACTGCGATTTTTAAATAAATTGTTTTTTCAAAATCTCTCATACCTCCTATTTCCTCATTTTGCGTAAGGTGAGTAAAGATATAAATCTTTTCATTATCAGCTTAAGAAATACAGTCTATTATTTCAAGTCTAAGAGCATATTTTACCCCATCTATTATTTCATTTTGCATATCAGTTGTTAAAAATGGATGCATTGGCAAACTAATAACTTCATCTACTATTTTTTCAGAAATTGGTAAATCACCAGATTTATATCCAAGACATTCAAAAATTGGCTGCATATGTAATACTCTTGGATAGTGTATAGCATATGGAATTTTTTTTTCTTGTAGCCTCTTCATCGCCTCTTCACGCATAGGTATTTTTATTGTATATTGTGCATAAACATGTGTATTGCCATCTTCAACAACTGGAACATCACAATATTCTTTTAGAGACTCAGAATAGTATTTTCCTATTTCACATCTTCTAACCACCTCTTCTGGAAAATATTTTAATTTTACCAATAAAATAGCTGCCTGAATAGTGTCAAGCCTACCATTAATCCCTGTGTAAATATGATGATGTCTAACTAAACTTCCGTGTACATGTATCGCCCTCATCTTTTCTGCTAACTGATCATCATCTGTAAAAAGAGCCCCTCCATCGCCGTAACATCCAAGTGGTTTAGATGGGAAAAAACTAGTAGAACTTATTTTTGTTACACCACAACTTTTACACCCTGACTGAGTAGCGCCAAAGCTTTGAGCACCATCTTCTATCACGATCAAATTGTATTTTTCACCAATACTATTTATTTTATTAAAATTAGGCATTTGCCCAAATAAACTAACCGGAATTATAGCTTTAGTCCTTTCATTGATCGCCTCTTCTATTTTGCTAACGTCAATATTGAATGTATCGCGATCGATATCTACAAAAACTGGAGTAGCCCCTACACGCGTTATAACCTCAGACGTCGCCACCCATGTAAACGGAGTTGTGATAACCTCATCTCCACGTCCGATGCCAAGCGCCATGAGAGCTATCAGAAGACTATCAGTTCCGCTTGATGTTGTAATGCAATGTTTAACGCCAACATATTCCGCCAGCTGCTTCTCTAATTGTTCAACCTGACACCCCAAGATATAAGTAGATGAATCTAGAACTTTTTTAATCTCGCTATCTATCTCTTTTTTATAAACTTGATACTGCGCTTGTAAATCAATAAACTTCATAACATCCTTAATTAGTAATAGTTACAACACAACTAATCTCTTTTAATCTCTCTACCAATTCATCCGATATCTTTACGCCAACTTCACTGTTAATAACTACACTCCCAACTAATGCATTTTTAGACGTAAAATTAATCTCTACACTGTTTGGTCCCATATGATCTTGAAAAATTTTTTTTAAAAGAAGAATCCAACTCATTTTAATTTGATCTATGTCAACAGTTAATTTCATCATATTTACTACTGCTTTATTTTTATTATTGTGTAAATTGTTTTTTGAAGAATCCTTCAAAACTCTATTTTTTTCTCTTACATAAATATCTTCCAACTTGTTTGATAAAGATTCATCCATAGTAGTAAGTTTGCAAATCCATTTGCAAGATAATTTTAAAACATCGTCTTCTTTATCTATATGTAAAACACCAATTACAATTGCATTGTCCTCTAATATTTCACTACTTTGTTCGTACAATTCTGGCCAAACAGGTAGATCAAATTTTTCAAAACCGTTGCTAACAACCAAAATAGCAAATTTTTTACCACTTCTAGCTGAGACCTTTATGGTTATTTTATCTATTACAAATGCAGCTTTCACTATTGTATTAATTTTAAGAGATTCCAATTGATCGAGTGGCGTACATTGTAATTTTTCTACAATCGATGAAAATTCATCTAAAGGATGACCAGTGACATAAAAACCAAGGAGTTCTTTTTCATTTTTTAACGTCTCTAACTTATTAAAATCACCATTAACATGCGTTGGCGGCAAATCACATTCACTTTCATTTTTGAAAAGATCAAAGAAGTCCATTATACCCTGTAATTCTTCTTTTTTTTTCTTAACTACAAAATCAAAATTTTTTAACAAGTAAGTTATCAACTGCCCACGTGTCCAAGATGTAAAATCAAAAGATCCACACTTTATTAAATTTTCAATCATTTTTTTGCCAACAGTTGATGTGTCTACTCTTTTTAAAAAAGATGTAAATGATATAAAAGAACCGTTTTTTCCCCTCTCGTTCACAATAGAATTAATAACGCCTTCGCCAATTCCCTTAATAGCTGTCAATGCAAATCTAATCCCAATGTCTGTAGCGACAAAATAACCGTGCGACTCATTAACATCAGGAGGTAAGACTGCTATACCGATAGATTGACACCCACGAATGTGTTTTGCGACTTTGGAGATATCGTGCAAATCGCATGTCATCAAAGCAGCCATCCACTCATTTGTATAATTCGCTTTCAAATATGCAGTAACATAACTTATATAGCCATAAGCTGTGGAATGAGATTTATTAAAACCATAAGAGGCGAATTTTTCTATCTTATCAAAAATAGCAATCGCTACATCATCATCTATCCCATTGGCTACCGCTCCATCTCGAAATTTTTTTCGCTACTTTGCCATTACAGCTCTGTCTTTTTTGCCCATCGCGCGTCTTAATACATCTCCTTCTCCTAAAGAATAACCGGCTAATGTTGACGCTATTGCCATCACTTGTTCTTGATAAACCATAACGCCATAAGTCTCTTGTAGAATCGATTCAATACATTTATGATCGTAAATTATTTCTTCCTTGCCGTGCTTTCTTGCAATAAATGATGGTATCATATCCATTGGACCTGGACGATACAGAGCTCCTACAGCGATGATTTCTTCAAATTTATCTATATGCAGTTGTCTTGCTAAATCAGTCATTCCTGCAGACTCTAATTGAAATATCCCTTCTGTTTTACCTTGATTTATTAAATCGAAAGTCTTTTTATCTCGTAAATCAAGATTTACCCAATTTATTGAGTCGCCCTTATTGGTTTTAATAGAGCTAATAGCTTTTTGAATAGATGTAAGTGTTTTTAATCCTAAAAAATCTATTTTTAACATACCAGCTAACTCTACAGGTTTCATCGAAAATTGTGTGACCACCATATCGCTCTCTTTAGAAAGACAAACAGGTATATGATCAGTCAATGGATCGCCACAAATTATAATTCCTGCTGCATGCACTCCAGTATTGCGAATTGAACCTTCTAACTTTTGAGCAACATCTAAAACTCTTCTACTTTCTTCATCTTCTTCATAGATCTTCTTAAGGTCTTCATCGATCTCGAAAGCTCTTTTTATAGTCATGCCAATATCATCAGGTATAAGCTTAGCGATCAAATTAACTTTTGATAACGGAACGCTAAGCACTCGTCCGACGTCTTTAATCGCCATTTTAGCTTTCATTGTTCCAAATGTTATTATCTGAGCTACTTTGTCTTTACCATACTTTTTAATTGTATAGTCTATAACTTCAGAACGCCTCTCCATGCAAATATCAACATCAATATCAGGATAAGAGAGACGTTCTGGGTTAATAAAACGTTCAAAAAATAAATTAAATCGCAAAGGTTCAATATCTGTAATACCTATCAAATATAATATTATTGAGCCTACCCCAGACCCTCTCCCAGGCCCAACAAGGATCTCTTGACTTTTAGCCCAAGCTATAAAATCATGAACGATCAAAAGATAATCACACAATCCGGTTGGAATAATTACACTCAATTCATATTCAAGACGTTCTTTAACGACATCTAATGGATCCCGATCTTCAAATTTTTCCTTTACATAGTCTAATGCGTTTTTAGTATACTTACGTTCAATACCTTCATAACATATTTTTTTTAAATAAGTTGCAACAAGTTCAAGGCGTTGTTTATCGTCATCTTTTTTATCGTCTAAACCAGGTGGAATATAAACAGGATAAAATTTTTTATTAAAATCAAACTCCAAATTAATCTTTTTTGCAACTTCAGCTGTGTTTGCAATAGCTTCGGGAAAGTCTGCAAAAAGTTCTCTCATCTGATTTGGCGACTTTAAATATAACTCGTGAGAATAAGTTGTATTTCTTTTTGGGTTAGGGGTACGCCCTTTAATTTTTCCATATGTATCTCTATCTAAAATTTCGCAAGACTCTCCAGAACCAACATTCATTAATATCTCGTGAGATACCCAATCTTCTCTACACAAATATTTCACATCGTTAGTAGCTACGCATTTAATTCCCTTTTCACGACCTAACTCTTTTAGCTTCAATATAATTTTCTCTTGTTTGTCATATGCATCGACAATTTTTTGCAACAACCAAGGTTCTTTGTCTACGCCGTCTAAGCGCAAATTTTCATCACTCATTTTATGGCGAGAGACCTCAAGGTATAGATCGTCGTTAAAAATTTTTACCATCCAATCGATTTCTTTAAATAAACCGACGTCATCATTAGATGTAATCAAAGAGCCAATTTTTCCATAAAATGGCCCTGTCAAACATATCAACCCCTGGTGATGGTGTTCAATTAATTCCTTGTCAATTCTTGGATAGTAATAAAAACCTTCTGTGTATGCTATAGATGACAATTTACATAAATTTCGATAACCATCTCTATTTTTAGCTAATAATATCAATGGATAACCTACCGGCTGCGATCCAATTTTTTTTTTCTCCAAATGATTATTTGGAGCAACCATAATTTCACAACCAATAATTGGTTTTATTCCATCATTTAAGGATGCATTATAAAAATCTAAACTACCGAACATGTTGCAAAAATCTGTAAGAGCAACGGAAGATGCTCCATCAGATTTAACTTTATCAAGTATATCTTGAATCGATAAAGTAGAATCTAAAATAGAGTATTGAGAATGAAGATGAAGATGTACAAAATCCATAATATTAAATAACCGCAGACTCCATACGCTCCTTAACAGACCATAATGGTGACAGTAATGCAGCAGCAATAATAGAAAACATAATTAATACAGTAAAAAATAACCACCAACCATAATCTTGTGTAATTTTTCCAAACGGAAATCCAGCAAAGGCAGCCCCCAAATATGCAAACCAACCTACAAATCCTGTTGCACTCCCACCCATTTCTTTATGAGAGAGTTCGGCAGCGGCCAACCCAATCAACATCTGAGGCCCAAAAACAAAAAATCCCACCATAAACATGCCAGTTGCTGCTAAAATAAAACTACCATTTGGAATTGCCCAAAGGTACAAAATTGCACAGCCAACAAATAAACACCAGAGACAATTAACCGGCCCACGTTTTCCACCAAACACTTTGTCTGAACACCATCCTGAAAAAATATTGCCGACAACACCGCCTAATTCAAAACTAAATATACAGCTGCTAGCAATTAATAATGATAAAGACTTACTTTCGTAAAGATATAACTGACCCCAATCGCAGATAGCAGTCCTGATCGTATATACAAAAAAATAAGCTATCGCCAACAACCAAATGCACCTATTTTTCACAACATATTTTATAAATATCTCTCTCTGCGATAAAACACCATCTCTAACTTCTTCATCCTTGAAGAATTTTTGATCATTTCTATACTTTTCTATCTTTGGCAATCCTAATGATTGCGGCGTATCACGTAAACGATTCATTAAAAATAGACCGACAATTATGCAAATAAAACCTGGTAAAAACATAGATATTCGCCATCCATATAATTGAGCGACTAACGCAACTACAACAGGAATAACTCCTCCGCCAATATTATGAGATGTATTTAACATAGCCCACCATCTACCTCGTTCTGATTGAGAGTACCAATGCATCAAAAGTCGTGCACACGGAGGCCATCCGCACCCTTGGAACCATCCGTTTAGCCCCCAAAAGATGACAAAAAACAACATACTTGAAGAAAAACCAAAACAAATATTGAAAATACCTGTTAAAATTAATCCAATAGACATAAAATATCTCGGATTTGAGCGATCTGAGATATATCCATTTATAAATTTACTAAACCCATAAGTAATATACAATGTACTCCCCAAAATACCAAGATCTGCTTTTGTAAAGCCAAGAGCAATCATCATATATGGCATAGCAAAAGTAAAACTTTTTCTTGTAAGGTAAAAACAGACATACCCAAAATACATAGAATAAAAAATACGTATACGCCAATGCTTGTAATGTTGTTGAATTAAATTTTGGTCGGTCATTTCATTAATATATGGGACGCGTTGAAACAAATTAAATAACCACATCACTTACTCCACATAATATTCAATAAATAATGACAGCTGTGTTATAATATAAATATATGAATATAAATTATATACAAAAAAATAATTTAAATATTTTCCAAACAATATTTATACCTATAAAAAATACAGCAAAAAAAATATACGACTATATAATATATTGGTTTAAACATTGTTTCAATAATAATAAAGAAAAAAACCAAAATTCTCAGATAAATTTTATAAACAGTAACGTAAATATTATTTCAGAATTAAAAAATTTACATACTAATGATGATTTTCAAATAAATTTTACAGATAGCATAGACAGTAACATAGATATTAATTCAGAATTAAAAGATGGTAAAAATTATATTAATTCAATAGAACAATTATTTCAAAATAGTAAAATTGAAAAAAACAATATTTGTGATTATATATCAAAAATAGATGATAATTATACAAAACAAACAATATGCAAATATGTTGAAACATGTTGTGAATTATTATTAAATATTAATCAATTGGAAGAAATCGATACACATATAGCAGATATATATGATTGTTTTTCAGAATGTACTGATCGTATTATTATAGGTTTAAAATTAAAAATATTAAATTTAATAGCTAATAATGGTATTAATCAATCTGAATATAATTTTTGTAAAATACAAATTTATTTATTTAAAGAAAAAAAAGTAAGTGAATTAGTAAAAAAATATTATAGTAAAACTAGTATTGGCGAAGAAATAGGGATAAAAGAAATATTGATGAAACGATACTTTAAAACAAATATAAACTCAAACGACAATGAAAACCTCAAATATGAAGATGCTTATATTGGGCGGGCTAACAGACTAAATAGACAAGAACAAAATAATCTAAAAATAGAAATTCAAGAAATACCTAAAAATTATAGCGATTTATTCTTAAAATGTACATATTCAAATAATCAAAATATATATAGTAGAATTCTTAAATGGTATTTAACTAATTATGAGAATGAAATTAAAGATATAAATTTTATCAAATGCATTATCGATTATGATGAAAAATATAATGAAAACAACATAAAAGCATTCGCAGATGCATTTACAAATTGTGATTTTAAACTTAGTAAAAGAGCTATATTGTATTATCTTATAAAAAATGAAGTTATACACTCACCTTACGCAAAAGCAGAAAATGGATGTATGGATCTTTTGAATCACAATATTATTCAATAAGTCTCGTAATATTAATTTAATATTACTACGATTTTTAAATAAATTGTTTTTTCAAAATCTCTCATACCTCCTATTTCCTCATTTTGCATAAGATGAGTTATACACAAATGAATTCAAAAGTTGGTTTTTGTGTATATACTCAATTGCCAACTTTTTTAATTCGATTTTTACTCTTTGAAAAGTTATTGCGCGTTAACGCCATAACTTTTTAAGAGCTTGTTGAAATATTTTTACTATAAAATTTAAAATTTTTGTAATTATATATTTTATACAATGTGCAATCTTTAATAAGAGTATGAATAAGACCAAAATAGTTGCAACAGCTACAAGACCAGCTACTTTACGTATTTGAAGTGAAGCTGTTTTAATTTTTAGTATTATATAATTAAAAATTCGTCTAATTCTATTTATTAAAGGCTCAGATGTTAGTTTTAGAACACCGTTTTTTAAAACTTCATAGTGTAAAAGTGCAGTATTTTCATTTCTACACATAGGACATGCTAACTTGTATTTAAAAGCATCCATTATACAATGTTCATGAAAAATATGATGGCATTGCTGTATTACAGCTAATAAACTCTTGGCTTCATATTGTTCAAAACAAATCACACATTCATCATTATTATTAATATTATGAATCATATTTTATATGATAACAAAAAAACTGATTAATATACAATTAAAAAAATATAAAAATAATAATATAATACATGCCACTTTCTGCAAAAAAAATATAGTCGATTTAATTCACTATATAATCTGATTTTTATTCCAAGTTAATATCTTGCTTCTTTTCTAAGATACGCATAGCGTTCAAGAAAATGAATCTTCTTTGGAAAATCCACCCTTTCAACTTTACCATCAAGTGAGTAACCCGTCTCCAAATCCAAACCGACCTTTACAATGACAGACTCCCAAAGATCTATAAGATCTTTAAATACCTCTCCGTCATAATAAAAATTAATACTTAGTACTTTTTTTTCTTTACAAAACCCAGCCATCACAGATCTTAATTCTTGTGTTACAACACCTAATAAAGCGCTTTGTATAGAAAGTAAAGCGTATGCAATTGATGTTATTTTTACATTTATTGTGCTAATATGATTTGAAAAATTAGCCTCCTTTCTTAAATATGCAAAGACTCCATTACACGGAATTACTTTTGGATAGTCGAGCCTTTCAACTCCATTATCAAGAAAATGATCGGGTCCAAAATTTGCGCTTGACTCTGTGATAGCACATTCCCAAAGATCGATAAGTTCTTCGGAAGTCTCTCCGTCATAGTAAAAATGAATGTAAAATAATCTGTTTTCTTTGTACACATTTATAACAACAGCTCTCAATCCTGTGGCAATTACATCTAACAAAGCACTCTGCGTGCAAAGTAAAGCGTACTCGACTGAAAATTTATCCATATTTATAACCTTGGTTCTGTTGGTACAATGTGAATTCCGTCTTTTGCATAATGTATTTTCCCCCAACTTGTAGCTGTTTTTTTGCCTGTTTCACGTTCTACTGAAT
>JAHFTJ010000042.1 GCA_023269435.1 Chlamydiota bacterium
ATGCAAAGACATACGTAAGAGAAAAACTACTCAATCATGTTTAGAACAAGGTATTTCTTTCGAAGATTTATATATTCAATTTATTAAAAATAAGTATGTTATAGCTGCTTAGCCTGATGCATATGCCCGAAGGGGCCCATAGGCGGCGAGGTTGTGCTTTGCACACGAGTCCCGAGCGATCGGCGATAGCGTAGCGGTCATCGAAGTGAGAATTGATCATTTTTTACAAGCCCTAGCAAACTCAAGTTTTTTAGAAAAATTATCGGCTATCAATCAGTATTACTTTCAATTTCGAAAGAGGTCTATTATGTAAATGATTTACTATCGCATGCTACGCCCATGATGTGTAAGCCGTTGTCGACGTATAGCGTAACACCTGTGATCGCAGATGCTTTTTGAGATAGGAGGAATGCGGCTGCATCACCAACTTCGCTAGCAACAAGATCTTTTCCGGCAAGAGGGGCGTTTACTTTTGAGTAGTCAATCATCTTATCTATGAATCCTACTGCCTTAGCAGCTCTACTTCCTAATGGGCCGGCAGATATGCAATTTACCCTCAGCCCCCATTTTCTACCACCTTCGAAAGCTAACATTTTTGTGTCGCTCTCTAAAGCAGCTTTTGCAGAGTTCATTCCACCACCGTACCCTGGAATAACTCGGTGTGAGGCAATGTAGCTTAAATTTAGCGCAGCGCCACCATTTTTCATGATAGGTCCAAAATGTTGTAATAGACTAACAAAAGAATATGATGATGAACTGATTGCAGAAAGATAACCCTCTCTCGATGTTTCTAAAAGTGGTTTTTTAACTTCAGGACCATTTGCTAATGAGTGGACTAAAACATCTATATAACCAAAATCATCTTCTACCAATTTGGCCACTTCAGAAATTGTATAATTATTATAAGTTAAGTAACGCTTATTGCCTTTTATCTCTTCGTTAACTTGATCTGGTTTATCGAACATCGCATCTAGTGAATAGATTTTTTTAACTTCCATCAACGTATTATCTGATAATTTTCTCGATTTATCGAATTTGCCGCATTCCCACGAATGATTAAATATTTTTACGATTGGCGTCCACGTGCCAAATAATAAAGTGAAGCCATCTTCTGCTAATGCTTTGGCGATAGCCCATCCATATCCATTGTCATCGCCGACGCCTGCAATAAAAGCTATTTTTTGCATTTATAAAATGTTAACATAATAAGTTGATATTTGATAGAATAAATGTCGTGAAACTAAATAGCGTCTCTTTATTTTATCAACATTTAAAAAAATTTACGTTAGATTGTTTACATGGAGTTTATGGAATTTTAATAGATGATCGCAGTGAAAGAACATATTATGCGAAAAAAATATCTCTATTTTGCGCCAATTTTGATAATAAAATTGAAGTGGATTCCGACTCTATAGAAGAAAAGTTTTCTTGTTTATTTGAACAGATGTCGTTATTTGGCGGATCACGCCTTATAATTGTGGAAAATCTTGAAAAAATCACCGAGAAAAGTGCAAAAAAATTAGTGCAATTTTACAAAAATCTCGACAACGAAACAAAACTTATTTTGTCTGGGTCCTCTTTTCCATTCAATATTTATAATGAAGATATTTTATGCTTGGATCTTTCTGGTGAAAAGCCTTGGGATAAGAAAAAACGGTATGTCGATGAGGCTATTTCATTGTCAAAATCTGCCGGAAAGAATTTGAATTGTGATGTAGCGAATATTTTAATAGATATGGTTGGAATGAATTTTTCTTCTTTAAAAAATGAAATTGACAAATTAGTTTTATTTGCCCCCGATGATGTTCAAAATATCTCTATAGATGATGTTAAAAAAATCTCTACGACATTTAAGGAAGATAATTTTTGGCAAATAGCAGACGACTTAGTTTGGGAGAACAAAACGATTCCAAGACCAAATTTTAAAAATTTATCTGATTGGTTAGCTCTTATTTCGCAAATTAGATATTTTTTATATGTAGCGATAGAATTGTGTCAGCAAATTACAGAAGATAGACCAATAAAATATAAAAACCTTACGCAAAAACGGATAGATAAATATGTTGCCATCTGCACTAAAGTTGGGGTTGACCATTTCATCAATAAATTAATTAAGTTATTCGAATTAGAATTAGCAACAAAATCAGATATGAGAAATCCTTGTGTACTTTGGGATCTCCTTGTGATAGATTATTCGCATGACATTACATTTATTACCTAATTTACTCCATTCAAATGCAACTCCTAATTTAAATTTTGTTGTAGGATTGCAAGATGTTGTAAATAATCTCGATGGATTTTTCGTTGAAGATCCAAAAGAAGCAAGAAAATATTTGAAACATTTCGATTTTGATAAGCTGAAAGATAAGCCGATGGAAATTGTCAATAAAGATACAAAAGATTTTAGAATTTTACTAAAACCACTTTTGAACGGTAAAGAATTTGGAGTAGTTGTCGATAGTGGAATGCCAACCATTGCAGATCCTGGATCTAAATTGGTTTTTATAGCAAAGAGTCTAAATATTAAAGTAATGGCTTATCCAGGTCCATGTGCCATAATTTTAGCTCTTGTTTTATCAGGTTTAGATTCGCAGCAATTCACATTTCAAGGCTACCTCCCTCGTAAAATAGATAGAAAAATTCGAAATATTGAGATGACGCAAATTTTTATAGAGACACCATATAAAAACCACAACTCTCTAGCTAATTTGTTATCTGTTTTAGCGATTAGAGACACTTTAACGATAGCTTGTGATCTAACTCTCCCTACACAGCAAGTAATAACACAAACCGTTGGAGAATGGCACAAAACACATCAAAATTATGATTTTCATAAGCGTCCGGCAATTTTTCTGATCAAAATTAATTCAGACAATTTCTGATGCGACGTCATTATAAAAAAGTCTACCCATTTTGGTAAGTGAAAAGGATGAACCTTGTTTAGATAGATAGTTTTCGACTACCATTTTTTCGAGTTTTGACATTGTCTCATCTGACAGTGACGGAAAATCTTTTATGTCTGCGCCATCAATAAGTCTGAGGCGAATAGCGAATAATTCATTGATATTATTTGGATAGTCGAGTTTTTCGGTGTAGTCAATTGTTGGTTTGTTATTTTCTATTTCTTCTATCCATTTTTTTAGATTGCCTATATTTCTGTAACGCTCGCCGTTACAATAACTCCATGCAGATGGACCAAGCCCTATGAATGGTCTTCCAATCCAGTATCCTATATTATGATTTGATATTAGTCCATCTCTACAAAAGGCAGATATTTCGTATCGTTTTAATCCACTACTTTCTAACTCGTCTACAGCATAATTTAGCATCGTTAGACTATCCTCATCTTGTGGCATTTGAGCCGTTATTTTATCACGATGTTTGAAGTAGTATGACGGTTCTTCTATTGTCATATTGTAGAGTGAAAGGTGAGTGATTGGCAATTTTGTTGCTAGTTGCACAGTTTTCTCCCATGATTCGATTGTTTGGTTTGGCAAATCGTACATGAGATCGATTGATATATTGTCTATTCCTGCGCGTTTACTCTCTTCGATAGCTTTTATAGCTTGGTGAGCCGTATGCGTTCGTCTAATTGTTTTGAGGTCGGTCTCATTTAATGATTCAACCCCTATGCTTATTCGGTTTATCCCTAAAGATTTATATGCGCATATTTTTTCGAAAGAGAGATCTTCAGGGTTAGCTTCCAATGTTATTTCATTTGCGCAATTATTTGGAAATAGTAACAATATTTGTTCGATTTGTTTAGGAGATAGTAGCGATGGAGAGCCACCGCCAAGATAAATTGTGACGATTTCATCAAGAGAAGATCTAATCTTTTCCCATTCCGTCGTAATAGTGTCAAGAAATTTTTTGACTTTGTTATCTTTATATGATGTTACAAAAAAATGGCAATAAGGACAGCGTCTTTTACAAAACGGTATGTGTATATAAACGCTACCAGTTGTTGCTTTCTGGATCTTGGATTTCCAAAGAACGGCTCCATCTATTTTTTTCGCTGAATGGGTCATCTTCGTTTTCATAATCTGTCGTTGTTTTCTCTTCGTCACCACCCATTTCTATGTCGAAAAGCGTTGTGTGATCAGCTTCAAAAGTGCTCTCGTCAAGTGCGTCTGTATTATCGTCATCGCTTTGTATATCTGGAATAGATTGGTGTTCGTATAGTTGTTTTTGTTGTGTAGGTTTTTTTTGCGCATTATACTCTTCCATGTCGCCATTTTCTTTAAGAAAGATAAGTCTTTGTTTTTCTTCTTCTATTTTAGAGGTAAGTATACTCATCTCTAGTTTATGTTTTTCAATATCTTTTTTTGGCACAAGATCTAATTCAAGCCATTGCTTTAGATCTCGAAATTCTTTTTCTATTTTTTTTAATCTCTCGCTCTTCATTTGTCGCCCCTAACTATTGCAACTGGTTGTCTTTTACTATTATTCCATTTTTTTGGAAAGATTTTTTTACTAATTTAAAAAATTATACCTAACACCATAAATTTCAGCAAGAAAAAACCACAATACAAAATGCTCAACCTGTAAGAATAAAACAATATAGCGAATTAAATTTAACTCGCTATATTATAATTAAATATAATCAAAGTTGAAGTCCATATACAAGAAAAAACATTTCGTTATATCTCATCCATTTATTTTCATTGCTTGCTAACAAATGATATTCGCCTCCATTTTTATAATGTATAAGCAAAAATGGTTGTGTTTTACTAAGGTCTTGATACACGAGATTTTTATTTATATTCTGGATTAAGATTTCCTCAAAAATATCTGTGCATTTGAATTTATAAGGAACTTCAAATACTTTGTTAGCTCTTATTATTTCCTCATCGTTTATGAGATTATCAGTGAGATTATTAACGTTCATTATTAACTCCTTTGTTATAACTTTTATATATTTATAATAACATAAATTATATTGATTATCAATCATAATTAAAAAAGTCATTATTTGACTGAATTTTTGGGAGCTTACATATTATATTGCATAATTTTTACAGTTTGTTTATAAATATATTGATATTAATTTTGAAAAATAGTATAATTTATTTGAAGAGTATATAATAAGAAGGAGTATTATGGACAATGATGATTATAAAAAAGAAAATGATAAAAATGATAGTTTTGGTGATTTTAACTTGAAAAGTCTTGAAAATTTGAAAAATTTAGATAGTGAACAGTTAAAAAAACATTTGAAGTCTCAAATAGCCACTTTAGAGAGCAAAATGGATGTATTTGAGTCTGAATTAAGTGGTTTAGACGCTATGCTAAAGGAGGGTGGCTTTGAAGGTGGTGTTGCATCCCTTAAGTCAGCAATAGAAGATCTAATCTCTCAAACAAAAAACATATCATTTCCAAAAGAGTAAAGAAAAACATCATTTGCAAAAATTGTGATTTTTTCACTTGGAGGAAATTGTCTGATTAAGGTTTAATATATCTCTTATTTGTTTAATGGAGAAATATGGCTAAAATTATCTTTAATGAAGACGAAGAGGTGATCATTCCTAATGGAGAGCTCATTAAGGAATATTGTGAGAATGTAGGCATCCCTTTTGCATGTGAAGAAGGAATTTGTGGCACTTGCGTTATAGAAGTCGAAGAGGGTGGTGAAAATCTTACCGATTTTACGCAAGAGGAGATAGATTTTCTAGGCGAACAAGATATAAGTGAAGAAGGGTGCGAAAGATTGGCATGTCAATGTAAAATAAAAAGTGGAACTGTCAGAGTGAGGTTTTAATTATGGTGCAAATTACTAAAGATATGATTATAGGTGATATTCTAGATAGTTTCGAACATAAAGGGGAAGAAATTGCTAATGAAATGTCAAACGCAGGCCTTCATTGCGTTGGATGCGGATCTGCTGCATTTGAATCTCTAGAAGATGGGATGCGTGCACATGGTATTGACGATAATGCGATAAATGCTCTCGTCGATCGTCTTAATGAAATCGTATCGTGCAAGCGTGATATGAATTCAATATCAATGACAAGTAGGGCTGCTGCTAAGTTTGAATCTATTTGCAACGATGAGGGAGTGGCAGGTGCACCGCTTCGTTTTGATGTTACATCAGGTTGCTGCGGTGGGAACGAATATCTTTTGGATTTCTCTGATTCATTTGACGAGAAAGAAGACGCCATCTTTGAGTCGCACGGCATTAAAATATATGTCAACAAAAAATCTTTACCTAAACTATTAGGATCAGAAATCGATTATATTGATAATTTTAGTGACGATGGCTTTAAAGTAAACAATCCAAATATACACACATGTCAATGCGGAAGTTCTAAATCACATTGATTCAAAAAATTTTTATTATATAAATTTTTTTAAATTTGCAAATATAATTATCATCATGTTATTATAATTACATAAACTATAATAATGGCAATAATTATGAATGTATCACTTCAAGAATTAAAAGTTTGCAAAGAGATAAGAACTATATTGCGACCTGAAGTGCAACAAGAACTTTTTGATGATGAAACTACAGTGTTTCATGAATATATAGAAAAATCAAAAGAAATTAATTCTTCCTATGTAATACAACTTGCAAGCCATCATACAGATACTAATGCTATATTGGCCAATTTAGTATCTTTTAGCAATAGTCCAGATATTGCAATAACTCAAGGGCTTAAATGCACTTCAGCAGGAAATACATTTATTGGGATATTGCGTATTCTACACGGTCTTAAAGAGTTGAAAATTGCACGTGAAATAAACGATGTTGCTAGTGCAACTCTCGCCAAAATAAGAATTGCGAGAGGTTGTTGTGAATCTATTTTAGGCGTAGTAATGGCTGGAGTTAGAACATTCAGTATAATGGCTGCTAATGGAACAGCCAAGGCTATTTTAGTAGCTAATAAAATTCTTGGAATTATCGGCACATGTTTATCATCTTTTGTATATTTGACAATGTCGTTGTCTTGTGGAATCAAATTGATGGCATCTTATAAATTTATGCGTGAACTTAATGAAATTAAAGACGAACGTTTTGCTATATTTTTTTTGAAAAACCAAACTGAATCAGATTCAGAGAAAACACAACTTTCACGCAAAATTGGATCTAAAGCTTATTCTCAATTACTAGAAGCAATCGATAATGATAAAGTAAATAATTCTATTATAGAGTTAGTTCGCGATGGAGCAAGAAAAGAGATGATTGTGAATGCATTTATGTTAACTACTTGTGTTATTGGTATAATTGGTTTAATTTCATCTACAATATTTACTGGCGGTCTTCCATTTATAATCGCTTTGTCTGTAATGTTATTATCAAACTCTATGATGATGATAGCAGATTGCTACTATTCATTTTGTGAAATTAAATCTTTAGAAAGCGCATCAACTAAAGACAAGTTAATAATGTGTGGTTTTATAGCTCTTACATTAGCCAGCACAGCAATTGGCCTCCTTTTATCTGGTGGACTAATGTCGACAGTTGTCATTTTAGTCACAAGTGCAATAATGCTTACAATACAAGGCGCTGGGCTAGTTGTTGCACATAAAAAAAGCAAACCTCAAGAATCAATATTTGCAGATACTTACAACTATACAAAATATTATGATGAAAATCAAATTCAGTTGTCGAAATTAAATTACGAACAAGCTGAAGAAGAATGCTATCGTTCAAATGGACAAAATCCAAAAGGTTTTCACTATAATATTGCTACAAAATTAAATCCTTAATTTTCTTAATTTTTTCAAAAATCTTGATATTTTCAATTTTTGCTAATAATTAACGCCAGTTTCGTGTAAGAAAATCATAATCATTTGAACTTGAAAAAGTTCTAATTTTATGTAGTGCATATTTTGCAAAATTAATATTTTTTGCACATATTCGCAGATCAAAGAGACAAATCTCATTTAAATATGAAAGTGTCATGTGTGACTATAAAAAAAACAATAACATCTTGAAAGTGAAACCCTTTTGATATAAAATTTTAATTTCATAAAAAAAACAACAAAAGGGTTCACATGGATGAATATGAATTAATTGGGCTATTCTGCACAGTTAACTTTAAGTGAACGCATGACTATTTTAATTATGTTTCATAAATCTAATTATCGAATGTTTAAACATTTCTTTATGAGAGAAATTTGTGAAAAATGGAAACATTACTTTAGAAAAATGGTCTCTTACTCT
>JAHFTJ010000043.1 GCA_023269435.1 Chlamydiota bacterium
ACGCTATAATCAAAATTTTTGAAAAAAATTTTTTTGGTGAGTGGTGTAAAAATTGTTTCAAAATTATCTTTTATAACACCTATAGTTTCATCTCATTGTAAGTCAAGAGATGTGGGTGATCGACTCCTCTACTCACTAATTGGCGAATGAATATTTATAATTTTCATAATTAATAACAGAATTAAAATACTACTTTTTGTTATCATTATCATATAGTTAGTAAGTTTTAATACATTAATAATAATTAAAGGTAGGTAGAATTATGGAAAAAGTAGATCAAGGAATTAAAATTTTTGGATTATATGACTACGAAAAAGAATCGTTAGCAAAATATTCTTTTAATGAACCAGACACATATTCTATAGATAAAGAAAATCGTACAACATCGATGGAAGCATTTTCCAAAGGAGACAAAAAAATTGCAGAATTTTTATATTCAAAGTTACAATTTATTGACTTTGATACGTTTACAAAAAGTCTTTTAAGGGCAGCAGACAATATTAAACATATTATTCCAGACTCTGTAGTATTTTTAGAACCTTACAAAAGCCAACATTGGGTAGCTAAATTAGTTGCAAAGTCTACACATATATATTCAAAATGTTATATTAAAATCGGCGAGGCAAATGCTGGTTCTTTAGAAAACTCATTAAAAGATCTTCCTGAAGGTTTCGATAAAACATTATTTAATAATATTATAATCATGGATGATGGTTCATTTTCTGGAAATCAAATGAGTGGTAATATTACTGGCGCAAGAAGGATAATATCAGAAAATTATAATATCAACCCAATATTTCATATTGTGGTGCCATATATTACAAAGTTTGCTTTAGATAAAATGCAAGATCTAAAAGTAAACGTGTGTAATGCTCATATTATGAAATCTGTACATGATGTAATAGGCGGTAATACATCAGATAACGTAAAGGAATTTCTATGGCCAAAAAACACAAATACAAGAGATTTAAAATCTATGGCGCTAACATATTTTGCTCATAAAATACCCAATAGCATGTCATTTCCGGAAGTTATTGCAGAAATGTTGCCCCCAATAAAAGAGCCGTATAAACAATGCTAAATTTTATTTATTGTTGATGTTGCGATATTCCATGATGATTTTTCCTAAGTGATTAGAGTTTTCATTAATAATGGCTCCATAACATGTACCCCAAAATTCATCGGATGTATGTTCTTGAAGTTCTGATGGCCTAGTCTTTTTTAATAAATCATTTAAAACTAAATTCTGTGTGTATTTTAAATGAATTAAGCGCATCATTTCACCACAAGCTATTTCATTATCTGAATCATTTTTTCTATTCCATAGACTCGATCCAACTTGCTTTGCCTCTTTGGCAGTAGGCAACATATTTATGTATGTAATTTCCTCGCTAAGATTATTTAGCGCAGCTTTTCTTGCTTTAAAACAAACATATCCATGTTCGAGCGAACGGTAGATTAGGCGATAATCAATATCAACAATAAGTGTAGGGAAAAAATTAGACAACCAACTATTAATTTTATTGTAAGAATTAAATAAAATTGGTTTGTTATCAAAAATATCTTGAGAGCTAATTTTTTTTAATTTCATTCTCAAAACAGTCCAAGCTCGATTAAAATTGCTAATGATATGTTCAAATTTTTTTAATTCTAATTCACTAAGAGATGCAATCCCAATCTCAATGATTTTATTAACAGTAACTTGAAAATCGTCTTCTTTTAACTTATCAAATTGATTCATTTCAAAAGATTTCCATTCTTTTAAATTAAAAATTGGAAATTGATCATCTATATGATCAATCTGTAGTAATTTTGAAAATGTATATGTAGAAATCATAATCCTTTAAACCTTTATGCATAGTTTTCAAACTATCACTCGCCTTACGCAAAAGCAGAAAATGGATGTATGGATCTTTTGAATCACAATATTATTCAAAAAACCTCGTAATATTAGTTTAATATTACTACGATTTTTAAATAAATTGTTTTTTCAAAATCTCTAATACCTCCTATTTCCTCATTTTGCGTAATGTGAGTATCATAACGCTAACGCCAATTTCGCGTAAGAACATTGTTAGAATTGGCCAACATTGACGACAAAATGATTTTAATTGTTTAAATCACTTTTTAAAAAGTTTGGTGAGGAAAGAGAGTTATTGCGAAGTTTTTTAAAATAGTCTATCCGTTTTTTCATCTCTCGCTCAAATCCTCTCTCTACTGGATGATAAAACTCCTCTCTTTTCATTCCATCTGGAAAGTAATTTTGTCCTGAAAATGCTTCTGGTGTATCATGATCATAAATGTACCCTTTTCCATATCCGATTGTTTTCATCATCTTTGTAGGCGCATTTAGAATAATGTAAGGTGGATCTAAATGACTTGTATTTATAGCTGCTACAGTTGCTTGTTTGTACGCTGTGTAGAGAGAGTTACTTTTTGGAGCTAAAGCTAAATAAACAACAACTTGCGCAAGAGCAAGCTCCCCCTCAGGTGACCCTAGCATTTCATAGGCATCGCGTGCAGCAATAGCAAGTGGAAGTGCATTATTGTCTGCAAGGCCAATATCTTCTACGGCCATTCTAATTAAACGACGTGCAATAAAAAGAGGCTCCTCACCTCCATTTAAAATACGCGCAAACCAATAAAGACTGGCATCTGGATCCGATCCACGTACAGATTTATGTAATGCAGATATTAAATTATAATGGTGATCTGTCGACTTGTCAAAAATTGGAGATTTTTTTTGAAATAGATGTTCGAGTTCTGAACACCCAAGTGGTTCTTTGACTGATATTCCTTCTATGTTTTCAATTAAATTAAATATATAACGACCATCTCCATGTGATAAATGAATTAAATAGCGACGTCCTTCTACATCGATATTTAATTTTCCATTTACTTGTTCATATCGCTCAATCAATTTTTCTAAATGTTCATCTGCTAGAGAATTTAGTTTAAGAACACGCATTCGTGATAACAGAGCATTATTTAAATAGAACGATGGATTTTCCACCGTTGCTCCAACTAAAATAAATTGTCCATTTTCTAAATATGGGAGAAATGCGTCTTGCTGAGCTTTATTAAAACGATGAATTTCATCGACAAACAAAAGAATAGAACGTCTAAAAAGAGGAGAATTTTCCCCATCCTTTACAAGTTTTCTTAAATCTGAGACCCCACTGAATGTAGCGCTGATAGTTTCAAATGGGAGAGAAAATGCTTTTGCATATAGTAATGCAATCGATGTTTTACCACTCCCTGGCGGTCCCCATAAAAGAATAGAGAGTGGTTTTCCCCTTTGAATGAGAGTGGTGATAAATCCACATTTTCCAACAAGTTGATCTTGACCAACTATTTCATTTAAACTTTTAGGACGCAATCGTTCTGATAGTGGTAATTCCATATTGGTTAATAAGCTTTAGCGAATATGGCGTGTCTGGCTCCACTATTTTTTGTAAAAATACATTGCGCCAATTGAGGCTGATCATGCGGAATGCATCGTATTGTTACGTTATATTCTTTTTGAATTTGCCCCTCTACTATTTTATTTCCAATAAATGGTGCAGAGACAAAATGATTTGGAAAAACATCTCCTTCTCTAAACAAATCTGCAAATTCAGTTAAGGAGTTTACAGAGACAATATTTTCTTGTTGAAATTTAAATGCTTTTTGATAAAGCGTATCGTGGATTTGATCCAAATAATTTGTAATTTCTTTTATAAGCTCATCTTTAGACAACAATATAGAGTCGTTTTCTTTTGTACGAAGAAATAACGGAAGTCTATTTTGCTCAATATCTCGCTTTCCTATCTCTAAACGCAACGGATATCCTTTTTTAATAGCATCCCATTTTTTTTCTCCACCACGTCTATTGGTTGTATCGACAAAAGCTACAACAGACTTATTGTAATAAATTATTTTATTTAACTCTTCAGCCAATTTGTGACAATACGAAAGAACTTCAGAGTTGTGTTCTTCTTTAACGAGAAATGGAACTATTGCTACATGTTTTGAAGCTACTCGCGGAGGCATGACAAATCCATTGTCATCGCTATGCACCATTATAATAGCGCCTATCATTCTTGTTGTTACACCCCACGATGTTGTGTTAACATATTCGAGATTTCCAGATTCGTTTAGAAATTGTATTCCGCTAGCTTTAGCAAAGTTAGTCCCCATAAAATGCGATGTTCCCATCTGGAGCGCTTTACCATCTTGCATCATCCCTTCGAATGTTAATGTATTAACAGCTCCTGGAAAGCGCTCGCCTTCTGATTTATCCCCTGTAATGACAGGTATTGCAAGGATATCACGTGCAAAATTTGCATATAAATCTAACATTCCTCTAGCCTGCATCTCACCATCATCTGATGTTGCATGTGCAGTATGGCCTTCTTGCCACAAAAACTCAGATGTTCGAAGAAAAAGTCTCGGCCTCATCTCCCACCTTACAACATTACACCATTGATTTACCTTCATAGGGAGATCGCGATACGACTTTATCCATTTAGCAAAACTATCACCTATTATCATCTCTGAAGTAGGCCTAACTATTAACGGTTCTTCAAGTTGATTCGTTGGAGTCAATTTTCCATCTACCCCTTTTTCAAGTCTTGTATGCGTGACAATTGCGCACTCCTTAGCAAATCCTTCTATATGTGATGCCTCTTTTTCTATATAACTCAACGGGATAAAAAGTGGAAAATAGGCGTTTTGAACCCCAATTTCTTTAAATTTTTTGTCAAGTGTAGATTGAATATTTTCCCAAATTGCATAACCGTTTGGTTTGATAATCATACAGCCACGCACAGGTGCATGTTCAGCTAAATCAGCAGCTTTAATAACCTCTTGATACCACTCTGGAAAATCTTCTCTCCTTGTTGGAGAAATTGCCATCTTCATAATGTATTTGATTATAGATTTTGAAACGTTTCTTGTAAACTAATGATGAGGTCTTTTCTCTCTACATCGACAAATCCACCATTTAATTTCATCGCTTCAACTGTATCTAAATCTACTAATTTACCGATAGCATCGAAATCATACTGTGCGATTGCAATTGAACCTTGATACAAAAATCCGTTACTATTTTTTCTGATTGCTCCACCTGCAATCTTTTTATTTAACAACATAATGTCATTTTGAACAGGTTTTGCAAAACAAAAATTTTGTAATTTTTTGATCTCTTCAACATTATTTTTCATCAAATGTAAGTCATTTTTTGAACAACTCTGTATAGCTTGTAACACATTGGCATGCAAGAAACTATAGTTTTTCATAGTGTCTCGTATGAACAACCTATGTTTTTTTGGAATCAAAACAGAAAATGATAAGTCATTTATATGAAATACAATTCCACCGCCAGTTGGTCTTCGCGCACAATCTATTAAATCTGTGCTATAATTAATAAAATAGCCGTAAGTTGCGCTTGGTCTCTCCCATTCATAAAAATGCAATATCGGAACGTCAGAGTGATTTAAATTTTTAAATAAAAATCTATCTATATCCATGTTTTTGCATGCACTGCCATGCCCGCTGTTAATCACTTGCCACATAGTTTATTTACAACAAATTCTAACTTAAGTAAGATACAATAGAAAGGGTATTTTTATTTTTTTTAGGAATTTTTTATGTTCGATAAATTTACAAATCGCGCAAAACAAGTAATTAAGTTAGCAAAACGAGAGGCTCAAAAACTAAATCACAATTATTTGGGAACAGAGCATATTTTACTTGGATTGATGAAATTAGGTCAAGGGATTGCAGTAAACATATTAAAAAATTTAAATATCGAGTACGACACAGTGCTTGCTGAAATTGAAATAATAGTTGGGTATGGCCCAGAAATTCAAGTATATGGAGATCCAGCACTGACAAGTAAAGTTAAAAAAGTTTTTGAATACGCAAATGAAGAAGCCTTAGCTTTAAATCATAATTACGTCGGAACAGAGCACTTATTATTGGCGTTACTTCGTTTGCAAGACGGAGTTGCAGCTCAGATACTGGAAAATCTAAATATAAATTTAAAAGAAGTTAGAAAGGAAATTCTTAAAGAATTAGAAACTTTTAATCTACAAGTGCCTCCAGTTAGTATAAATGAAAATAGCGGACAAAAACAGCAAGACAATAAAGCAACAAACCAAAGTACTGAAAAAATGCACGCCTTAAAAACTTACGGACATGATCTTACAGAAATGTGCAAACAAGGATTGCTAGACCCTGTAATAGGGAGGGAAAAAGAAATAGAACGTCTAATATTGATTTTATGTCGTAGGAGAAAAAATAATCCTGTCCTTATAGGAGAGGCAGGTGTTGGGAAAACAGCGATAGTAGAAGGGTTAGCTCATGCAATAGTAAATGGTGAAGTTCCAGAAAATTTAAGTAAGAAACGATTGGTAACATTAGATTTAACTTTAATGATAGCCGGAACAAAATACAGAGGTCAATTCGAAGAACGGATAAAAGCTGTGATGGATGAGGTAAAAAAACACGGCAATATACTGCTGTTTATAGATGAATTACACACGATAGTTGGCGCAGGTGCCGCTGAAGGTGCTATTGACGCTTCTAATATTTTGAAGCCATCCCTTTCGCGAGGAGAAATTCAATGCATAGGCGCTACAACATTAGATGAATACAGAAAACATATAGAGAAAGATGCAGCATTAGAACGTCGTTTTCAAAAAATTATAGTAGCACCACCTTCAAACGAGGAGGCTATTGAAATTATAAATGGACTTAAACCTAAATATGAAAGTCACCATAAATGTTTTTACACTGATGAAGCTATAAGGGAGGCTGTTTTTTTATCAGATAGATATATAGCTGGACGATTCTTGCCCGATAAAGCTATAGATATTATAGACGAAGCTGGGGCAAAGGCTAGAATTACAGTGATGCATCAACCTCAAGAAATAACGCAATTGTCGTTGCAAATGGAAGAAGTGCGTAAAGCGAAGGAATCTGCAATTAGTCATCAAGAGTACGAAAAAGCTGCAAAACTTCGCGACAACGAAAAACAAATAAGAGACAACTTAGAAAAAGTACGCGAAGAGTGGGAAAAAAATAAAGAGGAACAAAAAGTTATAGTAGGAGTAGAAGATATTGCATCTATAATATCTAAGCAAACTGGCGTACCAATCACTCAATTAACTGAGGCTGAAACTGAAAAAATACTCACAATGGAGAAAAAATTAAGCAGCGAAATTATAGGTCAACAAAACGCTATTGATATAGTAACAAAAGCGTTAAGACGATCGCGTGCAGACATTAAAGATCCAAATAGACCGATTGGAGCATTTATTTTTCTAGGACCGACAGGCGTTGGCAAGACGCTTTTAGCGAGGAGTTTAGCCTATCATTTGTTTGGTGGTGAAGATTCACTTATACAAGTTGATATGTCTGAATATATGGAGAAATTTACTATTAGCCGAATGACCGGTTCACCTCCAGGATATGTTGGTCATGAAGAAGGAGGGCAACTTACAGAGAGAGTTAGACAACGCCCTTATTCAGTTGTCTTGTTTGATGAAATTGAAAAAGCACATCCAGATGTCATGAACATCTTATTGCAAATATTGGAGGAGGGACGCCTCACTGATTCATTAGGAAGAAAAGTAAATTTTCGAAACACTATTATTATCATGACATCAAATTTAGGCTCTGACCTCATACGAAAAAGCACAGAGGTTGGATTTGGGGTTAGCGCAGATGCCCTAGATTACAATGCAATGAAAGAGAAGATCGACAAATCTGTAAAAAAACATTTCAAGCCTGAGTTTATAAATAGATTAGATGGCGTTGTTATATTCAGGGCATTTGATAAAGGCTGTCTAATACAGATTATAGATCTAGAAGTTGGCAAGTTACAAAAAAGGTTAAAACGCAAACATA
>JAHFTJ010000044.1 GCA_023269435.1 Chlamydiota bacterium
CCAATTAGTGAGAGAGCGAGTAGTCACCCCAAAAGTGATGGCTGTTTCTTTTTTAGAATGACCTTTCTTGAGGTACTCTAACGCCTTTTTTCTTAGATCAAGTGAGTAAGTCATATAAATACACAATTAACGAGAAAAACAAAATTTAATTCACTATATGATCTCTTTTTTTTGATAAAAAAGCTAGTAAATTAATTCAATAAACCATTTTTTTTTAAAAAAAGGTTGTAAATATTATAGATTTTTACAAAGTTATTGTTTATAATGAAATTTGTGCTGGGGATCTTAGATGTTGCAACTCCTCGAATCAGGTCAGGACTGGAAGGTAGCAGCCTTAAGGGTAAGGTTGCAGGCTCTGACAAATCTCCAGCTTTTTTTTCGTAGCGCACCGTAAGATGAGTTAAAAATGAGCGCCAAGACCTATGTAACCGCTGAATAATTGAAGGTGTCTGTTTGATTTTTTGATTTGATCTATTTTGATATATTTATTTACCTGATAAATAGCAAATTCTGTATTAAAAAGGTTTAGCCATTCAAAACCAAGATTAATATAAAATGGCAATAAATTTAAAGTTATATATGGGTTAACATCAATAGAAAATAAAGTTTCTACTTTATCTATAGATTTATTTTCAATAATTGTAGTATTGCCATTGTCTTTTAATTCTAAATTTTTCTCAATAAAATTTGCGTAGAGACCCCCTTTAACTAATATAGCCCATGTAAATCTATCGTAAGGGGTATTTTGAAAATCAAATCCTAGTTGAACGCCTATTGGAAAATTTTTTACATCCATTGTAAAATCATTTGTCCGACCTGCATTTATATTTTGTAATAACATATTGTCTTTAAAATAGATAGCCCTACCACCACACATAACGGAAAATGCAAAATAATCTATATAACGGGGACTTAGATGATTCCAACAAGAGATTTCGTACGAATTAAAGTATGATTTATTTTTGTAACCTATTGTGTTGAATTGAGACCAATCATTTGTCGAATATGGATTTAAAATAATTGTTGGTGTAGTAGCAATTTGATCTACATTGTTGTACCGTTTAAACAAATGCCAATGTAATAAACCTGAAAATAAAATTTCTAAGCCCACTTGAGTGTTTGGGTTGAAGTTAGCCTTAACTTTTACACCATTTGTTATGTCAAAATTAGTTTTTTTATTTAAATTGTCAATTATTGGAATATAAGTTCCATCGCTTGTCATGTTGTAAAATAGTTGAATATTTTGTAACTTATCACGTAACACAACCCAATAATCTACTTCACAACTCACACCAACTTCATTTTTTCTATCTTTGTTTTCTCCAAAAACATTAAAACATAATAAAATTTGCAAAATAGACAAATAGAAAATATACTTCATATTTGTGATTTTAAAATAGAATATGTAACATTGTCAATAATTTATTTAAATCTAGCTGGTGTAATCTTATGAGACGGACAAAAATTATTTGCACGCTTGGCCCAGCAACATCTTCAAGAGAGATGATCTTAAAGCTTGTTTTAGCTGGAATGAATGTTGCTCGTGTTAATTTAAGCCATGGAAATCACGAAGAGCACAGAAAGCTTATTAATATTGTTAAAGATGTGCGAAGTGAATTAGGGATTCCTTTAGCTATTATGTTAGATACAAAAGGTCCAGAAATACGTATTTGCGATATAAATCCACTAAGCGTTGTTTGTGGACAGCGAATTCGTTTTGTTAAAGTCTTTGAAGTATTAGGCGAAATTCCAATCTCTCCATTTTCTGTTATAGATCAAATGAATGTTGGAATGAACGTTCTTATCAATGATGGGTATATTCAAGGTGTTGTTGTTGCTATTGGCAATGATTTTGTAGAAATTGAAATTCATAATGATGGTATAATTAAAAAAAATAATGGTGTAGTTATTCCAGATGTAATATTTGATATTCCAGATATTACAGAGAGTGATATGGTAGACATACGATTCGGTTGTAAAGAAGGCGTTGAAATTGTAGCGGCATCTTTTATAAATAGTGCAAAACAACTACTTGCTATTAAAGAATTTATATCTAATGAGTGTAAATCTAAAATTATTGTAATTGCAAAAATAGAGAGTAGAAGAGGGGTAGACAATTTCGATGAAATTTTGCAGGTGGCAGATGGTATTATGGTAGCTAGGGGTGATTTAGGACTTGAATTTCCAATAGCACGTGTTCCAACCTTGCAAAAAAAAATTATAGAGAAATCCAATTGTTGGGCTAAACCTGTGATAACAGCTACTCAAATGTTGGAGTCGATGATTACAAATCCATTACCAACCCGTGCAGAAGTGTCGGATGTTGCAAATGCAATTTACGATTCAACTTCAGCTGTTATGTTGTCTGCAGAGAGCGCTATTGGTAAATATCCAGTAGAAGCTGTTAAAATGATGCACAATATAATTATTGAATCTGAAATGAATTATAATTATATTGAATATCTAAAAAGAGAGAAAAAAAACACAAATAAAGATATACAATTTGCATTAGCATTAGCGGCAGTTAATATTAGTTATTCAATTGAGGCTACAGCTATTGTTGTCTGTTCATTGGGTGGTCATACAGTGCGTAGGATTTGTTGCAATAGACCAAAAGCACTTATTTTGGTGGTTACACCATCTACATATACGTATCATCAAACGTCGATTATGTGGGGAACTGAAGCTGTAATGGAAAAAGTGGACGAAATAGAAAAAGGATTGCAAGATATCCTATCATTTGCATTGAAAAAAAAATGGGTTAATTATGGCGATCAAATACTCGTTACAATGGGTAGACCATACGGCGTTAGCCTTACAACAAATACATTGATGATAGAGAGTGTTGGAAATGTCGTTGTGCGTGGTGAGTCGATGAGAGATAAATCGCTAGAACCTATAGTAGGAGAGGTCTACATTTTAACGGATTGCGAATCTACTAATGACAATATATCAAATAAAATTGTAGTTGCAACTTTAATTTTAAAGAAATATATCCCTTTTTTAAAAAATGCAAAGGGAATTATACTACAAAATCATCACTTAGATGTTCAATCAGAACAGCTATTACAACAACTGTACGATCTTAAAAAGATTCCGTTTATATCAAAGGTTGACGGTGCAACATTTCTTTTAAAAAACAAAATGCAAGTACGTCTACATCCATCTCAAGGGTTAGTTTTCAATGCAAGCGCACCAACATATGCTGAAATGCTTACTTAAGATTTATATTTTTTTTGTAAGTTAGGAAATGTATTATAATCTTTATTTATTGGATGTATCCATTTTAAATTATCTTTCGGATCCAACCTTTCAGTTTGAAATTCGCTTATATTGTTATTTTCATCAATTTGTATTTCGCTTTCTGACGAATCCAAATATTCAATTTGTGATTCGCTATTTTCATCAATTTGTATTTTGCTTTCTGACGAGTTCAAACTTTTAATTTGTAGTTTTTTATTTTCATCAATTTGTATTTTGCTTATATTGAATTTGATGCGCAGTATTGATGATGCAATTATTGAAATAATTGTAAGTGGTAAAAAAAGCGTGCAGTATAAAATCAGTTCAATTCCCTTTTTAATTAGTGAAGCTCCTTCGTTTGTTCTAGCGAAACTTTCGTTGGTTATTGTGACAGTAGATTTATTGATATTTAAAAAACTGCTTACAAATTCGAGCGTTTTTTCGCAAAAAGATTTGTCAGATTTATTAAATATTATTTTTTCAGAAAAACCAATAAAACCAATTTTATTCATAATTTTTTCCTTTTGTTGAGTGTTCTTTTAATTATGTATGAATAACGAATTAATTGTATAGCTATAATTTATAATTATACAATTTTTTTTAAAATAAATATAGCTTTGTCTATTTCAGTTTTTGTGTTTAGTCGACTGAATGAGAAGCGCAATGACGAAAGAGCTCTTTCTTTTGAATAACCCATGGAGAGAAGAACGTGAGATGGGTTTATCGCCCCTGAGCTACATGCTGAACCTAGCGATACTATTACTCGATTTTGATCTAAGTTTATAAGTAGTTTATTGGCATCTATATTTGGCATGTAAATATTTGAAGTGTTGGAGATTCTATCGCCTAAACCATTAATTTCATATGATATTATTTTTTTTAATTCATTTTCGAAATAATCACGTAATGTTTTTATATATGTAAAATATGAAGCGTCAATAAGTTCGAATGCTTTTGAGAGCCCTAATATAGCTGATAAGTTTTCCGTTCCAGCTCTCATTCCCATCTCTTGATTTCCACCTCTAAATATTGGTTGAATGTTAAATTTTTTTCTTACAACTAAAATTCCTATCCCTTTTGGACCGTGACACTTGTGTCCTGAAAATGAAATTGCCCCTATATTCTTATGGAGTGGAGTAAATATACATTTACCAAGGAGTGCTACACCGTCTACTAATAGAGGGATATTGTAAAAATTTGCTAAATCGGAGATCTCTTCTATTGAATTTAATACTCCAGTCTCATTGTTTGCCCCTGAAATTACGATAAATGATGTGGTTGATGTTATTGAGTTTTCTATTTGTTTTAATGTAGGAGTTCCACCTTCGTCAACTTCTAGATATGTTACATTTTTTGTTGTATATTTTATTGACTCTAAAATACTTGCGTGTTCAATTTTTGTTGTGATAATTGTGCCAGGATTTCTATTGTAAAATCCATTTATCATCGTATGATTACTTTCAGTTCCTCCACTTGTGAAAAACACCTCATCTTGATAGACGTTAAGATAATTTGCTATTATTTTTCGCGCTTTTATAATTTTTACTCTGCCATCACGACCAAACGATGTAATGCTTGATGGATTTCTTGGTACCCCATCGAGATCAATCATCATGGCTTCTACTACCTCTTTGAGTATTGGGGTAGTGGCGTTATTGTCAAAAAATATATACATTAATCTTATTTCGATGATCGCATTAATATTAGTGTAATGTTATCATGACCGCCATTTTTTTTGGCACGATCTATTAAAATATCACCTATTTTTTGTAGATCATCAGATGAAGAGAGAGATTGTTCTATCTCATCGTTGTCGACTAATTCGTGAAGCCCATCTGAGCTCATCATGTATAAATCGCCATGTTTAACTTTTGAATAATAGACTTCAGGATTAACTGTTATTGATGTTCCTATTGCTTTTGTGAGAACTTTTCTTTGTAATGACATTGGTTCTCTACAGCTTATAGACTTTATAGATTCAATCCTCATATGATCGTTCGTCAACTGTTCTAATTTGTTATTTCTAAACCTATAGATTCTGCTATCACCTACGTGTGAATATACAATAAATTTTTTGAAAAATAAAACGCTACACAAAGTCGTCCCCATACCGCTTAACTTTGGGTCGCAAGCGCTTAAATGATACACCCACAAATTTGTATTTTCAATAAACGATGTTATGTGAGATTTTAAATCATCTAATTGCAATGCATGCTCTTTATCTATAAACAATCCTTGTATAGATTTGCACATGTATTCTACAGTTTTTGATGCAGCAACCTCTCCGGCATTGTGCCCACCCATACCATCTGCTAAAATAAAAAATTTTTCACGTAGAAGTTGACGGTACACATCCTCATTTGTATTTCTAACTAAACCTTGATCAGATTTTGCAAAACTTTCTATATCAAACAATTTTTATCTCTCGGTAAAAATAATTTTAATAACATTAATCAAATTGAATGTCACGTGTAAAAAAATAGATGAAAATAGCGATCTACTCTTTTCGTATATGAGCCCCAAATAGATAGATAAAATAAATAGTGTAAATATAAGTGGAATATTTAATAGTCCTTGACTATTTGAGTAGTGAAAAAATGCAAAACAAATTGAAGTTATTAAAATAGCATAGATCGACCCTAATTTTTTTCTTAACCAAGTCTGGAGTAACCCTCGGAATAAATACTCTTCTAAGAGTGGAGCTCCTATTAAAATTAGAAAAACAGCTATTGTAAGATTTAAGTTTGAATTTAGCATGGATTTTAGGTATTTAATAGCTATTTGTTCTTTATCTATTTCACCTATAAAAACCGTTGTGATAATGTCAGAAATGTGCGATGTAGTTAATATAACTGGAAATGAAACTATTACAGTTATAAAAACATCTTTTATATCGTTGATAAAACTTTTTGAATTTGGAAATAAATTGTCTTTAAACAATCTTTTGATTGATATTGATTTATTATGTGTATTACATGTTAGCAAAGTAGCTGATACAAATATAAATGATAATGCCTGTATTATAGACATTACTGTAGTTTGATTTTTTTTTAAATATTTTGAGTGAATTAGCAATTGAAAAATTACTGGAGTCACTACTATATAAATTGTAAAAAACATTAAAAAAGATAAAAAAACATTAAAAAAATTAATTTTTTGCCCAATGAATTTTTTGTAAGGTAGCTTATAATATTCAGTTAAATAAGCAATCCATGACACTATAATCGCTACAGTTAAAATACATATGGTTAGTATTATACTATCTACATACATTTATATTGATAATACATTGATTTTAACATAGAAATCGATAGAAAAAAAATGCTTTATTTGTTAGCATAAGTTAATATAATAGAACAGAAGAGTAGGATGAATTGTTTCCGATCTTTTAGTTTGGCTATAACAAAAAAACCACCAAGGAGGACTTAAATGTCTCTAGAAAACGCAGAACAAAATTTGAAAGAATTTGGAAAAGAATTAAATCTTGAAGGGTTGGTTTTTGATGAAAATCACACTTGTATACTTGGAATTGACAATGCATTTTCACTTCACTTAACATATGAACCGAATTCAGATAGATTGTATCTTTATTCTCCAATTTTAGATGGCCTTCCACAAGATCCTAAAACAAAGCTTTTACTTTACGAAACATTGTTAGAAGGGTCTATGCTTGGCGGCCAAATGGCTGGCGGAGGTGTTGGTGTAGCAACAAAAGAAGAGCTTATTTTAATGCATTGTGTTATTGAGATGGCTATAGCTGATGTTTTAACATTGAGACGATTTGCTCCAATTTTTGTGGAAGCAGTCGAGAAATGGAGGGCAGTTGCAGATAAAATTAAACAAGGAACTTACGATAAAGAGCGAGATGGACTTAAACTTCAAACAATGGGCGGTAGACCAGGCAGCTCTCAACAACCTGGATCGATAAGTGGAACCGGTCAAAAACCTGGTGATACTTATATTAAAATTTAGTCTTAAGTTGATTTATATAATATGTTATATCGGGGTTGCGTGATTCGAGGCCCTGATGTATTTTTTTAATACTATGCATTACTGTTGAGTGATTTTTTTTAAAAATATCTCCAATTTTAATAAATGGAAGATTTAATTGCTGCCTAATTAAATACATCGCTATTTGTCTTGGAAGGCTATCATTTTGAGATTGTGAATCCCCAGTTGCGATGTCATCCTTTTTTATTCCGAATACTTCTGCAACTAATTCAATTATTTTATTTGGGTTTATTGAATTTTTATCATATTGGCTTATTAATTTATTTAAAATTGGTTGCACTAATTCTAAATCTATTACCATTTTGTTTCCCCTAAAAATAATAGATTCAATAGCTTTGCTAATGCTAGATGGTGATTGAAAATTTTTTAAAAGAAAATCATGTAAATTTTTTTTTATTTGTATATCATAAAACGATAGACGTGTAGACAAAATCTTTGACGGCAGATTTGAATCTGTTTGTTTATTTAAGTTTAGCACAATTCCCCATTCAAAACGACTTATCAATCTATCCTCTACACATTCTAGAAGCATAGGATTTACGTTAGAACTTAAAATTATTTGCTTGCCAGCGCTATGTAAGGTGTTAAATGTATGAAAAAGTTCCTCTTGAGTTGCTAACTTTCTTTTAAACAAATGTA
>JAHFTJ010000045.1 GCA_023269435.1 Chlamydiota bacterium
AGATAAATTGATATCTAAGGAGAGCTTTTGATAATTATTTTTTTTTATAAAAAGAATATTATTGTAATTAATAATTGTTTTGGATTATAATTCATGGCATGAATAATTTGTTGCTTTACGATGCTCAGTTAGCAGCATTAAAATCTGTTAACAGGTTGCCACAAACTTATTGGAAAAATTACGATACATTTGAAAATGGATTTACAGGAAAAGCTTTATGGCTTTGCAATAGAACTTATTATGTTGGTAGTTTTTTAAATTATTCTCTACGCCATGTAGTTTCATCTATTTTTTTATTATTAAATAATATTTTTGGTTTTCTGCCTAATAGATTGATAGATGCAATTTATCCAATAAATATCATTAATAATCGCCGTCATTTTGTTACCCCTCGAATAATAGATAGAATATTAGGGGAGTGGGTTTTTCATCCTATTGCGACATATGGAATGACAAAAAAAAATGATGGTTGTGTTAATGAAGTTTTTAGTAAACTTTTATCGAAAAACCAAGATCTAATTAATCCTGAAAGAGAAAAAATAAAATTTAATTACCACATAAATACAGCTCATTCATCTAAACTGAATGCTTTTTCTACATCTGCTGGAGGAATCGTTGTTTTTGATAAACTTGTTAATGAGATTAAAACATCGATTGAAGAGAAAAGCATAACATTTGCGAATGTTAAATTGGCGAGTGGTGAGACGGTTAGATTGGAATTGAACGATGTAAAATTAGATGATGTATTAGCTGCACTAATAGGTCATGAAATTACACATATTGCTTCGAGACATTCAATTGTTCGTTTGATAATTGAATGTATTGTTTCTATATTGTTTGTAATATGTCACTTTATTCTCTCTGATAAATTATCTAATTGCATTGAGAATATTGCCAATTCGATCAAAAATGTTATTATAAGTTTTTTCTCACGGAAAGATGAATATGAGGCAGATGTTACTGGCGTATATTTGGCGAAATCAGCCGGATTTAATCCGCTTGGAGCTATTTATTTACAACAATTTTTTAAAGAAATTAAATTTTCAATTTTTTTACACAAACATGCGGAAGTTATGTTTTCACATCCATATCCAGGAAATCGCAAACGTGCCATTTATTCTGCAATTACAGTTATCGCACAAGACGCATTACAACAGGATGCACGCAAACTTTAATGATTTAGAATTATTGAAAAAAATTCATCCCATTCGTTGTTATCTGTGTGAACTTTTAATGTTTGATAATTTGTTTTTGTTAATCTAGCTAAGATTTGAAGATCTTTAAAAAATTCTTCATTATTTTTTTTTCTCCACTCAGATAACCCATTGATTAAATTTATTTTAAATGCATCTACGCCATATGGGTCCCATTTTAATTTAGTTTTAGATATCTTCACCAGATGCTTTTTTAAATTGCCAAGTAAGATGAATGTTAAAAATTTCAATGTTGGAATATGTTTAATCTTTTCCCCTAAATTTTTTAATTCTTTACTTTTGGTTTTTAGTAAAAATGAGTTTGTTGTATCAACTTTAGTTATGATATCTTTAATAATTTCTTTTGCGTTACTACCAAACATTTTATCAAAATTATCATGAAAATTATCATGAAAATTTTTAGGTTTATTTCGATAAATAAGTTCCGGTTGATTGTTTGTATTTTTTATATTGTAACGATAGGTATTGATAATTTTGTTGTTTTGTTGATTATTTAATGTTTGCTGAACTCTTTGTCTAAAAAAATTTTTACCAAGTGTGATTAATGCAATTATTGCAGTTGTTATGGCAGTTAGCGCAACAATTGTTATTGTTTTAATTTTGTTGCATGCATTTACTGCACAAGTAAAAAAACTATTTTTTTGTAGCTGCACGCTTCTCAAGGTATTTCTCGAATTTACCATCGAATGTGTGTATTCCATCGTCTTCAAATGCTATAATTTTGTTAGCTGCTATATCGAGTAAATCACGATCATGAGAAGCGAATATTGCACTTCCTTTAAACTCATCGAGACCCCACCCTAAAGCGGAGACAGCTTCTAGATCAAGGTTGTTGTTCGGTTCATCTAGAATAAGTGTGTTAAATTCGTTTAACATAATAGATGCGAGTATTAAGCGAGCTGTCTCACCGCCAGATAATTTTGTTACTTCTTTAAATGCTTCGTCGCCAGAAAACAGTAACTTTCCAAGGACGCTTCGTATCTCTTGTTCATTAAGTTTTGTATTTTGTTTTGTCAAATATTCGAGTATTTTACATGGGGAAGATTTGTCAATTACATCAGAATGATTTTGAGGAAAATAACCAATTTCAACTTGGTGGCCAATTGTTATAGTTCCGCTGTCAGGTTTTAATTTTCCACTGATCATCTGCAAAAGCGTTGTCTTTCCGCGACCATTATTTCCAATAACCCCTATTTTGTCGCCACGATGTATCTCATAGCTGAAATTTTTTATTACAGGAACGCCATTAAAAGATTTTGATATTTTACTAATTTTGTAGACAGATTGACCAGATGGTTTTTGTGGTGGATGGAAACGTATGTATGGGCGTTGAATGTTAGATTTTTTAATCTCTTGCGGATTTAATCGATCTATCTCTTTAACCCGTGATTTTGCTTGAGATGCACGTGTACCAGATCCAAATTTGGCTACGAACTCTTTTAGTTGCGCTATTTTTTTCTCTTTGGACTTATTATCTAATTCTATTCGTTCTTTGATATGTGATTTTGTGGCAACCATTTCGTCATAATTACCACTATAACATATAATTGTGTCGTAGTCGATATCTGCAATATCTGTGCAAACTGTGTTCAAAAAATGTCGATCATGACTTACAACTATAAGAGTTCCTTCATAGTCATGCAAGAGATCTTCAAGCCATTTTATAGATTCCAAATCTAAATGGTTTGTTGGCTCGTCGAGCAATAAAGCGTCACTTTTACAAAATATAGCCTGACAAAGGAGCACTCTAAATTGATGATCTGTTGGGATTTCTGACATCTCTCTATCGAAACTTTCTCTTTTAATTCCAATGTGCAGTAACAGCGCCTCTGCATCGGATTCTGCGACGTAGCCATTTTCTTCTGCAACTATCTCCTCTAATTCGGCCAATCGCATCCCAATAGCATCTGTAATGTCTCCACTATACAATCTATCTCTTTCTGATAAAGCTCTATAAAGTCGTTCGTTACCCATTATCACAACGTCGCGTACCTTCATATTCAAAAATTCATTAATATTTTGCTTTAAATAACTTACGCGCTTAGGGAGGACCACTTTTCCAGATGTTTGATGTTCAACTCCCATCATAATTTTTAAAAGAGTAGACTTTCCACATCCATTCGGACCTGTTAAACCGTATCTGTGCCCAGGAGTGAAAGCAGCAGAAACATCTTCAAACAGTACTCGAGCTCCATGTTTTTTGGTAATTTTATCTAAAACAATCATAATAGAAAATAGTGTATCATGTTATGTACTTTTTCTATAGAAAAAGAGTTGTGAAAATATTTTTAGTATTTTCTGACTTGGCCTGGTAGTTCATCTTGTTTAAGAGAGACTGGACAAAATGAGCACGAATTCAACTCAACACCGGGACCGTTACGGTAAGGAGAGAAAGCGCTTAAAAAATTTGCTCCATCAGAAATAGTATTAAATTTATATACAAATGCATGCCCGTCGCAATTGCCATGTGAGTCTGCAATCATCACATGTGTTTCATTTTTAACTTTTTCTATAATTACACTATGATATTTTTCTCCTTTTAAAAATAATGCGCCAATTTTATTGTTATTAACAATTTCATTAGACAATAAAGTTAAATTATTTTCGTATTCTTCTTTCGATTTAGCTTCTGATGTTAATCCGAAATCTATCCCGTTTAGATCGATATTTAAATCAGGAATGTAATTAACTAGTTGGTTTATAAATAGAGTGTTATTGTTTTGGTTTTTTTCTTTATGGGTTTTACAACCATCTAATAATGCTGTTTGTATATTTATTTTATTTGTCAAACACTGTTGTATCATATATAATGCCGTTACACCACAAGAATTAATTTCTTTACAATTTTCATTAATATTGTATTGATTTTGTTGATAAGTTAGCTTAAAATAAGCTTTATTGGCAGTTATGGTTTGCATATCTTTATTAAATTTATTTTCAAGTTTCTCAATCTTAATTATAGCGTTTATTGGATCAGCATCAGTTATAGCAAAATCTCTTTCATAATGATATTGTTTTTTAATAATTTCAATATTAGTAATAACATAATTTTTGTACTGTAAAAGCTTGGTTCTAGGATATTCAATATTATCTTCATTGTTAGTTGTGGTACAACATATACAAAAAAAACGTGAAATAATTTGTTTTATCTTTTCAAAAATAGTTGGATTATTTCGAGTACTTCTTAACCCAAGTATTGGGTTTTGTTCTTCAGCATTTTTTATGTTATTCATATTATTCTTCTTTTATGTTTATTATTTAATTATAACATAATTATTGAATAGTATCAAGGTGCAATTTTAATTTGATAATTAATTATAATTATACTATAATTAACTATGTAAGTGCTAATTGTTAGTATAATAAAGAGGTAATTATGTCTATAAGAATATGTACTGATAAACACCAATCAATTAACGTTGTGACAGGTAAAGAAGCTAAAGATATTATTCTCAGCAAGAACAAAAATTACATAATTTATAATAAGTATGGGGCTAATTTAAAAAAATCTATAAAAGACTTAAAAATAAATAAAAAGTATACAATATTTCATATAAATGACTCTGATAAGATTTATAATTTATATGTACAAACGGATAATAGTTCTATTTTACGTAGAACATGTAAATGCATCAAAAGTTTTTTCCAGTTTCGCGATCCACGTTGGATAAAAAAAATAAATGATGAAATAATCGATGAAATAAATTTATTCTTACCTGTTTTTAGGTCAGGCTTAATTTCGACTATGATTCATGACAACGAATTTCGCTCTCTTCGCCTCTCGGACTATAATAAATCTTTAGGTGGAATTGAAGAACATTTAAAAGAAAATATTAAAGAATGTTTTAACCTTAGCGTAGAGTATAAATATGATTTATTATATAATAAATTAAAAGAAAGTTATGGCTTTTTACTTACTAATAGTAAGGGTGAGTTAGAAGCTAAAAAACTTTTGTTTGATGCTATAAGTAATCAAAAATACGTTAATGATGAAAATAAAACAACGAATCCGTCTTTGCGTGCGTGTTTTAATTTAGAAAATAATAAGAGTGAACGTATAGAAGTAGAGGATGCACTTAATAGCATTGTTGAAGACAAAAATTACGAAGAATTGAAACCGCCGGGCACCTGAAATTTAAATTATAAGTTTAAAATTTTATCAGGAGAGACATATTCGTAGCCGAGATCTTGCGCAACATTGCTGTTAGTCACTACTCCATTATGTATGTTCAGACCTTGGCGGAGGAGTTTGTCATCAATTAATGCTTTACGGTAGCCGTTGTTGGCAATCCGTATTGCATATGGATAAGTGGCATTTGTTAGCGCTTGTGTAGCTGTGCGCGCGCATGCACTTGGCATATTTGTTACACAATAATGTATAACATTGTGCATTGTATAAGTTGGATTTAAATGAGTTGTCGGCCTTGATGTCTCGAAACAACCACCTTGATCTATTGAAACATCTACTAATACAGATCCGTTTTGCATTGTTTGAACCATCTCTTCTGTGATTAGATTTGGTGCTTTTTTGCCTGGTATTAACACTCCGCCTATAACGAGGTCTGCATGCTGTATAAGTTTAGATATTGTCTCTTTTGACGAAAACAGAGTTTTTAAACGTCCATGGTAGATGTCATTGAGTTCGCGTAAGCGTCTTATGCTATTATCAAGGATTGTAACATCAGCTCCTAGGCCTAGCGCCATTTGCGCTGCATTTGTTCCGACAACACCACCACCTATTATGATAACATTTGCTGGGAGAACGCCAGAGACTCCGCCGAGAAGGACTCCACGCCCACCATTTGTTGTTTGTAAATGGTGAGCTCCTGCTTGCACAGACATTCTTCCGGCTATCTCACTCATTGGCGTTAATAATGGCAACCTTCCATCTTCATCGATGACTGTTTCATAAGCGATTGCTACAACTTTTTGCTCCAATAAAAGTCGTGTTTGTTCTTGGTCTGGAGCAAGATGTAGATATCCAAAAATTATTTGATCTTCATGCATGTAAGAAAATTCTAGCCCTTGCGGTTCCTTCACTTTTACGATCATATCACAATCCCATGCTTCGCGTGGCGTTTGAGCGATTTTTGCCCCGGCTTTCACATACATATAGTTTGTAAACCCTACCATTTCACCGGCATCTTTTTCTACGACTACTTCGTGAGAATGCTGCACAAAACCGGCCACAGTTGTTGGTGTAGCTCCTACGCGAAATTCCATGCTTTTTGTCTCTTTTGGAACGCCTATTTTCATGTTTTTAAATATCTTTATATGATGTTATTATGTGATCTATCAATCCAAATTTTTTTGCTTCTTCTGCATTCATCCATGTATCTCTGTCTAGTGCTTTTTCTATGGTAGTCTTATCTTTCCCTGTCTTTTCTATATATAATTGTATTAACAGTTCACGCGTTTTAATTATCTCTTTAGCCTGTATTTCTAAATCTGTAGCTTGACCTTGTATTATTCCTGCTATTAGTGGTTGGTGGATCATTATTCTAGAGTGTGGAGTTGCAAATCTTTTCCCTTCTTCCCCAGCTAAGCTTAATATAGATCCCATTGAAGCTGCCAAACCAGTTACAAGCGTGTATACAGGTGATGAAATCATTTTTATTTGATCCCAAATTGCAAAACCAGAGTCGACAGATCCGCCTGGGGAGTTGATAATTAGTAAAATTGGCTTGCCAGGGTCTATTGCTTCCATATACCACAATTGTCTTATTATGCTTTTGGCAGATTTGTCATCTACAACAGAAAAGAGAAATATTCTCCTTTGCTTGACCAACAATTCATCTATTTTTATTTCGATGGTTGTTTTATCTTTATTTTCATCTGTGTTATTATCTGTCATACTGTACATATATCAACTCCTAATTCTTCATAGAGTGGAAAACCTTGTAAAAGTTCTTCCACATCTTTTTTTGCTTTGTTAGCTACTCTTTCATCTGTAAAAAATTTTGTTTTGTCTTTATCTATATGATTGGTTGCTTTTAAGACATCGTATAATATTTTACCTATTTTTTCCATCTCTCTTGTTTTCAATTTTCGAGTTGTGAGCGCTGGAGTTCCTAATCGTATTCCTGAACAGTACCAAGGGCCATTGGTATCGTTAGGTATAGAGTTGCGATTGACAGTGATTCCAATATTAGACAAAGCTGATTCGCATTGTCGTCCATTTAATCCAAAAGATGTTTGAACATCTATCAAAACAATGTGATTGTCAGTTCCATCGGTTATAACTTTCACGCCGAGACTCATTAATGATTCTGCAAGAGCTTTTGCATTTATTAGTATTTGTTTTGTGTAGTCTTGGAAAGATTGCGTTGAAGCCTCTTGAAATGCTATAGCTTTTGCTGCAATAACATGTTCTAACGGCCCTCCCATCACATGAGGACACCCTTTATTTATAAACTCTTTGTACTACTCTTTGCATAGGATAAAACCACCCCTTGGACCACGCAATGTTTTGTGAGTTGTAGACGTTATTATATCTGAAAACGGAACAGGATTGTAGTTACCAATAAGGGATCATGTTTAGATATCACTAGAGCTCGGAAAATAGTTATGAAATTTCATAACTATAGTTATGAGCCCGGTAATTGTAAATAGTTACAAAAATTGCCATAACAGTTACC
>JAHFTJ010000008.1 GCA_023269435.1 Chlamydiota bacterium
CAAAAAAATCGTAGCAAGTATTACAACCAAGATAAAAAAAGTAGGACAAGAATTTACTGGAATTTTTTGTGTTAAAGTAGCCTGAATATGGGGTCATTCGTTTCACCCCAGGCCTGACCCCAGAATTGACCCCAGAATGAGTTAATTATTGCAATTAATTCACACTTTTGTTATTATTATTAATAATAATAATAGAGCAAGGAGCAATATGCATAATGTAAAAACAAATTTTGTGCAATATCACGTAGAATTAAATAGGAAAAGAACAGTCGACGTAGAACCTGATGAAAGTGACTATAACTATGTACACCAAGAAAATCAAACGCCAATTTTAAATAAATTAATTGAGTGGTTTTTGTCTTTTCTCGAAAGAGATGATAACTCACTTAACATACATGCTAATAATGTATTATATTTAAAAATTATTGATAATAATGAAAGAATTAATAATCTTATGCTTGATAGAAAAAATCTTATGGAAAACTACGATGTAACATTTAACGAAAAGATAAAAGTCATAGATGACGAAATATTGAACATTATTTTCTCAAATAAACTCACTATCTTTCTAAATGAAGAAAGAGGCGTGCCTAATATGCCTGCGCTTAAATCACGATTTAATAATAATCTTATAATGCACGTTCTACCAAACATGAAACAAAAATCATAAGATCTTATCCTAACGCTTGATACGAAATGTGAGTTTTATTAGTCGTGCAATGTCTACAAATTATTAATTGATAATTAATTCATAATAATGTATAATAATTATTATAGGAGATTATCTATTATGAATCCAACTGATGTTGTAAAGATTTTAAAATATACTAATTGTGAAGTAAATGACAAAGACCTTAAAGATATAAAATCAGGCAATTTTAATAAATATGTAATTATCACGAAAAGAGATTATAATGATCCTACTACAGAATTAGTAGATAATACTATAAAATATAATAATACAGTTACCACGGAAAAAAGCTTCTCTTTAAAAGAATTTTATAACATAATTTGCTTAGAATTTAATCTAGAAGATCCTTCACTGTATAACTCAGAACTATTTACTGAAGGAATTTCAGTTGAAGATTATAATAATATAGCAAAGTTAACAGAGGCAGTTGCTAATGATAGCTTATCAGTATTGACTTTTAAAGGAAAAGAATTAAAAGAAATAGGAAAATCATTTAATCACATTACACCATTAAAATGCCTAGCATTTCAATTAGGTGACGCAAAAATGAAATCCAACTTCCTTAAACTTAAGGATAGAGGTTTTCTTGTATGGAACAATTATAAAAAAACAATAATTAAAGATCTCACAGAAAATTACAAAAATAGGGAAACATTTATAGAAGATCTTGAATTTTTTACTAAATTAACTAATTGCGATTATAACGTTTTAATCACTTTTTTATCAAAAGATAAGCCAGATTTTAGTAAATTTTTAGATTCAATATTGTCTCAAGTTTTTCAAAAAAACCTAAATTAGGTTAGACTTATTTTTCTTAAAAAGATATCTACAAATGCACCTTGTATACCTGCTCTTTAAGCTTAATTAATCTATTTATTTGTTCTATTAAATCCACTTTTTTATTTACAACTGCTTTATATGTTAAATCATAATTATATTTAAGGTTAGTGCATTGTAAAAAAACTTTTAAGACTTTTATTTTTAAATCCAACGGTAAATCCATATGCCATTTTGATTCAAAATATTCTTTTAAATTTTCATTATATAATTTATATAAAACTTCATTAGAATCTGCAAAAATTATTTGTTGCCATTCTAATGACAAATTTTCAAATTGCGTTCCATCCGTGCAATTGTTTTTAAAAAAACTTATTATAAATTCATTAATTTCGTCTCGACAATCATAAAAAATATCTTCTTCATTACTGCAATTTTGTGGTTGAGCTATTCTATTATTTATTATATCTTTATCGGAATCAGACAATAATAAATAATTTCCTAATTTAAAATAACGTTCTCCATAATTTTTATACATTTCAATATGCGCTACTATATCTTCTTCAGAAAGACTCTGATAGATAAATTTAATAGGTAGATCCACTTGTTGAATTTTACTTCTAATAAAACCTGATTCGACTAACCGACGTATAAAATCTACAACAAACTTTATTATAGTAGTTATTATTTTAATTTTCTCTTTAATAAAAGAACATATACGATAATCTTTATTATTACAACGCTCCATATATAAAGTATGCATATTTTATTAATTTATTACACGATTTAAATGACTTCTTTAGTAATTCGCTTTAATTAAAAAAAATCTATCATTAGAGTTTTTGCAAAAAAAGATCTTTATCTATTTTAGAATCTGTAAAATAAATGAATCCTAAGAAAATATTTGAATTAATTGGCATATACAATTTTATCAATTGTTGAGTTGGTATTTTTAAGCTTCTAATAGCCGTTAAAATTTCTTTTTTTTCTTTGCGACCGTTTGCTTTCATACATAAATATAAAGCGTTATCATCTTTTTTATACACCTTTTGAATATCGTCGTTAAGTAATTTGTGAAATAGCATATAAAAAATCTTTAAATATTCTAATTGTATGAAACATCGCTGTTCTATTGGATAAAGTGAATGAAAAAATATCTCTAATATATTATTGTCTATATCGTTATCAATGTGCAAAAATTCTTTAAACGAGAGAAAAACCTCCATCTGCTTTGCTATCATTCCCCCATTGTAATCACGCACATCACCTAATCTATCCTTTAACTTGCCAAGTACAGCTTGACGAGCATTGTAAAGATCTACCGAAAAATCGTCTCTCAAAAAAGTAGTACTATATAAATGAATTTTTAATATTGAAGCTTCTTTATTGTATGCTTTGTTAGTTAACCCAATCTTCTTAACTTTTTCTATAATCACATCGTCATCATAATCGAATATTTCATTTATTGGGGTATAATTATCAAGAATTACACGTACAATTATCACAGTAAAAAAAAGCTCGCTCTCAATTTGCCCATCAAACATTATTACAATTTGCGGAATATCCCTAGCTAATTTAATTTGATTACTCAATGTAACTGTATACTTCATAACCTCTTCTTCATTTCTAGGCATAAAAACAGGTCTAACGAGACTCTCTACACACCCCTGCAGCTCTCTCCTTAATTTATTTTTTAATAAATTGATTTCATTAAAAGTAAAACTCTTCCCATCGCCCTTTGTAATCTCCATATAAAAAGTTAGTAAATTTCCATCGTTTGAACAATTGACAAAATATGAATCTTCTACAATAGATATATCTGAAAAATATTTAGAGACCCCTTTTTTAAGATGTTTTTTATCAAAAAGCTCACCCTTTTTTAAAAAATTTAATCCTACAAAAAATCCTAAAACATCTTTTTCTCCAAATAGAGTGCAAACTTTTGATCTAATCAGCCGAAGCGACAAATATCTTTTTTTTGGATTCTTAACAACCTCATCAGACAATTGTTTAAGCATAACATACAAGGTGTAAATAACTCGCGACGACAACAAATGCACTCTTGCTTTTCTGAACTCATCTGTTGTAGAAATTAAAAATTTTTGCATTAAAATAAATATATCGTAGTCAAAAATATTTGGAAATCTATCTACCAAATATGCTAACCTATCTCGTATGAATGCCGCCGTCTCATCTGAAGAGATATTTTTCATTTCTAAAATTTTTTTTGAATGATAAACAGAATTTAATCCAATTTTTATTTCACTTATCAGATATAGGAGATTTGCCTCAATAGACGAAACGTCTATTTGACTATTAATTGAAATCACAACCTTCATTACTAAATAAGTATTTTCATATTTTGAAGTAAATAAAGATTCAACATCTACTTTACTTCCAAAAATCAACCATCTTGAAATAATTTCGTAAAAAAATTTGATGCTATCATAGCGAAAAAGCGATATAGAATTTATAGAAATTATATAAGAACTATTTTTTAATATAGAATAATTTACAATTGGAATTGAATTGAGGTTTATTTCATAATCTTTAAATATATTTTTTATAATATCGTTTACAATTATCTGTTCATTAGTTAGCTCATCTACACTAAACATCTAATCTCCTGCAATAGTACTCCAATGATAGAAGTCATTTTACTCGATTAAGTATATTAAAGTTGCTTTTATTTTTAAATGTTTGATATGATTTTTGCATTAACACAAGCATTAGGAGAACCATGTCACCATCCAATCAACAAACAAATAAATGGGATGAAAAAGAAAGCCAATTAATCGACGAAGAAGATTACAGCGTACGTGAATCTGTAGAGTTTAAAAAACTCTTAAACGAAAAAGAGGGTAAATCTCAACGTGGATCTATAGATTCGTTAACAACTGGAGAAATTTTAAAAGGGACTATTGTTGAAATTACAAAAGATTTCGTAGCAATAGACGTTGGTTTAAAATCAGAAGGATTAATTCCTATTTGTGAATTTGAAAATAAAAATGACATTAACTTAGGTGAAGAGATAGAAGTTTATTTAGATGAACAAGAAAATGCTGGCGGTCAGATCACCCTTTCGCGAACAAAAGCAAAAAAACAACGTCAATGGGAGTACATCACACAATTTTGCAAAGAAGGTTCAATAGTAAAAGGCACAGCGTTAAAAAAAGTTAAAGGCGGCCTAATGATTGACATAGGCGGCATGGAAGCATTTTTGCCAGGTTCACAAATAGACAATAAACGAATAAAAAATATAGACGAATTTATTGATCAAACATTTGACCTTAAAATAATTAAAATAAATTTAGAGAGAAAAAATATAGTTGTATCGAGACGTGAAGTGTTGGAAGATGAGAGATTCTCTAAAAAAACAGGATTATTAGAAGACATAAAAGTTGGAGATATACGAAAAGGAATCGTGAAAAATATCACAGATTTTGGTGTCTTTTTAGATTTAGATGGTCTTGACGGTCTTTTACACATTACAGACATGACGTGGAGACGTATTAAACACCCTAGCGAATTAGTAAGCTTAGGAGATGAGCTTGAAGTTATAATTCTCTCTATAGACAAAGAAAAAGGGAGAGTAGCCCTTGGTTTAAAACAAAAAGAGAGAAATCCTTGGGATGTAATAGAACAAAAATATGCTCCAGGAACTCACGTAAGGGGAAAAATAGTAAATTTAGTATCTTACGGTGCTTTTATTGAAATAGAACCAGGCATAGAGGGATTAATACACGTCTCTGAAATGTCATGGGTTAAAAATGTAACAGATCCAAGTCAAATTGTAAATAAAGGCGATGAAGTGGAGGCTATTGTACTTTCTGTTCATAAAGACGATGGTAAAATATCTCTTGGCATCAAACAAATGGAGAGAAATCCTTGGGAAGATGTAGAGAGTAGATATCCAAAATGGACTGAAACTACAGTAGAGATACGTAATTTAACAAATTATGGAGCATTTGTTGAGTTAGAACCAGGAATAGATGGACTAATTCATATATCAGATTTAAGTTGGATTGAAAATATATCTCACCCATCTGAAGTTCTCAAAAAAGGCGATAAAGTAAATGCTGTTATACTTTCAGTTGACAAAGAGAGTAAAAAAATAACACTCGGTGTAAAGCATCTTACTGAAAATCCATGGGATACAATTGAAAAGAAAATGCCGGTAGGTAGTATAGTAAAAGGAAAAGTTACAAAGATAACAGCTTTTGGAGCTTTTGTTAAGTTAGATAATGGAATCGAAGGTCTTGTTCATGTATCTGAATTGTCTGATCAAGCATTTAGAAAAGTAGAAGATGTTGTATCTGAAAATTCTGAAATACAAGCAAAAGTATTAAAAATAGATAGAGAACACAAAAGAGTCTCTTTGTCTATAAAAGAATTTTTAATAGATACTAATCAATTAGATAGAGATGATATAATCGTCAGTAATTATAAAAAAGAAGATAAATAAGAAGAGAAACAACCATGAATAAAGACTTACTCGCTGTCCTTGAATATCTAGAGAGGGAAAAAGGCGTTAAGAGAGAATTAGTTATTAAAGCTCTTGAAGACGGCATCATGTTAGCTGCGCAAAAAGGCAAGTTAGCCATGAACAATGTAACTGTCACTATAGATCCAAAGAGTGGAGACATCTCTTCTTTAGCAGAAAAAGAGATAGTGGAAGTTGTCGAGTATGTTAATGAGGAAATTTCTTTACAAGAAGCTCGCGAACTCGATCCAAATTGCCAAATAGGAGATTGGATCGATGTTGAAATAAATCCTGAAGAATTTGGGAGGATTTCTGCGCAAGTTGCAAGACAAGTGATCTCTCAGCAAATAAAATTTTCTGAAAGAGATGCAATATGCGAAGAGTATCGCCATAGAGTAGGAGATCTCATATCTGGTGCAGTACGGCGTATAACAGATAGCAATTCATTGATAATCGATCTTGGAAAAGTTGAGGGTATTTTACCTAGTAGATTTTATCCAAAAGAAGAAAAATACCACATAGGTGAGAAGGTTGTAGCGCTCCTGTACGAAGTCCAGGACACTGAAAATGGTGGCGCAGCAGTCATATTAACAAGATCTCATCCTGAATTTGTATCAGCATTATTTTTTCAAGAAGTTCCTGAAATAGAAGATGGAATAGTTACTATAAACAAGATAGTTAGAGATCCAGGACTTAGAACTAAATTAGCTGTTTCATCGACAGATTTTAAAATAGATGCCGTTGGAGCTTGTGTAGGGACTAGGGGGAGCAGAATAAAAAATATTATTAAAGAATTGAATAATGAAAAAATAGATGTTTTACCATTCTCTGATGATCCATTCATATTATTAAAAAATGCTATTTCACCAATAGAGGCGAAAAAAGCAGATTTTAATGAAGAAGACAACGTTATCACTTTAGTAATAAATGATGAAGACTACCCGTCAATACTTGGCAAGAGAGGATCTAATATAAGATTGATATCAGAGCTTGTTGGTGTTAAGGTAGATATTCATAAAATGAGCGAATATCAAAAAGAATTAATTTTTGAAAGAAAACAAATAGCAACAGCTGATGATCCAGAATTAGACAAAAAAATAACTAAAATAAAAGATGTAAATCAATTGATAGTTGACCATATTTTATCTGCCGGCGTAGATACAGCAAGAAAATTATTAAGTATCTCTTCTCAGGAATTGGCAAAACTTGCAAACATTAGCTTAGAAATAGCAGACGATTTATTAGAGCATGTAAAAATACAGATTAACAAAGGGAACACTGAATAATTTTGGCAAAAAATTTAAAAATTAACATCAAAAATACACAACTAGCTGCGATGTTGCAAAAAAATAGTGCGAATGTAAAGAAAGAAGATGTTGCAGAACCAACTCAGCAAACAACTTGTCAAATAGACGCTAAAAAAATTACAAAAGCTAGAAAAGCTCCGTCAGCTATCATTGCACAACATAAATTAGTTGAGGAACAAACAGTCATAAAAGAAAGGGAAGATGCTGAAAGAAAAAAACTAGAAGAAGAGGTAGAAAGAGAAAAAGAGAGAGTTATCCTTGAAGCAGAGATAAAAAAACCCAAACCAATTGAAGTTAAATTAGAATTAAAGCAATCAATACCCCCTACTCCAGAACAATTGGAAGTCAAAGCGCCCATAAAAACGAAAATAGAGACACCGCCACAAGCGCCAGCACCAGTGCCAACGCCAGCATCAGCGCTTACGTCAGCATCAGCATTTACGCCAACACAGGTAATTGCTAAACCTGTTGCACCGCGAACAACTCCAATGCAAACATACACTAACGTATTAGTTAGACCAGCTCCTACACTCCCACAACCTAAGCCGCAGGTAACGCAGCCAGTTCAGGGAGAAAAAAAATCAGACGAAAATAAGCAAGTTAAAAAAGAGCAAAAAGATCAAGTTATTCCAGCCAAAGATAAAGAATTAAAAGTAGTAAAGCCGAAAAAATCTCACATAAGTTACAAAAAACAGGCATTTAGTCGCGTATTCGATTCTAGGGCGACAAAGAATAGCGCACAAAGTGAAGAAGAGACATGGCGCAGATTGCGCAATCGCAATCAAAAATTAAAAAAAGAAATTATTCAAATTGTACGACCAAAAGAAATAAAGATTCGCATTCCAATATCTGTCAAAGATCTATCTTATGAGATGAAAATAAAAGCATCTGAAGTAATCCAGAAGTTATTTATGCAAGGGTTGCCAATAACGATAAACGATATATTAGACGATCCTACAACTATAGAGTTAATAGGGCATGAGTTTGATTGCGCAATAATTGTAGATACGTCTAAGGAAGAACGGTTGCAAGTTACATTTCAAACTGTTGCAGAGGAGATAGCCGATACTGACCCTAAAGAATTAATTTATAGACCACCTGTTGTAACCATAATGGGTCATGTAAACCATGGGAAAACAAGCATTGTAGACTCATTTCGCAATAGCAATATCGCATCAACTGAAGCTGGTTTAATCACACAACACATAGGAGCATTTAAATGCAAAACAAAACATGGTGATTTTACAATATTAGATACTCCTGGACATGAAGCATTTACCGCAATCAGGGCGCGTGGCGCACGAATTACCGACATTGTTATTTTAGTAATAGCCGGTGACGAAGGAATTATGGTTCAAACTAAAGAAGTCATAGATAAGGCTAAAAAAGCAAATATACCAATCATAGTTGCTATCAATAAAATGGACAAACCTGGCTTCAACCAAGATAATGTATACAGACAATTAGCGGATAATGATTTGCTCCCAGAAGCATGGGGCGGACGTATAATAACAGTAAATTGCAGCGCTTACACAAAAGAAGGAATCGACAAATTAGGCGAAATGATAGCATTACAATCAGAGATGTTAGAATTAAAAGCTAACCCAAATGCAAGAGCAAGAGGCGTTGTTATAGAGTCTCAACTACATAGAAGTTTAGGTGCTATCACTACACTACTAATTCAAAATGGATCTTTAAAACTTGGGGATCCAATTATTTTTGAACATGAATATGGTAGAGTTAAGATGATGCAAGACGAGAACAATAATAAGATAAAAATTGCTGCACCATCTTCAGTAGTTATTGTAACTGGGTTATCTGGCGTACCTGCGGCAGGCAATGAATTTGTTGTTCTTGGAAGCGAAAAAGAAGCTAGAAAAATCTCTGAAGATCGAGAAGCTTCTATAAGACATAAAAATTTACGTCAAAGTAAATTAAAAAGCGTAGAACATTTATTTAAGAAAAAAATAGACGATATAAAACTAAAAACTTTAAATATCGTCCTTAAAGCAGACGTTGTAGGATCTTTAGAGGCTGTAAGAGAGACGCTGACAAATATTTCATCTGAAAAAGTAGAATTAAACTTCATCTCATCAAGTGTAGGTCAAATATCTGAATCTGATATAGAGCTTGCGCAAACATCAAAAGCTATTATAGTTGGATTTCACACCAATGTTGAAAGACATGCAGAAAAATTAGTAAAACCAAAAAATGTAAAAATAATAATAAAAGACATTATTTACCAACTTGTCGATGAAGTTAAACTCCACATGGCTACATTGCTAGACAAAATACGAGAAGAAAAAGAAGCTGGAGAAGCAAAGGTGATAACTCTATTAAAATCATCACAATTAGGTATAATTGCAGGGTGTCAAGTCACAGATGGTATAATAAAAAGATCACATCTAATAAGACTTTTTAGAAATGGAAAGGAAATATGGTCTGGATCTATATCTTCAATTAAAAGAAGTAAGGACGATGTAAAAGAGGTTAAAAAAGACATAGAATGTGGAATTTTACTCTCTGATTATAAAACATTACAAGTTGATGATATTATAAAAAGTTATGAAGTAACTTATACACTAGGAACATTATAAAGATGGCAGCTGAACGAATAGAAAAGGTTAATTCTTTATTAAAAGAAGTTATATCAGAAGTAATCTCAAACGATCTTAAAAGTCACGATCTCCCTCGACTTCTAACCATAACCGACGTCGACACGAGTAAAGATTTGAGAAATGCGAAAGTGTACATCAGTGTAATAAATGCCAATGAAGAGGAAAAAAATAAAATACTCGTTATTTTACAAAATTACTCTGGCAAAATAGGCGTTTTAGCAGCCAAAAAAATAACTTTAAAATACTTCCCAAAGTTAACTTTTTTATTAGATGAATCTATAGATTATTATATGAAAATAGATTCATTATTAGAAAAAATAAATATAGAATCTAATTAAATTATCATGAAAAGTGAAGGGATACTGCTAGTAGACAAGCCAAAAAATAAAAGTTCATTTTATTTAGTCACTTTACTAAGAGCAATAACGAATATTCGTAAGATTGGCCATTGTGGAACGCTCGACCCATTAGCTACTGGTCTAATGATAATGTTAATAGGCAAAAATTTTACTAGACTCTCTGATACATTCATCGGACAAGACAAAGATTACGAAGTTAGTATTTTATTTGGTACATCTACAGCAACATACGATACAGATGGCGATATTATCAAATCATCTAAATTAATTCCAACTGACAATGATGTAAAAAAAGCAGTAGAGAGTTTTCAAGGAAAAATTATGCAAATTCCCCCAATGTTTTCTGCAAAAAAAATAGGTGGAAAAAAACTCTACACACTAGCACGCGAGGGAAAAGAGGTAGACCGTCAACCAAAAGAAGTGGAAGTGAAAACAACACTCATTTCATACAACTACCCATATCTAAATTTACACATAACATGTTCTAGCGGAACATATATTCGTACAATTGCAAATGACATTGGCGAACTCCTAACATGTTGCGGATGTGTTGCAAAATTAACACGACTTCGTGTTGGCTCGTTTCATTTAGATAAATGCGTCTCTATCGACCAAATAACAGATCTTTCATTCAATTATACCAACCATTTAATATATGAAAATTTTTAATGGCATACCTCGCTTCGTGCAAACTTTCGAAAAACCTGTAGCCATAGCAATAGGAATGTTTGACGGAGTGCACATTGGGCACGTTCATCTTATTGAAATGATGAAGAATTGTAAAACAAAAATTATCTTCACATTTATAAACCATCCGATTGAAGTTGTAAATCCACGCATAATAATCAAATCAATTACATCGCTCGAATGCAAATTAAAATTACTAGAACAGTTAGGGATAGATTTATGTATAATAAAACAATTTGACGAAGAGATTGAAAATACACCATATACGCTTTTTATAGAGGAGCTACACAATAAAATTCAATTTGATCATATATTTTTTGGTGAGTTCGCTGCAATAGGTAAAAATAGAGAAGGCTCAGAAGAGAATATAAAAAAGCTTGGTCTAAAAATGAATTTTACACCACACTATATAAAAAAAATTTATTTTAATGGAACAAAAGTCTCCAGCACAAATATAAGAAAATTGTTAGCTGATGGGGATTTGAAAACAGCAAAAAAATTATTAGGCCTACATTCTTCACAAAGCGTGTGGCATGAAGGACAATCAAATGGCTAATTTATCTTGTGGAATAGTTGGACTTCCAAATGTTGGCAAGTCTACCCTCTTCAAAGCATTAACAAAACAAATGGTAGCATCAAGCAATTTTCCATTTTGTACTATAGATCCAAACACAGGCATCGTAAATCTTCCAGATGAAAGATTGCAAAAATTGTCAGAAGTCTCAAAAAGCAAAAAAATAATACAAGCTACAGTTACATTTGTAGATATAGCAGGACTTGTAAGCGGCGCGTCCAAGGGAGAGGGGCTCGGAAACAAATTTCTATCAAACATAAGAGAGACAGACCTTATTATACAGGTAGTGAGATGTTTTGATGATGACAATATTATACATGTAGCTGGTAAAGTAGATCCTCTAGATGACATAGATGTAGTAAACTTAGAGTTGATTTTATCAGATATAGAGATGATTGAAAAAGCTATAACAAAATTAGAGAAAGCATCGAAAAGTCAGAAGGATAAACCACTTACGCTCAGTGTGTTACAAAAAATATTTGAACACATGAACAAAAATCAACCGATCAGATCGCTACAATTGTCACAAATAGAAAAAGAATCTATATATCAATACAACTTCTTAACGTCAAAACCGATTATTTACTGCGCTAACGTCTCTGAAGATAGTTTACCGGATATGGAAAACGACTACGTAATCAAAGTTAGAGAAAAAGTTGGCAAAGACGCTTGCGTGATACCAATATGTGCAAAATTAGAAGATGAATTAGCATCACTAAACGACGATGAGGCTAAAGAATTTCTTAACTCGCTAAATATTAAAGAAAATGGATTAAGTAAATTAATTAAAGGGTCATTTTCAACCTTAGGGCTTCGTACTTTTTATACTACTGGCGAGCAAGAGACACGCGCATGGACTATACGTAATGGCGATACAGCGCCGCAAGCTGCTGGTAAAATTCACACAGACATAGAGAAGGGATTTATAAGAGCAGAAGTTATCTCTTACGATGATTTCGTAAAATATAAAGGTCGTGTTGGCGCAAAAAATGCAGGGGTAGCACGTATCGAGGGGAAAAACTACGTTGTACAAGACGACGACATCATCCTTTTTTATCACAATTAATTTTTAGGTGCCTGGTACCGGTTTTCGGAAAAATATCATTGCGCTAGATTTTTGAATCAAGGTAATATCAATTTGTAACTCATCTTACGCAAAATGAGGAAATAGGAGGTATGAGAGATTTTGAAAAAACAATTTATTTAAAAATCGTAGTAATATTAAACTAATATTACGAGACTTTTTGAATAATATTGTAATTCAAAAGATCCATACATCCATTTTCTGCTTTTGCGTAAGGTGAGTTTGTAAGGAAGTAGTTTGCTATGGCAGAAAAAACCGAAAAGGCGACCCCGAAAAAACTTAGAGATGCTAGAAAAAAAGGGCAAGTTGCAAAATCACAAGATTTTCCATCGGCATTTACTTTTATAGTATCTATATCTGGCATGTTGATGATGTCAGGATATATATATAATCTTTTAGCATCGTATACAAAATCAATATTTAATTTAATATCAACAAAACCTGATATTCAGAGTATTTCAGGAGGTTTGCTTGTAGGTTCGATAAAAGTTATTTTTGAAGCGTCAGTCCCTTTAATGGTTATTGTATCGCTAATTGGTGTGCTAGTAAATTTCCTAATAATAGGGCCTGTTTTTTCGCTAGAGTCTATGAAACCTGACATAAAAAAGTTAAACCCTATTAGCAATTTAAAAAATCTATTCAAACTTAAAACAGCTATTGAATTATTAAAATCAATACTAAAAATATCAATAGCCTTAATGTTGATTTATAGCGTAATATACACTAGTCTTCCATCAATTATAGCAACATGCGGTGCCCCACTTATTACTACTGCTATTGTTTTTGGCGAATTTTTAAAGCAAGTGGTTTTAAGGGTTGGAATATTTTTTATAGCAGTTGGTATATTCGATCTTGTCTTTCAAAAGAAAAACTTTCAAAAAGAGATGAAAATGGAAAAATTCGAAATTAGACAAGAATACAAAGATACTGAAGGCGATCCACACATTAAAGGGAGGCGTCGTCAAATAGCTCAGGAGATCGCTTACCAAGAGGGTCCAATGTCTGTAAAGAGATCTAAAATGGTAGTTACCAATCCATCTCACATAGCTGTAGCTATAGAATACAACGTGGAGACAGAACCAGCACCAAGAATAGTAACAATGGGACAAGATTCAGTTGCTGAACAAATAATGAAAGTTGCTCTAGATTATAATATCCCAATTATGAGAAATATAGAATTGGCCCATTCTTTGTATTTTAGGGGCACAATCGGCAATTATATACCAGAAGACACATATGACGCTGTAGCTAAAATACTAAAATGGATAGCAAAGTTGGAAAAAGAGAAAGAAGAGAAAGAAGAAGAGGAAGTTTCATTGGAGATATTTAAAAAGTGAAGAACTCGCTAAAAAAATTCAATAAAATATTTGGCAGCTCAAAAGCTATAAATTTTATAAACCGTTCAAGCGACATTTTATTAGCATTATTTATCATCATTATAATAATGATGATAATAATACCTGTGCCATCTCAGGTAATAGATATCATGATTGGAGTAAACCTATCAATTTCATTTTTACTTATCATGGTAACTCTATACATATCTAAGGCTGTTCAAATATCTGTATTCCCATCGCTATTACTTGTAACTACTCTTTTTCGATTGGGTATTGAGATAGCCGCTACAAAGCAAATACTTTTATATGCAAATGCAGGAGAAGTGATATTTGCATTTGGAAATTTCGTAGTAGGGGGAAACTTTGTTGTAGGTGGTATAGTTTTTTTAATCATTACAATAATACAATTCATTGTAGTAACAAAAGGTGCAGAAAGGGTTGCTGAAGTTGCCGCACGTTTTACATTAGATGCGATGCCTGGTAAGCAAATGAGTATAGATGCAGACATGCGCTCCGGAATTATTGATTCCAATCAGGCACGATTACTTAGGCTTGCCCTGCAAAAAGAGAGTCAATTGTATGGTGCTATGGATGGTGCCATGAAGTTCGTAAAAGGTGACGTCATCGCTGGTATCGTTATCGCAATAATTAATATAGTCGGCGGATTGATAATAGGTATGACAATGCATGGAATGTCAGCTATGCAATCTGCTAAAACTTATACGCTTCTATCGATAGGTAGTGGTCTCGTATCTCAAATTCCATCGCTACTAATCTCCCTTACAGCTGGTATGGTTACAACACGTGTATCGAGTGAAAAAGAAGGGGCCAACCTCGGTTCAGATATAACAGATCAACTTCTAAGTCAGCCTAAGGGAATTATAATAGCAGCTTCTGTTGTCTTTATGATGGGATTAATCCCCGCTTTTCCATCAATTTTATTCATCCCATTAGGATGTATATTAGCATCAATTGGTATCCGCTCTCACTACAAACAGAAAAAACAGCTAGCTGCTGCTGCGGCTGGAATAGGATCTACAACAGAGACTGGCCCTGGAGGGGTAGTTATCAGAGGAGGGGGGGACGACTACTCTTTAACTCTTCCTGTCATATTAGAAGTTGGTTCAAAATTGGCAGAATTAATAAAAAAAGATAGAGAGGGGGTAAAATTTATAGAAGAAAAAATTCCAAAGATGAGACATGCCCTATACCAAGATCTTGGTGTTAAATTTCCTGGCGTCCACGTTAGAACCCAAGCGCCTAATCTTGAGAGTGATGATTATTGCATTTACTTAAACGAAGTCCCATTGATGCGTGGTAAAATCGTTCCGAATCACGTTTTAACAAATGAAATCGATCAAAATTTACGTAGATATAATATTCCTTACACTCAAACAAAAAACTTTATGAATCAGACATCTTTTTGGGTTGAAAACAAATATAAAAATATATTGGACAAAGCAAATATTAAATATTGGGAAGTGTTAGATGTGATGATACTACACCTCAGCTATTTTTATAGACAGTATGCGAGTGAATTCATTGGAATTCAGGAAATTAGAGGTGTATTAGAATTTATTGAAAAATCATTCCCAGATTTAGTGAAAGAAGTCACAAGATTAATACCACTTCAGAGGATGACAGAGATATTTAAACGACTTGTGCAAGAGCAAATATCGATAAAAGATCTGAGAACAATATTTGAATCGTTGAGTGAATGGGCACAAACAGAAAAAGATGTTGTCATATTAACAGAATATATACGCTCTTCGCTTAAACGATATATAAGTTATAAATACTCAAGGGGTCAATCGATACTATCTGTTTATACATTAGATCCTGAAATAGAAGATATTGTGCGTGGATCTATCAAGCAAACATCTGCTGGCTCATATTTGGCGTTAGACCCTGATACTATTCAATTAATATTACAAGCTATGCATAACACAATTAAACCCACCCCTCCAATCGGCATACAGCCTGTTATACTTAGCGCAATAGATGTACGACGATTTGTCAAAAAATTAATAGAAGGTGAATTTCCAGACGTTTCAGTTATTTGCCACCAAGAGATAGTTCCTGAAATCCGCATTCAACCTCTTGGTAGGATCCAACTAACGTAATAGTAATAATATAGGTAATTATGTCAAGTTCAGATCAACCGATACAACCAATAAATCCTGCTGCCACTAGAAAAACTCAAGCTCAGAATCTTAAGGCGATGCAAAACGTACAAGCGGCACAAATACCATGTAAAGCTTCATTATCAAGTATGACAGAAGATATATTTAGCACATTTGTAATGTTAAGAAATGCAGAGCCACTAGATAAACGGGTTAAAAAACAAGAGCACAAACACAGCGAAGCTGCGCGCGAAGATTCAGAAGACAACGTTGTAATAGATGATGTTGCAAAAACTGCAGAAGATTTTCAACAACGTAATCCAGAGATGCAAAAAAGAGCATTACTAAGTCTAAGAGCACACGTCAAAGAGAGCGATTCACCAGAAGAGATATTGGAAAAAATACTCAAATCTTATCCAGATCATTTCCTAGCAGATGAAGCTCTTGATTTTCTAAGCGAAAGCTCAGGTCATTCAACTAAACTAGGGAGAAATACACTAATAGCTAAAAATCTTCTCAACGAAAGATTCGGTAGAGAAGTTAGGGCTGGGAGGAACATAAATTTTCAAGCTCAAGAATTTTCAAAGCAAGGGCTAGGAAATCCAGGGGCGCTACGTGACTTATATCGCGATATAACAGGGAACCCTAGAGAACCTATAGATTTATTTGAAGAATTAAACCAAGAGTTCACATTCGATAAAATGAAAGTTGTGATACAATTTGTTTTACACTCGATAGGAACTGATTTAAAATCTAAAGGCCCGTCTATAGACAAACTACAACTGCAACAACTATTCTCAAATGGAAAAGTTATGCAGGCTATACTTGGAGTATTCAGATTTTTCTACCAAAGGATGCGTCTTATAACCACCCTCTTTAAAAAAGAAAATATAGATTTACCTCCAAAATTAAATTTTGAATTACTCTCAAAACAATTTGTAAAACTACTTATGGAACGTTACCAATCTCCAGATAAAATCCTAAGACTCGCAAGCATTTTAGGGATATCAGAAGAGATCCTAGCGCAAATTATAATTTTTACACAATACAGAGATGCAATGAGAGGCGTCTCCCCTCGCCTGTTTAAATCTGATAAACACCGTCAAGATTTATTATTGTCATTGATAGAAACAATAAGTGAACTAGACGACATTTTAGAGGAAGAAGAAGAGGAGGATGAGGATGAAGAGAAAAATGAGGACGACGAAATTAAATGAGACAATTTTATGATTTAATAGATGAATTAAGTGAATTTTTTAACGAACCATTAATAGCTGAAGTAAATGATACATGTAAACTTCTAGTAAATGAAAAAATTGAAGTACAAATTGAAATGGATTTCATGGGGGAATTCATCATAATAGCGGCCATTATATCAGAACTACCGCCAGGAAAATTCAGAGAAAACATCCTTAAGGATGCTTTAAAATCTAATCACTTAATAGATTCACATAGATCTTTTCTCGCTTACATAGGGGTAAACAATCAATTAATCGTATCTGAAAATTTGTTTGCACATGCCATAACTGCTGAACAACTCTATAACAACATTATAGCGTTAACGAAAAGGGCTAAAAAATGGCAAGATGCAATAAATAGAGGCGAGACATCACCGCAAGATCAAGATGAGATGCCGATAGCACAAACAAAAGGAAAACAACAGTTGTTTGGTTTTACAGTAAATTAAATTTTAAACAATTATATAATTAATAAAAAAAATTCTTCACTTTACTTTTTTGTCATTTTTCATTAAGATTATATTAATAATCAATAGGTATATTATGTATGCATTAGTTCAGCAACAAATTATTCCAGGCGGCAATCCACAACAACAACAACAACAACAAAAATCCGTAATTTCAAGAATATGTGATTGTATATCGCGTGCACTTCGTTGGATCTGTAATTTATTCCGCAGAGAACAACAATCAAATGCTGTTCTGATAAATACACAACAGCAACCTGTTAGCCAATCTGAAGATCAAGAAAAAGACCAATGCGTTAAGTACCTTATTGAATATTTTAACAAAAGTTTTGAAAAACTGCCATATCATCAAGAAAGTTATAAAGATATAACAAAAGATAATTATTATAATATTGCACTTACCTTAAAAAATGCAAACCACGATAAGATTAATGTTTCTGAAAATAGAATTACAATATCTCATAATAATCTAATAGATATATGCAAAGATATGGTTAACCGTGGATCTACTGCCAATGGAAATCAGTTTAACTTTATAACATTCAACGAAATGAAACAAACTATTGGTGGTTACAATCATAATAATAACGGAAAAATGCACACAATTGAATTTCCTCGATATCAAGAACCTCAACAACAGCAACGAAACCCACAAATGTCAAAAGAAGATCAAGATCTTGAAGCTATAGTATTTCAAAATCAACAACAACACAATGATTTTGTTCTGCAACAAAAACCATCACAACCACAACTAATACAACAACCTCAACAGCAGCAAAACCCACAACAACTTAATCAAACAATTAATCTTTCTCAACAACAAAGTGTTATTGTTCAGCAACAAAAACCACCACACCAACAACAAATGATACAACTAATTAGCAATCCAACTGATGAAGACTATAAGAAAGTATTTTGTCGCGTTACTAAAGAAGTAATGAAAAAAGAACTGCTTAATCTTAGTAACGAAATCATAATTGAAAGAAGTAACAAACTTATCAATGAAAATAATACATTTTTTCTTGCAAGAGGAGATGGGAATTGCTTCGCCAATGCTCTATGTGGAATTTTAATTGATTATTTAATTAATAATAATGATTATGCAACCAAATTAATACATATTTTAAATGACTTTAAGAACAAAGATGGATATCTTAATCCACTTCCTGTGATAACTAAAGAAGAATTAATAGATAATTTCAAAGGAGAATTAGGTACTCTTCGTATTGCCTTGGAATCAAAAGAAGAATTATATAAAAACATGTTACAATACCCACACAGCTATAAAGAACTCGAAGTAGAAAAAACAAAAGCTGGTTTACTACTAGATCATGATAAGTCACCAGCTAAAATATCCGAATTAGAAAATAAAATTTTACAACTTAAAGATCCTAATACTAATGTAGATGACTATGATTTAAGTCTACACAATAGAAAATTTAAGAAAGATGAAGATTTTAACTTAGTTATTGATACTTTAGGCAAGCGACAAAATGGTTTTACAAACCTAGAAGGTGATGAGAAATTTTGTTTTGCACTTTCAAGAATTATCAGATATATTTCTGTTTCATCTATTAAAGAAGATGAAAAATGGTATTACGGAGACGACATAAACATATTTTATAAAGCTTCTACAGAGATGGCAGCGTATACAATTGTTGCATTTAATCGAGCGTTTGAATTAAATTTTACTATGTACAATATAAACGACGGCACAGCTTTTTCAGGAAAGTCACTAGTGTTTGGTGAAATAAACGGTACTATAACAGAATCAATAGTAGTGCGAAAAGGCCCTCATTTTCGAGGACTTTGTAGGGGTCATGGTCAGACCTGACAGCCATAGCCATAGTGTCAGACCTGACAGTATGACATTGTAGATGATGATAAAAAAAATTTTGATATTAAAATTGGTAATTAACACCAGTTTCGTGTGGAACTGAAAAGGTTATGATTTGTAATTATAATTTAGCGTATATTCTGCATTTGCTTTTTTTAATGGTCAATCACTAGAGCTTCTTTGCTCAATTCTTGAAAATAATATAAATTAGTGATATGCTCAATGTGTGAAGTTAACAATTGTATTTGTGGTGTGTTTATGTAATTTGTCTACAGTTGCGTGTGGACAATACGAAGAGAGAGTGGCGCTTTTATATAGCAGCTTAAAAGAGGATTCATTAACAGAGTTGTTTGCCTTTTATCATCTGTTTCCAAATGAACAACTTGGACAAAAGGCATTTAGTAAGGGGTGGGACCTTATAAATAAACACAGGGTAGATAAATGCGAGATGGTAAATCTATTCGAGATACCAAGTATTGATATTGAGATGGTAGTCTCTTTAGCAACTTTACAAAGTTATCAAAACAGACAGATACTTTCAAATGAACAACTACAATTGATCGACAACATTTCAAACCACCTTATGAATAGAAAGTTAAAGGGGCATATGGTTTGGTCAATCGAAGAGACAGCACTGTTGAAAGATGACGAAGTAGATGTTGCAAGAGCTATACTTTTACATCAATTTGGTCCAAAAGAGAGAAATGAAATACTTTCATATGAGGCATCTCTCGATATGATGGCTTTACAAATATTGGCGAAATTAGATGAAAATCCAACTTATGATCAGATGATCGAAAAAATAAATTTGTTCATATTTCACGAAATGCATTTTCGTTTCCCACCGCATTCTATGTGGGCAAAAGATGTAGATCTATATACTTTTCTCCCATCTGTTTTGGATAATAGGCATGGCGTTTGCCTTGGCGTTTCAATTCTTTATTTGTCATTAGCGCAACGATTGGGTCTTCCATTGGAGGTAATAACGCCACCTGGTCATATTTACTTATCTTTTAACGGTGTAGAGAAAAAGATAAATATAGAGACGACAGCTAGAGGGATTCATTTAGAAGATGAAGTCTATCTTGGAATAAACACAAAAGGGTTAAAAAAGAGATCGATAAAAGAAGTTGTTGGTCTAAATTTTTTCAACGCAGCTGCAACGGCATGGCACAAAGACGATTACAAGAAAGCGATAGAATTGTATTTAAAGGCAAATGCGTATATAGAAAATGATCCAACAATTCACACATTTCTTGGTTACAACTATTTATTTATTGGTGATGAGAAAAAAGGGAAAGAACACCTCGAAATAGCAAAAAACCACATTGATAAAGAGGTGGTTTATGGAGATACAACAATAGAAGACTTTTTAAATGGAAATGTAGATGCAAACAGCATAAGAATAGTCTATCAAGAGGTCGATGAGACGCGAGAATCTATATTAAAAAAACAAAATCAAATAAAAAATTTGCTACAAAATTTTCCAAATTTTCGCGATGGGTTGTTTCATTTGGCTATAACATTTTTGCAATTGGGTAGGTCTAACGAAGCTTATGAAGCGTTAAAACAATATAATAAGTTAGATCAAAACAACCCAACTGTAGAATATTATCTAACTAACATAGCAATGCAAAGATATGAATTTAAAGAGGCGTATAAGTACATTAGAAACTGTGAACATTTGTTAAATAAAGCCAACCACAAACCAAAAGCGCTAACATCTTTACAATACTCGCTTAGGACAACATCACGTCAATAACTTATTGCTCGGATTGCACAATCCTTGCATTTACTGAGTCATTTGTCCATTTATTAAATATTTTATATGGGTATTTAATATTATCTCCGTTTGTCACTGAGATTTCAGCAGGCTCGATCCATCCGCTAGATTTATCAGAATCTATTGGATCTACATCCCATTTAGATCCGTCGCTTAATATTATTCTATTACCACCATCGATAATTTCACTTATCTCAAGATTATCAACTTGTTTATAAAGTTGATCTTGCGTAGCGCGTTGCGCTGGCGTTAAACTCTTTTTTGGCAATTGTGCATTCACTTCCACGCTTTTATTCTGTGAGTCTGCACAAGATAAAGCAAGAAGCAAAAGAAAAAAAATAAATAACTTATTCATAACCTTTATTTACATAATTTAATTAAATATGTAAATATTTTTTTATCTCCCCTCCTGCAGAATAGTGAAATAAATATTGAAATTACAAGTTGGCAGTTAAAATATAATACGTTACACTGTTTTAGTCGACATAAAATGATCATATGACTATACACAGCTCATTACAAAAAAAATTATTACAAAAACATAGACAACAAGTAAGGGTTCTCTTCCCAAAGATTTATCAAATATCGCTTAATTTTTCGTCACAAGATTTTCTTAATTTACTAAACCATCAATACATAAGAAACGGCGCTATAGATTACATTATGAGATGGGGGAGCGGCTCATCTATTACAAGGCCGCTAGACGATTTCTTAGTAAAAATAAGGAGAACTCAAGAAAAATTAGCAGAGCTAGTTGGTAAAGAGAGCGCTATACTATTAGAATCGAACACAAACCATGTAGCGCGATTAATAGATTCGTTAATACAACCAAAAACAGTGATATTAAAAAACAAAACATTTCAATTCCATCCAAAGTATAACGTTGAGATGAAAATATTTGACCCAAAAGATGCAAATCAATTGGAATCTATGTTAAAAACAGCAAATAATTATCATATTGAAAACATATTAATATTAGTAGATTCACATCAAACACACGACAATAATGGGATAAGTAATTTAAAAAAAATTGCAGATCTCTCTAAAGAATACAAAGCTATATTAATAGCAGATGATACATTTACATTTCAAATATTAGGAAAATATGGGATGGGACTCTCTTCACATTTACATGATGTAGATATAATAGTAGGTGGATTCGGAAAGCCATTTGGTTCATACGCTTACTATATTGCCTCTTCTAAAAAACTTATGAATTACATAATTCATTTTAACCACAACATAGATAAGTTATCTACTATATCACCGTTACTTATCGGTGCAATCGATAAATCGTTAGATATTATTCCTTCAATGCAATCAGAGCGCGAAGAATTATTGAAATTTTCAAAAATAACCGCCACAAATCTAAAAAATGACAATTGGCATCTAGATAACCACTCATCAAATATAATGTCCATTTCGTTTGATAAAGAGGGTGACGTCCGTCAAATGCAAACAAATTTAACTCAAGCTCAATGCATTGCTAATTGCCATACAAATTTAAAAAATGTAGATTTTCTTATAACCAGTTCTCATTCAACATCTACTGTCAATGAACTTATCAAGATATTAAGATCTTACCGTTGCTCATCAAGTTGCGAATCGTTGTAAAATAAAATTTTATTTTTAGTTCAAATTAATTGTTATAAATGATAATAGTTAATTATGAAAAAAACACTTATTATTTTAACTTTATTTGTAACATTATTAAATGGTGAATTTTTACATATCATTGTCGATACTGAAGTTGGTGAATTAGGGACAGAACTTACTTCCGACTTTGCTCCACATGTTTTTCCAGATGTTTCCCCTTACTTAATTCGTAAAAAAGAGATTAGAAGACCTATTTTTGATTATAGAAAAGTAATAGGATCAATATATAAACAAAAAAAAATTAGCGTAAATTTAGACGAATACAAAAATGGAATCGTAGTTTTTGATTTACAAGACCTCGTATTGTGCTCAAACGATAATAAGAGATGTAAAATTTCAATAGAACAAAGCCATCGTGGCGAAATGCGCGAACTTAACCAATTCATCCTATACTCAAGTCAAAATAATCGTTCAATACCTATTAAAATTAATTTAAGCGACACTAGTAAGTCAATACTAACAATCAATAATACTTGCGATGCGCTATATGGGGTAAATTTAAATGATTATAGAGGATTAAAATACAAAAACATATCGATTGTAATTCCTAAATCATTAACCCCAATAGTCGATAACAGAAAGGGTGATTATAACATTAATCTATTAATTACAATAACTTGCGAGGAATAACCGATGAAAAAGCAAAATAAATCACGACAATCATTAATAATTACAATGCTATTTATTATCTTCTCATGTTTTCGTACGCTACAAGGGGAAGAGTCTCTTATAAATCAGAGTAAGGACACACTCTGTGTCTCAATTAACTGGCCAGAGTTTGTTGATATTAGAGTAGATAATAGCACATGTAAAACAATAAGACGATACTTCTATATACATGAAGGTAATGAAGATCTGTATGGAAAATACGATATTTTACTGGAGACATTCACATTGACAACACACACAAATATAACTACAGACTACATAATAGAATTAGTTCCCGCCGATTCTTCATTAGAATTTGAATCAATAGTTCAAAGCGGTCTACACAAAGGAAGATACCAACTAATATCAAAACAAGACCCAACATCTAAATTAATATTAAAATTTATAACAACACAAGACGAATTCGATAATCCACTAAGAAAAGAAATTAAACACAAAGACTCGATTATTTCACGTACAGTATCAAGCGAATCGATAACAAATTCTAGAACAATAGAAGTTTATGTGCTAGGCGACGAGTTATCCCATGCTTTTACAGGCCACTCTTACACCTTGTTATTTCATTTTCACGTTATAAACATCTAGGGAGATTTATGAATAGAGTAATTAAAAAAATATTTATATATATACCAATAGTAGTTGCTTTAACTATCTTCAACGTAAATATATCTGCTCAAAATGTTAGAATAGTAGGTGTAATAGGGGAAAAAATGATTGTAGCGCTGGATAGAGCATGTCTACGCACAGATTTAGATATTTCTACAGATATCACCAATGATTCGCTTGGAGATCCTACTCAAGTAAGATATTTCGTTGGCAGATTTGAATTAGGAGTGTTTAACAATCATCTTTCTGGAACAGATTTATTAAAAATAACAACAACTAATACAAACATGAATCAAGAGCTACTTGCTATATATACAAATATAAAACAACACTGCACTGGCAATATATCTTTTAATAGAATTTTGGTTTTAGAGCTATTTACAGATACAAGTACTAGAGGAAATAAATCAGCTCCCATTTTAGTTAGACATAATTCATTGTTACGCAGTTATGTTGCAGGATCTGAGCCTGTGATTGAAGATGAAGTGCACAATTTCGATCTATTTGTAAAAGACGACATAAGAAACTCAACTCTTGGCGGATTATTTACAACAACATTAACATTCGAATGGCATGCATCGTAATGTGAGATAACGATTATTTTATTGAAAATAAAATATAATTTGTGATATTAAGTCTATATGAATATTTTTAGCAAAATCTCTATTGGTTTAATATTAACGTCGTTAACTTTAATTAAAATAGAGGCGGCAGGGCCTAGTACAAGCGCTAAACTTTCAGGTGTCGTTGGATTAGATATGGCGGTTAGATTTTACCAAAATATAATTGTACATGATATTGACACGTCTTTAATATCAACCCCTGGTAGTTCTTACGAACTTGGTGATTTTCAAATGACTATCGTAGACAATAGACTCAACGTGACAGACAAATTAATAGCATCTAGTGCGCAAGCAGACAATTCAAATGAATTCAGATTGTTAAACAATTCAGATCCAAATAAATATATAATGTTGAAATTAACTAAAGACAAAGACACAAGTGGAACACCAATAATACCTGTTGATTTTTTCAACAATGGGACTCTTCGCAACCATACAATAAATACCTCAAGTGCCACTACATTAGAAAATGAAACCTATAGACTTAATGTTTATGCTAAATATGATACAAACAATTCTGTTGCATCTGGCGCTTATGAAACAACTATTCAATTTGCATGGATAAACATATAATGTTTTATGTGACGTCGGCTTTGTAAAATTCCCAACTTTTGAATTCATTTGTGTATATAAAAAAAATTCTTTGCAAAAAATTCTTCCAAAATGATATGTAATAAATAAATATTTTTTATTTACCAACAAGGGAGAATTAGATGAAAAAAACAACAAAACAAATATTATTAGGTTTAACAACATTAGCTTGCATGATAACAGCTAAAGTTCAAGCCGATACACGAGAATCTGTAAGAATAGTCGGTATCATTGGCACAGACATGTTAGTGCGTTTTGACAGAAACGTATTAGTAGCAGAGATAGACAGTTCGATAGGAACAAGCGGCGGAGAGGACTATTTTATGGGGACATTGGAAATGTCTTTGTTTAACAATTACACATCAACAACCAAAACATTAGAGGCTTCAAGCGCAGAACGAGATACTGCTACAAACAATTTTAGATTACTTAAAAATAAAGATCCTAATTTATTTGTAATGTTAAAATTAACAACAGATACAGATGCAAGTGGAAATAAAGTATCTCAACCTATTGTATTTACAGATGGCACTACACTACGTAGTTATGTCGGTGGTACTGATCCAGTAATAGAAGACGAAGTTCATATTATTACCGTTTACGCTACTGATAATCTCGGCAATTCAATAGAAGATGGTGCATACGAAACAACCATCCAATTCGCTTGGAATGCTTTCTAAGCTAATCTATCTCTAACATTCTAAAAAATTATAGTTCCGAGTAATACTCGGAACTATAATTTTAGCAAACTAAATTTAAAATATCTTGACATAATTTATTTATTCATTTAAATATATAAAATATGAATATATTTTTTTTAAAAATCTGCA
>JAHFTJ010000046.1 GCA_023269435.1 Chlamydiota bacterium
TTAGATTCCAGCAATAAGAAAGTAGTTAATTTTTACTTTAGAATTTTTGGGACTAGAACTATAGGGGTAAAATTGAGAATTATTTTCTTTGAAAATCACTCATTCGTTTCACCCCAGGCCAATCTTATCCCTAACGAACTTGATAGATCGTATGTGCTTTGGGACATTTCCGATGATTTAATACAAGCAAACAATATTGACAAAGCCATTGATGTTGCTACATCAATTCATGACGAAAATACTAGAGAGTTGGCGCTTCATGACATTTCCAAAGCTTTAACACAAGCAAACAATATTGACAAAGCCATTGATATTGCTAAATTGATCCATGACGAAGCTACGAAAGGACTTGCACTTCTGGGCATTTCCAGAGCTTTAACACAAAAAGGCAATATTGGCAAAGCCATTGATATTGCTAAATTGATCCATGACGAAGTTATGAAAGGATTTGTACTTCTGGACATTTCCAGAGCTTTAACGCAAAAAGGCAATATTGGCAAAGCTATTGCTGTTGCTACATCGATTCATGATGATGATAAAATTACGAGAGGGTTGGCGCTTCGTACCATTTCCGATGCTTTAATACTAGCAGATAATATTGTCAAAGCCATTGATGTTGCTATATTGATCACTAACGAAGAAATTAAAAGGGGTGCGTTTCTAAATATTTTCAAAGCTTTAACAGGAGTAGACAATATTGAAGAAGCTACGATGTTGCTACATTAGACCTCTTTCAGCAGCTAGTTAATGTGCACTTCAAGACGCACCGAAAGAGGTCTATTCTCGACACATACAATGAATCTAGATAAACACGCATGGAGTCAGCGGCGGGATTTAAGCAAGAAAGTACCAGCAGCACTGCCTGACTAATGTCTCTACGAAAGAGTGTGTGTACATTTTCATAGATTTTTATGAACGGTAAATGTGGTTTTTATCAAAATTTCAACTATTTCTCGCTTTTGTCAATGCAATTTGGTATATTCGCACAATAATGTTTACTGCTTCTAATATCTTATCCTTTTTAAGATGTCCATTGGCATTTTTATTTTTAATAGAGAGGGTAGACGTAAGAGTTGCAGCGGTTTTAGTTGCAGCATTTTCTGATATTATCGATGGATATTTGGCAAGGCGCTATAAAAATATAACTAAATTGGGGACGATTCTCGACCCGTTGATGGATAAATTTTTTGTTTTTTTTACAATTTCTATTTTGTTATATGAGCATAAATTGCAAATATGGGAACTTGTAGCTATGTTATCAAGAGATGTCTCGCTCGTAGTTTTTGCAATTTATCTTGTTGTAATGGGTAATTTAAAATCGTATAGTTACAAATCTGTGATATGTGGAAAAATAATGACTGCCTTGCAATTTGTTGCGTTATTTTTGATGTCACTGAACATTTATATAAATAAGATGTTTTTTTTATTATTTTTTCTATTTGGAGCTCTAGTTCTTTTTGAACTATTTTTTACTTTAAAATCAAAAACAAAGGTATAATTATGCATATTGCAAAAGAGTCAATTTTTAAATCTGCTGTTCGATCTTTTTTTAATACGCTATTAGGTATGATAGGCATTATAATTGGGGTAGTAATTATTTTGGCAATTTCATTCTCCTTTTCGTCTCCATACACTAATTCTGATAGATCGATTGCTGCAGATATAATGCCTGATCAACATGGAAATACAGAATTGCTTTCAGAGACATCAAACGTAATTTTACGCTTAGATATTACCGGAATTATTGGTGATAGAGATTTATATGGGGAGCTGGTTGAGGGATATCTTAGATCATCTAGAACTGGTGTTTTTAAAAATGATCGTGTTAAGGGGATAATTTTATATATTAATTCACCAGGTGGTTCTGCAGTAGATAGTGATGTGATTTATCGAGCACTGATTAGATACAAAGAAAAATACAAAATACCTATTTTTGCATATTCTCCTGGTTTGATGGCTTCTGGAGGTTATTATATAGCGTGTGCAGCAGATAAGATTAATTGCAGTCCAGTTGCGATATGCGGATCTGTTGGTGTGAAAATTGGTCCATTTTTTAATTTTTGGGATTTTATGCAAAAATATGGGATCAATTCCGTTACTTTAACTGAAGGAAAGTACAAAGAAAAATATCCGTCATTTTCAAAAATTTCAGATGAAAGTGACAAATCTGCCCCATATCAAGATTTGATAGTTGCAACATCTGATATGTATAAAATATTTGTGGGTATAGTTACTAACGCTCGTGGTGAAAATGGATTGACAGAAAAATTACTTATTGATCAATATGGCGCGCAAGTGTTTGCAGGAGGTATGGCGCAAACATATGGTTATGTTGATAATGGATCTACAAGTTATCAAGATACGCTTGTAGAACTAGTAAAAGAGGCTAATTTAGATCAAACTCCTTATCAAGTGATAAGGTTGTATCATAAAAGAGCGCCAATACAAGACCTTATGACTGGACAATTAGATATTTGGAATCAAAAAATTAATGAAGTGTTATTTGGCATTTCATCACCTAAAAGATGGGACAATCAAATGTTGTTTTATTATGATGCAAAAGACCACATTCAATAAATGAAAAAAATTTTTATTATTGATGCTTTAAATTATTTGTTCCGCTCTTATTTTGCCATTAAAGGGATGACCAATAAAAAAGGAGATGCGACAAATGCTCTGTTTGGATTTGTTCGCTCTATTGAAAAACTAATCAAAGAGTTTGAACCAGAACATATTGTTTGCGTTTTTGATGGACCAAACAATAAAAAATCGCGAACAGATATTTATAAGGAATATAAAGGTCACAGAGAAAAAATGCCTGATGATTTGTTTTGTCAAATAGACATTTCAAAAAAATACTGTAGATATCGAGGTATACAAATTATTGAAGTGTCAGGAGTGGAAGCAGACGATGTTATTGGTTCTATAGCAAAATGGTCTGCTGAAAAAAATATTTGCACGTACATATGTTCCAGCGATAAAGATCTTTGCCAACTTGTCGATAATAATGTGAAAATACTTCAAACTTATAAAGACAATCTCATTATTGATTCTTCTGAAGTAGAAAAAATTTACGGGGTACGTCCAAATCAAATTGTCGATTATTTGGCAATTACAGGGGACGCCTCTGATAATATTCCAGGAATTAAAGGGTTTGGCCCTAAAACAGCTGCAAAATTGCTTAGTCAATACGGTTCTCTTGCAAATATTTTAAAAAATCCAGATCAAATTGAAAATAAAAAATATAGCGAGAAAATAAAAGCGGAGAGTGAAATTGCTAAAATGAGTTATCAATTGGCGACAATACAATTAGATGTCCCTTTCACAAAAAAAGATGATTTTTTTGAACTAAAAACAATAGATTACACTGGTTTAATCAATTTATTTCAAGAGATGAACTTTACTTCGCTGATAAAAGAGTTTGAAAAGAAGCCATCTATTATAGATGGCAATGTAAAAGAGCTCTATCAACTTGTTGATGATGAAAAAAGCTTAACAAATTTATTGTCACTTTTATATAAGTGCAAAGAAGTTGCGATAGACATTGAAACAACATCATTGTCACCGTTAGAAGCTCGCATTGTAGGCATTGGTCTTACGTCGGAAGAAAAAATGGGGTCATACATACCATTCAATGGTGCTCTTGGAGAAAAAAATGCTACATTAATTATAGCTCCATTTTTAAGGGATAAAGCTATTAGATTTGTTGGTCATGATGTTAAATACGATATGCATGTTTTAGCAAATCATGGGTTAACTATAAGCAATATAAGTTTTGACACTATGATGGCCTCTTATTTATTAAATTCCAATGCGAGGGACCATAATTTAAATAAGCTCGCATTAGAAAAGTTTGCATTTACGAAGACGTCAATAGATAGTCTCCTCGGCTCGAAGATGGTGAAAAAGCAAACGCCAATGTCGGAAGTTGCTATAGAGTCTGTAAAAAATTATTGTTGTGAAAATGTCGATTATATAATGCGATTAAAAAATATCTTTACCAAAGAACTTAGACAAAACAATCTATATGATCTCTTTCAAAATATAGAGATGCCTATAATAAATATACTGTTCAAGATGGAGCGGCATGGAATATACGTAGATACCGACAGGTTAGCGCTGTTGTCTAAAGAATTTCATCAAAAAATTGAATTTCTAAAAATAGAGATATTTGCAATTGCTAAAAAAGAAATAAACCTTAATTCTACTCAACAATTAAGTGCTTTATTATTTGGTGATCTCAAAATTAAATCGCCAAAGGCGAAAAAAAATGATTTTTATTCAACTAAAGCTACTATTCTTGAAAGTTTAATAGATTCGCATCCGATTGTACCGCTAATTTTAGAGTATAGAACTTTAGAAAAATTACGTTCAACTTATGTAGATGCTTTGGCTATTGGTATTAATGAAAAAACCAAACGAATACATTGCACTTTTAATCAATCTGTAACAGCAACAGGGAGACTTTCATCTGCTAATCCAAATTTACAAAATATACCGGTAAGGGGGGTTGATGGGAAAAAAATTAGAGAGGTCTTTATTCCAGAAAAAAAAGGATGGAGTTACCTGGGGGCAGATTATTCTCAAATTGAGTTGCGTATATTGGCTCATCTCAGCGAAGAACCGGCACTGATTAAAGCATTTAAAAATGATGAAGATATTCATAAAATTTGTGCATCTGAAATATTTGGAGTTTCGTTAGAAGATGTGACAGAAGAGATGCGATTTAGGGCAAAAGCTGTAAATTTTGGTGTTATATATGGGCAACAAGCATTCGGTCTATCTCAGGGGCTTGGAATAACCATTAAAGATGCAGCTTTATTTATAGATATGTATTTTAAAAAACATCAAAAAGTTAAAAAATTTATTGAAAAATGTCAAATGGATGCGATAAGAAATGGGAAGGCAACATCATTATTTGGGCGTGAGCGTCTCCTGCCAGATATTTTAAACAAGAATATGATGATTAAATCTCAAGGTATGAGGCTTGCTGTAAATACTCCAATTCAAGGGACACAGTCTGATATAATTAAATTAGCGATGATAGAGTTAGATAAAAAATTTTTGAAAGAACGTTTAAAAAGTTTTTTAATTTTACAAATTCACGACGAGCTTATTTTTGAGTGTCCAGATGAAGAAATCGATAATTGTAAAATTGTTGTTACATCAATTATGGAAAATGTTGTAAAATTAAAAGTTCCTTTAAAAGTAGATATTTCAATTGGAAAAAACTGGGGAGAGTGTTAAGCTTAAAACCATTCACTGACCTACAAATGAAGTCAAAACCAATTTTTGAGTTTTTTTGTGTATACATGCATGATGAGGGTTAAAAGTAAATTTCAGTGGTATTTCTACATGTTTCTTTATAGTGTATTAAATTTAAAATCAAACAAATAGGATAAAATTAAAACAAAAAATGGATCAAGAAAACCCGATTAAAAAAAAGAATGTAAGAGAAAAGAAAGTGGCGCCAACTGAAGCACAAGGCCAAGAAAAACCACACAAACCAAGACAAAGACATATTATAACTCCACCTCCTATTATACAGCCAGATGCTTATGCGCGAATTCAAGAGACTCAATTAGTGGAGCAACAAGAGCAAGTCTGTGTGGAACCGCAGATACAACCAATAATACAAGCGCCAATAATACCACCAACGATACACATAACTAAAATAGCAGATCTTCAACGAATGAGCGTTGAGCTCCTTGTTAAATATGCTCACAGTTCTGGAATTTCCAATATTGGAAATATGACTAAATCTCAAATAGTTTTTGAGGTAGTTAAACAGAAGTCTGCAAGTCCATATGAAATATTAGTAGGAGAGGGAACTTTAGAAATTTTACCAGATGGATTTGGATTTTTACGTTCGCCTAACTATAACTACCTTCCTTCTGCAGAAGATATTTATGTATCTCCTGTGCAAATCCGGCGTTTTAACCTTAGAAAGGGTGATGAAATTTTTGGTGAGATCCGTTCACCAAAAGAAAAAGAAAAATATTTTGCCCTTCAAAAAATAGAAAAAGTAAATTCAATCCATCCAGATCAACTCAAGGATAGGATTTTTTTTGACAATTTAACCCCTGAGCATCCGAATAAACGCATTTTAATGGAGACTGATAAACAAAACTTTTCTACAAGAATATTAGATTTGATTGCTCCAATAGGGAAAGGGCAGCGCGCATTGATAGTAGCTCCACCAAAAGCTGGTAAAACAATTTTATTGCAAAATATCGCAAATTCTATAGCCATAAATAATAAGGAGATACTCTTAATTACACTTCTTATAGATGAAAGACCTGAAGAGGTTACAGACATGCAGAGGACTGTAAAAGGCGAAGTTCTTGCTTCAACGTTTGATGAACCACCTGAACGTCATTGCCAGGTAGCGGAGATGTGTATAGAAAAGGCTCGAAGACTTGTTGAGCAGGGGAAAGATGTTGTTATTCTTTTAGATTCATTAACTCGTCTTGCGCGTGCATATAATACTGTTCAACCACACTCTGGTAGAGTTCTCTCTGGAGGTGTAGATGCAAACTCTCTCTATAAACCAAAAAGATTTTTTGGTGCTGCAAGAAATATTGCTGAAGGTGGATCGCTTACCATTATTGCTACGACAATGATTGATACTGGTTCAAAAATGGACGAAGTGATTTATGAAGAGTTTAAGGGGACTGGAAATATGGAGCTCGTGTTAGACCGCAGACTTGCAGAACGACGTATTTTCCCGGCTATAGACATAATTAAAAGTGGAACTCGCAAAGAGGAGCTCCTCTATCATCCAACTGAATTAGAAAAAGTCTACATTTTACGTCAAGCAATAGCAGATTTATCACCAATTGATGCAATGAATCTTTTGATAGCTCGCCTTAAGAAGACGAATAACAATGCAGAATTTCTCCTTTCAATGAAAACTTAAGAATTTCTGGTGCTTGACACCAGAAATAATTATTGTCATTAATACATTTAAATTAACTTTATAATAATATTTAGTTGTGCTATAATAAAGTTGTTTAAGAGGTACCATTATTATGACTAATATAATTAGCAACATACAAACAAATAAAGAAACTAATTTTAAAAACCAAAAAGAGAGTGAACTATATAAAAAAATAATTAATTTCTTTAAAAAAGAGATGAGTAATATAAATGATTTTTGGGTAAAGTGCAACTATAATTTGGAAAAAATAAATGATCATTGTCGTGATATATTTACATCTGTTTCAAAAAGATTTCTTTCAGAGAATGTGTACGATAATATAAAAATTCAAGAATTAAAAGAAAAATCCTGCAATGAAATTATAAATGATATTTTTTTTCTTATTGGTGATAATTCAAGGGAATCTTTTTTTTCATAGAAAATTATTAAATTATATGTCAAGGATTGCTTTTAATGAAATTACTTTTTTAACTGAAACTATAGAAAGAGTTAATGGTGATATTGAAGAACTTAAAAATACATTTGGATTACAAACTTGTAATTTAATAAATGTCGAAGTTGACAATAGACCTCTTTCGAAATTGAAAATAATACTGATTGATAGCCGGTAATTTTTCTAAAAAACTTGAGTTTGCTAGGGCTTGTGGAAAAATGGTCAATTCTCACTTCGATGACCGCTGTACT
>JAHFTJ010000047.1 GCA_023269435.1 Chlamydiota bacterium
AGTTAAAGCAATAAAATAGGTAATGATTATGATAACAACTATATATAATGCTCATAGGGATGATATTCACGGATTGGTTGGTGTAAGAGAAGATCAATTTATTAGTGGTTCTAAAGACGGAACAGTAAAGCTTTGGTCTATAGGGGGAAAATTAGTTAAACTTCTTCAAGAAGATAATATAGATTACAAAAAATGGGTAACATCTATTGCAGTCTCTTATAATTCAAAAAAATATATCAGCGGACATAGGAACGGTTACGTTCAAATATCAAAAATTGATGAAAATTGTAAGGAACGATATTGGAAAATGTCGTCAGATGCTATAGTAAATTGCAAAGAAAGAAACGAAAACCGCATCACTGCATTAACAACCATAGAAAATAACAATTTTTATGTTGGTATGCGTGGCGGATTTTTCCTTATGAATGGAAAAAATTACAAAACTATTTTGACTACAAAAACAAGCGAAAGAGATTGGGTCTATTGCATATTACCTATTAGTTTTAACTCAATTGGGGTAGTTACAGGGACAGAGTTAGAAATTCTTCAAGATGCGCGACCAAAACGATCTGGTTGGGAAAAAACAGCGATTATTATTTCTGAAAAATTTAATAATAAAAGTAATCAGCGTCCTTTTATATCGGACATTAAGATGATTGGTGGCAATAATCACATAGTTGCATCTTTATTCGATTCTACATCAAGAGTTATTGATCTTGTTAAGAAAGAAGAGATTTTTCGTACTTCTGAACATTCAGGAAGAGTATGGCAAGTACTACCGATTGATAAGTCGTCTTATTTTACATGTGCAGATGACGGAACTATCAAATCATTTGATATAAGAGTTAATAAAAATAGTTTAAAAACACTTGACAACCATCCAGGAAGGGTCTCTTCATTACATCATAATTCACATGTACTTGTGGCTGGCTCATGTCCAGATAAACCGAACGACAAAAATGGAGCAGGCCAACTTTTTTTTTATGACATGAGAAAAATTTAAATAAATTATGAGCGTTGTGTTAGGAATTGAAAGTAGTTGCGATGAGACTGCAGTTGGAGTGGTTGTTGACGGAAAACACATACTTTCAAATGTGATTTATTCTCAAAGTGATATCCATAGTGAATATGGTGGCGTCTATCCAGAATTAGCGTGTAGAAGACATTGTGATGTAATTTTAGATGTAATTGAAAAAGGACTTATTGCAGCTAATATATCACACGAAGATATAGATTTAATTGCTGTAGCGACTAACCCAGGTTTGATTGGAGCTTTAATGGTCGGTTTAAATGCAGCAAAAGGATTGGCTTATGCATGGAAAAAACCATTTATTGGCGTTAATCATGTAGAAGCTCATTTATATAGCGCAATGATGAGTCAAGAAAACAATGAATTCCCATCAATTGGATTAGTAGTCTCTGGTGGACATACATCTCTTTTAAAAATATGTGAAATTGGGGAATACGAGTACATATCTGGAACAATAGACGACGCAATAGGTGAAGCATTTGATAAGGTAGCACGAATGTTAGGTCTTCCGTACCCAGGTGGTCCTGAAGTAGAAAATCTTGCTATTACTGGAGATCGCACCAAATATAAATTTAAGCAATGTAAAGTAAAAGATAATGACTTGGCATTTTCTTTTAGTGGATTAAAAACGCAAGTGCTGTACGCAATTAAAGGTAAAAACCAAAAGCACAATGACAACATAATGGATGATAGCGAAAAACATAATATCGCAGCATCTTTTCAAGAAATTGCTTTACAGGATGTTGTATCAAAGTCGATGTTAGCTTTAATTAAATATAATTTAAAGACGCTTTACATTGGTGGGGGAGTTAGCAACAACAAACGTTTAAAAGAGATGTTTGCAGAAAATAACAAATCAAACGCATCTATTTTTTTCCCTCAGAAAGGTTTAAGTTCAGATAACGGCGCAATGATAGCCGGGCTTGGTTATCATATATTTAAAAAAAATGGAAAATCACACCCATTTAATTTAACAACATCTCCAAGCTTGTCTTTTTAAAGTCTATTTAGTATAATGTGTCGATTAATTTATAAGAGAGTACAATGGCAAAGAAAAAAGTAAGACAATTTATCACGCTAGAGAGCACAGAAAGCTCTTTTAGAACTACTACATTTAAAAATCCTAGAAATACTCCACATCGATTAGAGTTGAAAAAATATGATCCTACCGTTAAAAAACATGTGATGTTCAAAGAAAAAAAATAGCAGGTTTATGTTTGAGCTATTTATAGCTAAAGGATATCTATGGCCAAGTAAAGGGCGGTTATCTCTTTCATTGATTGGGGTGATATCACTTTTTTTAATTTCTTTGATCGTTTGGCTTTTAATGTTATTTTTCTCTATAACCGAAGGAATTGAGAAAAATTGGCTTACAAAACTTACCTCTTTAAATGCGCCAATTCGTATAACACCAACAGATAAATATTATAATTCATATTACTACCAAATAGACAGCATAGCTTCAGACTCAAATTATTCTTATAAAACTATTGGAGAGAAATTAATTTCTCAAGCAACAGATCCATACAATTCAAATATAGATGAAGAACTACCATTTTATTGGCCTAAAGATAATTCTAACGATTTTGTAAAAAATGCATTTTTATCAATAAATAAATTAAAATCAAAATGGCCATCTATAGTTGCGCAAGATTACGAAATTGCTGCTGCTCTTGTGCAATTAAGAATGAAACAAAACAACGAGACAAATTTTTTAACTCAAGCATCTTACATATCATCTTTTACAGAAAAAAGCGGACAACTACTAAAGTTATTACAACCACCAAATATAAATGATATTAATAATTTATTATTAACATCAAGCAATATATCGTCAATCACCCAAAATATAAAAATAGAAGAAGCATCAATAAATTCTGCATCATGGCAAATTCCTAATAGTATACTAAAAAATGAAAAACATTTATTAGCATTTACTCAAATTGATGGTAATGAGATACCATATTTAATAATACCAGTTTCAGAAAATGATTTTAATGATGTAGATGCAGGAGAGTTACGCTACACAGATTCTAAAATAATTTTTACAATCAATGAAACAGATTACATAATAGATGAAACGACGCCATTGCTTATAGATAGAGATGTAGATTGTATTATTAAAAATCAAAAAATCGACTCGCTAGAAATATCAATTAATTTACAAAACAAAATTATAAATACAACTATTTCAATTAATGATATAAATCTTAAGAAGATAGAAATATTACAACAATTCGACAAGGAACCGCTAATAGAGCCGCCTTGGGTCTACTACATTGAAGGATCTTGTCAACTACCTGAAAACGGAATCATTTTGCCAACATCTTATAAAGGGAGTAAAGTAAAAATAGGAGATAAAGGGTTTTTTTCATTTAATGGTATAACTATAACGTCTACACAAGAGCAACGAATTAATGTTAGAGTAGCAGGATTTTACGACCCAGGTTTAATGGCAATAGGAAATCGCATTATTATTGCAGACCAATCAACTGTTCACCAAATAAATAGCACAACTCAAAACATAGCACTGGACTCATTTTTATCAAACGGTATATGCGTGTGGTTTGACAATATTAATAAAACAAATTTAATAGCAAAAGATATAGAAGAAGAGTTAACAGCTAATGAAATAAATCAATACTGGAAAGTTACAACTTTTTATGATTACGAATTTGCAAAAGATCTAATGTCTCAATTCAAAAGTGATCGTTATCTGTTTATGCTAATTGGTATAATTATTTTAATTGTAGCTTGTTTTAATATAATTTCTACATTGCTTATGTTGGTAAACGATAAAAAACAAGAAATTGGTATATTGTTATCATTAGGAGCAAAAAAACGAAGTATAGGTATGATTTTTGGAGTTTGCGGCCTCGCAATGGGTATAATAAGCTGTTTTGTTGGTGGAATTGCATCTTATATAACTCTATTAAATATCGATTCGTTGGTGAATCTTTTAAACTACATAGAAGGGCAACAGGCATTTAACTCTGCATTCTACGGAGAATCACTTCCTAAAGAATTCAGTAAAACTGCATTAATATTTATCATTACAGTTACACCACTATTATCTTTAATAGCTGGATTATTCCCTGCAATAAAAGCATGTAAAGTAAAACCGTCTGAAATTTTGAGATCACAATGAATGACAAAAAAATAGTAGACGCAAAAAATATACGTAAAAGCTTCAATTGTCTTGAAGAGATTAATATCTTAAATGGCGTTAATATAGAAGTTTACAAAGGTGAAACAATTGCAATAACGGGCCGATCAGGATGTGGGAAAAGTACACTACTAAATATATTAGGAACATTGGAAAAACCATCGAGCGGAGAGCTAAACCTTTTTGGAAAAGAGATAACAAATAAAAATCTATTTACTATAAGAAATAAGTGTATAGGTTTTGTTTTTCAATCTAATAATTTACTTGAAGAGTACACTCTTCTCGATAATTTGCTTATCAAAGCAAAAATAGGACGCAAACAATCGACTAAAAATAGTTGCTCGTATAGAGAAGCTTTACATCTTTTAGATCGCGTTGGTTTATCACATCGTCAAAATTTTTATGCTAAATATTTATCTGGTGGTGAAAAACAACGAGCTGCAATTGCCAGAGCCCTTATGAATAACCCGCAATTAATATTAGCAGACGAACCTACAGGAAATTTAGATAATTCTGCAGCAAAAAATATTCAAGATTTATTAATTAACTGTTGCAAAGAATTTCAAAAATCTCTCATAGTAGTAACTCACGATACAAATTTTGCTAATCTTTGTAAGCGTGTACTTCATTTAAATGAGGGAGTTCTAGTCGGTGATTACAACAATATCAAATGATATCTTATTAAAAAAATTAATAAAAAATAAATTAAACGAAATATTATCAATAAATCTAATTAAAAATAAAAGACTTTGTGATGCAGCAAGATATTCTGTTCTTGATGATAACAACAAAATGATCAGACCTCAAATGCTACTCTCTGTTAGCGGAGAAAGCGGAATCGACGTAGCATGTTCTATAGAATTAATACACATTTATTCACTAATATGCGATGACTTGCCATGCATGGATAACGACGATTTAAGACATGGCAAGCCAACCTTACACAAACAATTTGATGAAACTACCGCTCTATTAACAGGAGATTTTTTACTCTCACTAGCATTTGAAGTATTGTCTAATGCGCCATATCAACCATCAATAAAGGTAAACCTGATGCAGGTCATATCTAATAAAATTTCGAACAATGGAATTATTGCCGGTCAAATATTAGACATTTATACAAAATCTGATAAAATGAGTTGGTCTGAATATCAAAACATAGCTATGTTAAAAACATCGTCACTATTTATTTCAACTCTAAAGTGTGGTGCTATAATAAATAAAACAAATAATAACGATACAAATATATTAATTGAATTTGGCAAAGTATTTGGTTTAATATATCAAATTGCAGACGATTTGCAAGACGGAGATAGCTCATTAGACAAACATCAAGCAAAAAAAATTATCAACTTACTAACGCTCAATGCAGAGCATCTTCTTAAAAGATTAAGTTGTAAAAATATATTTTTAGAAAAATGTCTACATACAATAAATTATTAACACTAATACTGCCTTTTACACTCTCATATATTTCAATGTTATTTCTTCCATTTATAATACCATCGGTTCGTTTTCTTACTTTCGCACCATTAATAACGTTAATTATGTCAAGATTTTCGTTTCATTATACTTTGTGGTTAACATCGCTAATTGGAGTATTAATGGATCTACATTCAATTAATTTTCCATTAGGATTTTTTGGATTAAATTACTGCTTATCTACACTTGTTGTATACAGATATAAAAAATATTTTTTAGAAGAAAAACCACACATTTTTGCCCTCTACTCTGTTCTATTCTCTTTCATTGCAACTACTATTCATTTCATACTATCTGCAACGTTTGAAATGAATATAAAATTGCATATACTTACATTTTTCACCGATTTAATATTTATGCCAATATTAGATGGAATTTACGCTTTTTTAATAGTACTCCTTCCATTATATTGTTTACGTACTAAATTTATTAACAAATTAAAAATAATCGCAACTTTTGCTGTCAATCTTAAAAAGTTACGATTCCTTTGGAGGCAATATGGACATAGACGGTAAAGGAGTCGCAAAAGAGTGGCGAGATAAAATAAGAGATGAAATTATAAATTGTGATTATCGTCCATGTCTAGCCTTTATATTAGTTGGCAATGATCTACCATCTAAAACTTACGTTAGGATGAAAGAAAGAGCGTGCGCAGAAGTTGGCGTTTTATCAAAACCGTTATACTTTTCTGAAGATATATCTGAATTAAATCTATTAAAAAATATAAATATATTAAATAACGACGATACAATTCACGGAATATTGGTACAAATGCCACTGCCAAATCACATAAATTCTCAAAAAATTATAAATAACATCGACCCTAATAAAGATGTCGATGGATTTCATCCAACCAATGTAGGTAAAATGGTAATAGGTGAAGACGATTGTTTTATCTCTTGCACTCCATTTGGAATTATTAAATTACTTGAGGCTTACCAAATAAATACAAAAGGTAAACACGTAGTAATAATTGGCAGAAGCAATATCGTTGGAAAACCCTTAGCAAATCTTTTAATTCAAAAAAATGATAAATACGGAAATGCAACTGTCACTGTAGCGCACAGCTATACAGAAGATCTCACTAAGATATGCAAAACAGGAGATATTTTAATAGCCGCAATCGGTAAGCCAAATGCAATAACAATCGATATGGTTAAAAGTGGAGCAGTAGTAATCGATGTAGGAATCAATTATGTACAAAATAAAATAGTAGGAGATGTAGACTACGACAATGTATCAAAAATATGCTCACTAATAACGCCCGTGCCAGGCGGAGTTGGCCCAATGACAATCGCTGCACTACTACACAACACTCTGCAAAGTTGCAAAAAAAAAATTTAAACTTCTTGCATAATTAAAAAACATTTCTTTTTGCTATCTATTTTATTATAAAAAAATCATAATAAAATGTATGAATAGAGTATCAGGACAAATTAATTGTTATGCATTTATACAAAATGAAATAAATGTTTTAATCAAATGTATTATTAAATATGTTAAGTCTTTTTTTGAGATCATAGCTAACATGGTAACAAGACTACGCAATCATCGTTCAATTGAGGATCCAATCCAACAAATTGAGGAACCAATCCAACCAACTGCACGCTATTCTCAAGAAAAAATTAATAATGCAGTTAGAGTAATTCAAAAAAAAATTCGAGAAAAATTAAATGATTTTAAAAAAAATCAATTCAAAATAAATTCAAATGGGCTGTTTGATCAATGGTCGTCTAAACATATTAAAAATTTTATAGCTCATGCAATTTGGGAAGACAATGTAGGATCAGTATTCAAAGATGGTAGAGTAATTCCAGCAGAAGCAAGATTTCGC
>JAHFTJ010000048.1 GCA_023269435.1 Chlamydiota bacterium
CAGAGACTTTTGTTACACTAATGTAGTTAGACTCGCATCCACACAAAAAAAACAATAAGGCAATGCATAAAAATATCATAATTGAGTATAGTTTAACCAACAAACAAATTTATGTCTAATCGAGTCAAAAGTATTTTCGGATTAATATTAAACGAAGACGGGAGCGAAATGCTTCTGATAAAGAGACGTGATGTTCAAATGTGGGCATTTCCTGGAGGTGGTGTTGAAGAATTAGAGACGCCAGAAGAGGCTACTGTGCGTGAATGCAAAGAAGAGACCGGGTTTGATGTAATAATTTTACGAAAAGTAGCAACCTATTTACCATCACATCCATTTATTAAATTAACAACTTTATATATTTGTAAAATAATAGGTGGAGCAATAGAAATAGGCGACGAAGTGCAAGATGTTAAATTTTTTCCAATAAATAAACCTCCAAAACAGATGCCACCTCCATTTGACGAATTTATACAAGACGCTATATCAAATGTTCCCCCATTAACGAAAAAAGTTACAATTTCAACGCGGTTACGCATAATTAAAATTTGTATTTTGCATCCAATATCTACTATAAGATATTTATTAAGCAGAGTAGGATTTACTGTAAATTCATAATCATGCATAATGTAGTTATGAATAAAATAGGTGTATTTACACCAGTAAATTACACCAAACCATCATTTAAAGAAAAAATATATCGATTAACAAGTAAATTTTTTGTTATTGGAAGTACTGATCTAGCTTCAATACAAAGCAATAGCGATAAAAAATTCATAGCAGAAAAGTACAAGCCAACATTACTTGGCACAGTTGTAAAGATTATACTTACATTGTCTTTAATGATTATTCCAATTTTTATATTACATTATATATTATTCAAAAATCTTAATATAGAAAAATTTGAAGTAACCGATATTCAAGTCGTTGATATTACAAACAAATCGTTTTATTCACACCGAACAAATACAATCGATCAACGCACTGCTGTACAACATATTCAGGAGTTGAGGCCCCTGCCGACATTCCAATTCTTTTAACTCCATTTAACCAACTTTCATCAATTTCTTGTGGAGAGTTCACTAAATAAGAGTTAATATTTTTACTTTCTCCAACCTCTCTCAATCTGTTTGAATTTGAACTTGCCGGGTCGCCAATAATAAAAATTATCTCTACATTATTTTCTATTATTTTTTTCAACGCTAATTGACGACTAGTTGTTGCGTAGCAAATAGATGATGTTGGTAGTGTTTTTATTTTAGGAAACTTAGTTTTAATGGCATTTTTTATATTTTCTGCATCATCCAAACCAAGAGTTGTTTGAATTAAATAAAAAAGTTTATCTTCTTGATTAAAATTAAGTTTATCTACATCTTGCAAATTTTCGACTATTGTAGTCGCATCCAACGCTTCACCAGCCACACCTATAATTTCAACATGATTTTTATGACCTATTAATATTATATGATATCCCTTAGAAGCATACAATTTTGTTGCGCTATGTAATCTTGTTACTAAACAACATGTTGCATCTATCTCTACAAGACTCCTTGCCTTTGCCTCTTCTCTAACTTTTGGTGATACACCATGAGCTGAATAAACGACTCGTTCACCAATTGGGACATCGTCCAAATTTTCGATAAAAATCGCCCCTTTTGACTCTAACTCTTTTATTACATGTATGTTATGTACAATATGATGTTTCACCCAAATGGGAGCGCCGTACATTTCTATAGCTTTTTCAACAATCGCTATTGCACGCTCTACTCCAGCACAAAAACCACGTTGTTTAGCTAAATAAAGTCTCTTATTCATTATAATACATCTGCCGCCAATCTAAATCCATAGGTACGTGTCATAGTTCCTGGGTTATTCCTATGTCTGTGTGAGACACGTAGATCCTCTTCAGAACTCTTCCAACACCCCCCTCGCAAAACACGATAAACGCCTTGAGCTGGCCCCTTTGGATTGTTTGGTTCTTGCAACGAATGTTCGTAGTAATTGTAACAATACCAATCTTCACACCATTCATATACGTTTCCTGCAACGTCATATAAGCCTAGTGAGTTTGCCGGGTAACTCATCACAACCGTCGTATCTGAATTGAAATAATTTGCTTGAGTTCTATCTATATGCGAACCAAATGTATATAGGCTGCCATCTGCCACACACGACGCGGCAATCTCCCACTCAGCCTCTGTTGGCAATCGCTTACCAGCCCATTTTGCATAAGCTACTGCGCCATACCAACTAACTCCTACTACAGGATGTTTGGCATACCCAGACTCTATACTTAATTTACCTGACACCCTTTTAATTCTAGATTCTTTTAAAAGGATCATATCATTATTATTACTCTCCTTATCACAACCCATCAATTCCAAAAATCTAATATATTGTTCATTAGTAACCTGATGTATATCAATAGCAAATGAATCAACTATTATTTTATGCTTTGGTTTTTCATCACGAGCTCCTATAGAACTTCCGCGCCAATATTCACCTTCTTTAATCACTATCATTTCGCAAAGGAGTGGATCTAAATTTTCTACGATTTGATTGTTGCTTTTGTATGAAGTCACAACTTTTATAGATTGAAATATTACTCCTGGATCGTCATCATATTCAAGTTTTTTAAATTCAGATTGATTAATAATTGGTCTCTTATTTTCTATTACATCGACATTAGATTTAATTATTTCTTTTTCAGACTCCTTCTCATATATTAACGACCTAGGCTTGTTGTATAAATTTACAGATGATAACTGTTCATCAATATTATTTGTCTCTATTGCATATAAGCTTGTATAAGTAGACGCTGTTTTTTTCTTTTCTCCTTTTACATTGGAATTAGAAATTTTATCGATTGTACTTTCAATATCTTTCAATTCACAAGTTGCAACTCTCTCTAATATAGAAGTTAAATTGTCTGGCCTATCGTCTGGAGATTGACGTAAAGTAGACTCTATCAATATATCCCAATTGTATTTAAATTTTTCAATTGACTTAGACTTTGATGGAACAATAAAAAACCCCTCGGGCAAATAACCCATTAATAAAAAATAGCTCAAAATTCCAAAGCTATATACGTCTGATTTATACCCGCAATTATCGCCGACACCAGATAACTTTTGTTCGGGAGATAAAAAAGCATAATTTTGCAAAAATGATCTATGTAATTTTGTCAATTTTCCAATATCGGTATTTTTACTTGAATAAATTTTATCGCCTTCTAAACCAGTAATTTTAGAGTCTACCTCTAACGCTTTAGCTGTGGCACTATAAATTTTACTTAAAATTCTCCCCTGGCCAATAATTTGATTTAGACCTGTATCTGTAAGATATAAATGTTGAACAACACCGTCAATCTTCCCAATTATAATATTATTTAATTTAACACTTCCATGAAACATGATTTTTCCATCTAACTCTTTACTATGTATGTAGTCCAATGCAGACGCAACCATCTTTAAGATGGACAAGATTTCACATTCCGACAATCTGTTTTTCAAATTAGATAAATAAGTCGATAAATTTGTACTTTCAAAGTGTGAATTTCCAATAAAATCAGAGACTATGAAAAAAACACCATTGCAAGATGATATATTATGAACTTTTACGATATTTACATGATCTAACATGGCAATTTTTGCTATTTTTGACTCGAATCTCACCATAAATTCAGAGTCTTCAACCAACTCATCTGGTAAAATTTTTATAGCAAATTTTTTCTTTATAAATTTATGTTCTCCAAGATATAAAAACCCGAGAGGCCCCCTCCCTATCTCTTTTAGAATTTTAAAATCTCCTAGAATCTCTCCTTCCATAGTTAAGACAATACTCCTAATAATTTAGCGAGAAAATAAGCTGAATATAAAACCAACGCAATTCCAACAACCCATAAAAAATAAGACTTCCACTTATTTGCAGATACAGCTCCCCTCTTCTCCAATGTTCCAATACCATAGGCAAACTCATGATTCTCATGTGGCATTTTAAAAGCCTCCGGAAAATCTCTCGCCAATTTTTCAATATCTAATTCTAAAAATTTTGCATATTGCCTCATAAAACCATATATGTATACAGTTGTCAAAAATTTATTAACACTCCCATCTTCTATCGCCTCTATATAGTTAGCTCTAATAGACGTAGCACCTTCGACCTCTTTAAGAGATAAATTTTTCTCCATTCTTTTAATCTTAAGTATTTCGCCAACTTTTTTTGCTTCTGTTAACATGACATGCTCCAATACGACAACAATTTATTATAATATACTAAATAGACAATATTTTCAATGTTTGGTATTTTATCAACGTGAACCATACATTTGTAACAACAATTTCATCAGAGATAGCTCAAAAATTAAAAACAGAACTAGAAGAGAGTGGTTTTGAAATCAAAAACCCCCCATACACACTATTCTCTGCGCAAAAAAATGGTATATCTGTTGTTTTTTACACGTCTGGACGATTGGTTGTTCAAGGAAAAAATAAAGACGATTTTATAAAATACTATTTAGAGCCCGAAATATTAAAATCATTTGATTATTCATATAGCGAATTGCAAATCGACACAACTCCAAGAATAGGAGTAGATGAATCAGGTAAGGGGGATTTTTTCGGACCTCTTTGCGTTGCTGCGCTTTATGCCGATTGTAACGGTATAAATAAACTGCATAAAATTGGCGTAAAAGATTCCAAAAAATTATCTGATCCTACAATAAAAAAACTAGCGTATGAATTAAAAAATTCTTTTACATACAAAAGCATAATAATATCTCCAAGAAAATACAATGAATTATATGAAAACTTTAAAAACTTAAACTACTTATTAGCATGGGGTCATGCAACAGTAATAGAGGCTCTCTCAAAAGAGACTAAGTGTAAAAAAGCAATAATAGATAAATTTGCAAACGAATGCGTAGTTGCATCTGCCATAAAAAATAAAGGGCTAGATATAGATCTAACACAAATACATGGCGGTGAAAGAGATCTAGTTGTTGCTGGAGCCTCAATATTGGCGAGAAATGATTTCTTAGATGGGTTAGACTCTATGAAATTCAAATACAATTTCACATTTCCAAAAGGGGCATCTCAAGCAGTTATTGATGCAGGAAATAAATTCGCAAAACAATTCTCAAAAGACGAACTTATTAACGTCTCTAAAGTTCATTTTAAAACAACTAATGAATTATCTGGTAATTAAAAGCATAATATAACGCCAGTTTAGTTACTTCACTGGCTAAAATATGGCGTAAATGGCGCGAAATGAGAAAAAAGTGGCGCAAAAAGCCGTTTATACCATATATTTGGCACAAATGGCGCGAATAGAGGCCTTAATGGATTATTTAGAGGATTATTATGTCACAACTTCAAGCTGATCTTAATGTCATTCTGCAGGTTATAGCGCGCTTTCCTGAGGGCGTCTCTCTCCAGAAAATCCTTGAGACCATGGAGAGGCATATATCTAAACGCACGCTTCAGAGACGCTTAGAGCATTTGGTCAAAGATCAATTAATCCAGATTGAAGGGGAAACTCATTCTAGGCGCTATCTCCCCCAGAGAGATTCTGCTCCAAGCCCCCAAAAAACGGGTCTACCTCTATCCACGGTCGCTGAATCGATTCAACAAAGAATGATTCAGCCTATCCATATGCGGCAGTATGTCAGCTATAACAGAGAATTTTTGGATCAATACATTCCTAATGTCTCCTGCTATCTCTCAGCAAATACGCGTCGCCATCTTTTGGAATTGGGTAAATCGCCTGATGAAACACGGCCAGCAGGCACCTATGCGAAACAAATTCTCAGTCGTATTTTAATTGATTTATCATGGAATTCCAGTCGTTTAGAGGGTAATACCTATTCATTACTTGAAACAGAACATCTCCTCGAATGGGGAGAAGCTGTAGAGGGCAAAAATGCTAAAGATGCCCAAATGATCTTGAATCATAAGATCGCCATTGAATTTTTAGTAGAGTCTTCAGAAAGTGTGGGTTTTAATCGTCATACTATTTTAAATTTACATGCTCTTTTATCACAAAATCTCCTATCAAATCCTAAGTCTTGTGGTTCTTTGCGAACTATATCAGTCGGCATTGCTAAGTCTGTTTATAAACCTCTTGCGGTACCCCCACTAATAGCTGAATGTTTTCAGCAAATGCTTGAGATGGCCTCTGCCATCTTGGATCCTTTTGAACAGGCCTTTTTTATCATGGTGCATCTTCCTTATTTACAACCATTCGAAGATGTCAACAAACGAGTTTCTCGTCTTGCAGCCAACCTGCCCTTAATTCGTCATAACCTTTCCCCACTGTCTTTTGTGGATATGCCAGAAGATGCTTATATTAACGGTCTTTTAGCAGTATATGAGCTCAATCGTGTTGAATTATTACGTGATGTGTTTATTTGGGCTTATGAACGATCATGCGCCTTATATTCTGTCACGCGAAAAACATTGGGAGAACCAGACCTATTTCGTTTGCAACATCGGGATCTTATTTTCGAGACAATTAGACGCATTATCCGTGAATGCATGGATCGGAAAATGGCTGTAGCAACAATTCGACAAGCGGCAGAAACCTATCTCCCCTTCGACGCCCAATTTCGTTTTATTGAAACTGTGGAAATTGAGGTGATGAGTCTGCATGAGGGAAATATTGCGCGCTACAAATTACGTCCGGATGAATATGAAGCTTGGTTCAAAATATGGCGATAGATTTTTTTGCAAGCCAAAGCTTAGGCCATATCAAATACCAATTCGTATTACTTCCCCATTTTTTTAATTACATACTTCCAACAAATCGAACAGTTCCTTCTCCTCTTAAAGATGGAACCTCTTCACCATTAAGTAACGCCAGTTTCGTGTAAGAAAATCATAACCATTTGAACTTGAAAAAATTCTAATTTTATGTAGTGCATATTTTGCAAAATTAATATTTTTTGTACATAATCAGATTGAACGTCATAGACGTCGTAGTCGCTTGAATTTTTTAAACAATTTGCTGTCTGGCTTAGCAGCTTATTGTTTAAATCCAAATAAACCTAAACTCCATTTTCCAAAACATGAGGTTGATCAAATCACACAGCTACTGCAAACTGCTGCATAACATTTCTTACACGAAACTGGCGTTAATATTAGATTTTTAAATAATATTGTAATTCAAAAGATCCATACATCCATTTTCTGCTTTTACGTAATGTGAGTCTATAAGTACAGTAGCAACTGCGGAACCTATAATTCGCGCCCCTTGTCCAATACTCCGTACCTCCTCATACGCTCAAATATACACAGAGGTGAAAGAGATCTAGCTGTTGCTGGAGCCTCAACATTGGCGAGAAATGATTTTCTAGATTGGTTAGACGCTATGAAATTCAAATACAATTTCACATTTCCAACCTCAAAAGACGAACTAATTAACGTCTCTAAAGTTAATTTTAAAACAACTAATGAATTATCTGGTAATTAAAAGCATAATAT
>JAHFTJ010000009.1 GCA_023269435.1 Chlamydiota bacterium
ATAGGCATCGTAGTCGCTTGAATTTTTTAAACAATTTGTTGTCTGGCTTAGCAGCTTATTGTTTAAATCCAAATAAACCTAAACTCCATTTTCCAAAACATGAGGTTGATCAAATCACACAGCTACTGCAAACCGCTGCATAACATTTCTTACACGAAACTGTCGTTAAATTAGTCTCTCAATCAGAAAGTGAAGTTTTTAAAGCTGCGATCAATAAGGATAGCCATGTGAAAATGGTAAGAGACTACCTCAATAAACCAGCTAAAGAAATCCAAAAAGGTATCAAGAGTTATGAAAAGCAAATAGCCATTCACCAAGAAAAAATTGAAAATCCTTCAAAATTTATTCCTCACTGGGATGATCTACACCCCGAAAGGCAACATGCTTTAATCAACAAAAAATGGCCAACTGAGATACAATGTTATACAGAACAAAGAGACGTGCTTCAATCTATTCTAAATGAAAGGCTTAATTAAAAATTATGGAAGATGAAAAATACAAAAATTACCTCATAGACTTAATATCCATAATCAAAAAACAAGCCAAAAAGGCAAAGTTAGAAGCAGACCACCCAAAAGAAGGGTATGATAGTTTTAATAATGGATACCTTATGGCTTACCATACAGTTATTGAATTTATGAAGAATCAAACTGAGGTCTTCAATATTGATCAAGAAGATGTTGGTCTGGCTGATATTGAACCTGAGAGGGATTTACTTTAACATCAAGTAGACCATTGAAGAGTTCTCCTGTGGTGAATTAGGTCAACTTTTTAGAAGCCGCATAAGAGACAAATTCAGATCAATCGGAGCTTCTGCAGCCAATTCTTGAGTTTTCTTGCGTATAATTATATTCTTGATAATAATATCGTATTATAATATAATTATAGGATAGGAGATAATTATGATTATAAATAATAAAAGTAACGGTTCAAATAATTCATACGTAGCTATTAATGTTAGTCAACAAGTGCCTCTTGTACAAAATACTACTACTACTGCAGTCTGGAATTTTTCAATTCTAAATTTTGGCTCAGATGATCGTAGATTTACTGTTAAACATGTAGCAATAACCGTAGCTATGATTGTTGTTGAAGAAGCAGCTAGACATGGAATTAAATATTTAATGAACTATTTTCTTCCAATGGAAGATAAATAATAATTTCAACTCAAGTTCACCGATTGTAATTTGTGAATTTGAGTTGAAATTATATTAATATGTTACTCTATGTATTCTTCTTTAGTTTGTGAACGACAAACCCAAAAATAAATAATAAGGGCAAATATACCTAATACAATAATATCGTATGGCATTTTTAAATATCCAAGCGGTGTAAATCCTGTAAAATTATCTACAACAAAATTAGCATCTCCAATTGCAGATACGATCACAACGCCTATAAGATAGACCCAAATCCATATATTTCTACCCCACTCAATCCCCTTTGTTCGTATTAGTAAAAATAATGGAAAACCTATCAACATCAAAATAGCACCAACAAATGTCCATGGCCATGAAGCCCAATAAATTAACCAAGTTGAAAATATGAATGCTAGAGCAGTAAATAATTTGTGGCCAGGTATTTTAAATGGACGATGTGTATTTTTTCTTGTTTTTCTGAGTATGGGAACGGATAACACAGCTGCTGAATATGGAACAATAGCTGTAATAGATGCTATTAAAGAGACTGAAACAAAGTGCGGTATCAATATTATAATTATAGAAGTCAAAATAGATGTAAAAATCAATGAAAATGTAGGAACTCCGTGTTTATTTATCTGATTCATTTTTGACCAGAACAGCCCTTCTTGAGCCATTGCAAACGGCATTCTACCTTGAATAAGTATCCATGTACCACCAGAACCACCAGTAGCTATAACAGCTCCAATCGTTATAACAATAGCTAACCATCCCATTTTCAACATTCCAGAAGATTTCGCTATTTCAGCCAAAGGCGACCCAATCTGACCAATTCCACTCCAGTCATTAACTTTTAAATGCAAACCATTCCAATCTATCATTCCAAGAAATGCTACAGCTATAAATAAATATGTAACACTTACAATTAACATTGTTAAAATCATTGCTAAAGGGACTGTTTTTGCCGGATTTTTAATCTCCTCAGTTGGCACTACAATAGCCTCAAAACCTGTATATGACCAAAAAAAGAGGGTAGATGCTAAAGTTACACCTGTGAAACCAAGCGGAATAAAAGGGGTAAAATTTTTACCATCTAACACAACCATTCCCATTATAAAAAATAATAACAATGGTATTAATTTACAAATAGTTGTAATAACGCTATATAAACCACCCCATTTTACACCAAATACATTGATTAGAGTGAAAAGCCAAACAGCTACCAATGCTACTACGATACCAAGGGGAGTCAATGTTGATCCCACCGATAATCCAGGAACATAAAAACCAAGATAAACAACGAATATATCTATAATCGCCGCAGTTCCTACAAATAAATATAAAAAATATCCCCACCCCATAACAAACCCGCCAAGATCACCCATTGCAAGTCGTGGTAAAGAAAATGGGCCGCCTGTTATTGGAAAGGCTGCGCCAAGTTCAGCATATGACAACGCCAAAAAAGTTGTAATAATGCCAGAAATAATTATCGCTAAAATTAATCCTGGACCAGCAATCGCAGCCATGCTAGCAGGTAAAATAAATATACCTGAACCTATAATTCCACCTACGCCAATGGATAGCAAAGTAAATAAGCCTATCTCCTTTTTTAATTCACGTTTTTTCTCCACCTTTAACTCCCTACTATTTAATAATTAAGGTTCCACTCTTACCGTGAAGCGCATCTTTACACATCTCTAACGAAGTGATAATTGCTTTTTTCCCACCAGACATTATAAAATGACAGGCTGCCTCTACTTTTGGTCCCATGCTACCTATACCAAATTCTCCATTTTTTAGATAGTTCTGTCCTTCTTCCACTGTAATTTTACTTAAATTTAATTGTTTTGGAGTGTTAAAATTTATAGCAACATGTTCAACGTCTGTTAAAATCAACAAAATATCTGCTCCAATTTTTTCTGCTAAAATAGCCGCCGTTCTATCTTTGTCTATCACAGCTTCGACCCCTTCTAAATAACCGTGTTGATTATTTATAACAGGTATCCCTCCGCCTCCACAAGCAATCACTATAACTTGCTCATCGACAAATTTTTTAATAACACTACTCTCTATGATTTCTATAGGCGTTGGGGATGGGACTACTCTTCTAAATCCTTTGCCGGCTTGCTCTATTATGTACCATCCTTTTTCTTTGCGAAGCTCTTCAGCTCTTTTTTCTGTATAAAATGGACCGATAGGTTTAGTTGGTTTTTTAAAAGCAATGTCATGTTGATCAACAAGAACTTGACTACAAATTGTTACTACAGGTTTATTGATTTTGTGTTTTTTTAATTGATTATATAATTGTTGTTGAATTAAATACCCTATCATACCTTGAGTTTGCGCGCCGCAGACATCTAATGGCATAGGTGGTATTTTATCTGCTGAAAATTCATTTTTCAACAAAATGTTGCCAACTTGAGGTCCATTACCATGTGTGATTACTAAATCGTACCCTTCATTTATCAAATCTACGCAATATTCGCACGTCTCTTTAACATGCAATAATTGCTCTTCGATAGTACCTTTCTCTCCACTTCTTGATAATGCATTGCCGCCCAATGCGATAAGAATTTTTTTATTTGTATGCATAATTTTAACCTATCTTTTCTCCTTTTTAATTACTACCTAACAGAAATAAATATTTTAAACTCAATAACTATTTTTCTTTTAAAAAAACAATTTTTAAGTTTAATAAAAATTAAAATGGAGGTTTATTATGCCAGTTAATTTAAAAGGAAGATCGTTTCTAACTTTAAAAGATTTTACTCAAGAAGAAATAATACATTTATTGGATCTATCAAATGATCTTAAATGTAAAAAACGAGCAGGTATTAAAGGTAAAAGTTTAAAAGGAAAAAATATAGTTTTATTATTTGAAAAAACATCTACAAGAACTAGATGTGCATTTGAAGTAGCAGCTTTCGATGAAGGTGCAAAAGTTACATTTCTATCAAACAGTCAAATTGGAAAAAAAGAATCTATAGAAGACACAGCTAAAGTCTTGGGGAGGTTTTACGACGGTATAGAATTTCGTGGATTTAAGCAAAAGACCGTGGAAGACCTAGCTAAATATTCAGGAGTACCCGTATGGAATGGACTAACAGATTTTGACCACCCAACGCAAATTTTAGCAGATTTTATGACTATAAAAGAACATATACACAAACCGCTACACAAAATAAAACTTGTCTATGTTGGTGATGCAAGAAACAATATGGGAAACGCCTTAATGATAGGCTCAGCAAAATTAGGAGTTCACTTTGTAGCCCTTGCTCCAAAATCACTATTTCCTGACCAAGGATTAGTTGCCGAAATGCAAAAAGTAGCAAAAGAGACAGGTGGTAAAATAGAATTATTGGAAAACATAGATGCAGCTGTTAAAGATGCAGATGTAATCTATACAGATGTATGGGTATCAATGGGTGAGGAAGATAAATACGCAGAAAGGATAAAATTACTAAAATCTTATCAAGTAAACATGGATATGATACGTAAAACTGGTAATCCACACGTAAAATTTATGCACTGTTTACCGGCATTGCACGATACAGAAACTGCAATAGGTAAAGAAGTTGAAGAGAAATATGGCATTTCATCTATGGAAGTTAGCGATGAAGTATTCAGAAGTAAACATTGCATAGCATTTGACCAAGCAGAAAATCGCATGCACTCTATCAAAGCTATAATGGTAGCCACTCTTTAATTCAGATACAAAAAATAATCGCAACTTTTACAGGTTGCGATTTTAATGGAGATTGTTGGCTATGGCTAATTTTGAAGAAATGAGTGTTGAAAGTACACTAAATTATTTTAATGTAAACAATAAAAATGGATTAGATAGTATAATAGCTGAAAAAAAATTACAAGAATATGGTCAAAATACATTAGAAGAAAAGAAGCAATCTATCTTGTTGAAATTGTTGCAATTTTTTTGGGGACCAATTCCAATAATGATAGAAATTGCAGCTATACTCTCAGCAATATTAGAAAGATGGCCAGATTTGATAATAATTTTATTTATGTTATTTGTAAATGCTGGTTTAGGGTTTTTTCAGGAATATAAAGCAGGAAATGCAATAGATGCTTTAAGAAATAAACTTGCGCTTGGGGCGTTTGTTCTACGAGATGGCCTATGGCAAAGTATAGATGCTAAAAATCTCGTCCCTGGAGATATCATTTCGGTAAAATTAGGAAACATAATACCTGCAGATGTGAAGCTTATATCTGGTGAATATCTATCGGTAGATCAATCATCATTAACTGGTGAATCTATGCCCGTTTCTAAAAAAATTGGCGACATATCATTTTCTGGAACAATAGCAAAATTAGGTCAAATGATTGGAGTTGTCGTAGAGACGGGAATGAAGACATTTTTTGGGAAAACAGCGAAGTTGGTTAGCGAAGCTAAAGTTCCATCTCATTTTCAAAAAGCTATTTTAACTATAGGAAATTTTTTAATTGTTATAACATTAATTATATGTGCAATAATTTTAATATCATCGATATATCGCATAGAGGTAATTGGAACGTATAACGAAACCATAGGCAGTGTAATAATATTTATACTAGTTCTAGTGATAGCTGGAATACCTATAGCTTTACCTGCGGTTTTATCAGCTACTATGGCCATCGGCGCAAATAAATTAGCTTCAATGAAGGCAATTGTTGCGAAACTGACATCTATTGATTCTCTCGCCGGAATGTCCGTTTTATGTTCAGACAAAACAGGGACGCTGACAAAAAATCAGTTATCAGTTGGAGATATAAAACTTTTTGACGCTAAAGAAGATCGCGAAATTTTAGATGTAGCATACCTTTCTTGTAGTAAAGAAGATAAAGACGCAATAGATACTGCAATAGCAAACAGAATAGATAACAAAACTGCACTTGATATATATGTGCAAGAAAAATTTACTCCATTTGATCCAACTATTAAACGAACTGAGGCTATAATCAATCCAATAAATGGTGAAAAATTCATAGCAATCAAAGGCGCACCACAGGTTGTGCTAAGGCTTTGTAATCCAAGCGATGAACTTATTAAAGAAGTTAATAAAACAATAGAAGATTTTGCTAAAAAAGGGTATCGAACTCTTGGGATAGCTAAAGGATTTACATCAAACACACTAAAATTTCTAGGGATAATATCGTTATCAGACCCACCACGAGACGATACAAAAGAGACGTTACATCACATAAAAAACATGGGTGTAACAGTAAAAATGGTAACTGGTGACCATGGAGCTATAGCGAAAGAGCTTTCAAATACTTTAGATCTTGGGACTAACATTATAGCTATCTCTAAAGTTGACAAGGAAATTGCAAACGATCCAATAAAGTTAGGCAATCTAATAAATGACGCCGATGGTTTTTCGGAGGTATTTCCAGAAGACAAGTTTAAAATAATCAAATCACTACAACACCACAAACTAATAGTGGGAATGACTGGTGATGGCGTAAATGATGCACCAGCACTAAAACAAGCCGATGTGGGAATTGCAGTTGATGGAGCTGTAGATGCAGCAAAAGCTGCAGCAGATATAGTTCTAACTGAACCTGGCTTGCTAGTAATATCTCATGCGATAGATGAAGCAAGGAGGGTTTTTGGAAGAATGAAAAGTTATGCAATGTATCGCATTAGCGAAACATGCCGCCTTCTTTTTTTCTTATTCTTATCTATGTTAATTTTTAACGATCATCCATTAACAGCAATCATGATAATAGTAATAGCACTTTTAAACGACATCCCAATTATGATGATAGCATATGATCACATGAGGCCTTGCGAAAATCCTGTAAAATGGAATTTTTCTGAAATTTTTACTGTTGCGGTATCTCTAGCAATAGTAGGTGTAATTTCAACGTTTGGCCTCTATTGGATTGGAGATCAATATTGGTTTGCAGACATTGGAGACGACATACATAAGTTTCACTTATTACGAACATTAGCATTTATGGCAATACTATGTGGTGGCAATCTAACAATCTATTTAACTAGAAATGAAAAAGCCATATGGTCTAAACCGCTTCCAGAGTGTAAATTCTTCCTATCGACACTTTTGTCACTTATAATTGGAACAATCGTCTCAGTGTACGGATTAGGAACAAAAGATTTTGTTGGAATAGGGTGGAAATATGTAGGTTATTCGTGGATTTACATAATTTTATGGTTTTTTATATGCATGATAATAAAGGAAGCTTTATACATTGCCTTCGGTTATCGAAAAAAAAACAACTAATAACCATTTATCATTTATCATCTCTACAAGAGATGATTTTAAATTAAATTCACTATAAATGCAAATAATGCAATTATCACAAAAACGATATGATATTTTCGTTTTGTTTTATAAAAATTTAAGAATGATTGAATTGCAACTAATGGTAACATCAGCCATTTTATAAAAAATGGAAGTAGCCAAATCGTATTACTACCCCTCCCAATGCCGCTGACTATTAATGTACAACCTGTTGTAACAATACCTCCAACTATATATGTTACACCTAAAATTATCTCTGCGCTACAAATGATAACATTTTTAATAGGCTTTAATAATGAGACTTCAACTTTTATAAAAAAAACCGCAATAAAAAATAAAATAAATAGTAGTATAAAATATGCGCTTAATTTTAAATTTTTATTCACTGTACATCCCAATTTGTGTGAAAAAATTTAGATGGTAATTGATCTGTACGCTGATATGTGTGTGCACCAAAATAATCACGCATTGCTTGTATTAAATTCGCAGGTAAATTCTTTGATCTAATAGAGTCAAACCAAGAAAGTGCAGCTGACATACAAGGAGTTGGGATAGAATATTTAATAGATTTCAACAGTGTCTCCCTTAATCCATGTAATGAATTTGTGATACCACATTTAAAATATTTATCTTCAATTAGAAGAGGTAATTCTTTATTTTTATCATATGCTTTTTTGATATCTTTTAAAAAACCACTTCTAATAATACATCCACTTTGCCAAATTAGTGCAATCAATCCTAAATCCAAATTCCATCCGTAGCTTTTAGACACTTCATCAATCAACATATATCCTTGAGTATAATTTATAATTTTAGCAAAAAATAGTGCATTATAAATATCCTCAACACTTTTATCTCTATCTCCAGTAAAATCAATTTGATCATCTTTAAAAGATAGACTCATTTTTCCTCGCATCTCTTTCATCGTAGATAAATAACGAGAAAATACCGCTTCACTAATTATCGAAGCTGAAATTCCATTATCACATGCCACTTTGACAGCCCACTTTCCGGTCCCTTTTTGCCCTGCTACATCGAGAATTTTATCTATAAGATATTCACAATCAAGGTCTTTAAATTTAAGAATTTTACTTGCAATTTCAATAAGATAACTACTTAACTTTTCACTTCCCCACTTAACAAAAATATTAGATATTTCATCATTGTTGTAATTCAATAGTCTATGCAATAAATCATAAGCTTCGCAAATAAGCTGCATATCTCCATATTCTATCCCATTATGGACCATTTTAACAAAATGACCACACCCACCCACACCAACCCAATCTGCACAAATTTCGCCACTATCAGTTTTTGCAGCTATAGAATATATGATGTTTTTAATGTGCGGCCAAGCCTCTTTATTGCCGCCAACACTCATCGATGGCCCATTACGTGCACCTACCTCTCCGCCAGAGATGCCGACCCCAATAAATAACATCCCCTTTTCCTTTAATGACTTACATCTACGTTCTGAATCTTCAAAATGACTATTCCCACCATCTATAATAATATCACCACTATTCAATAAAGAGGCTAATTGTTCAATTAATATGTCAACCCCACTGCCGGCGTTAATCATTAATAAAACTCTCTTTGGCGACTTTAAACTACTAATAAATTCATTGATATCGACAAATCCAATTACTTTTGTGCCAACAGCTTTCGAGTTTAAAAAATCACCAACCTTTGAAGTTGTTCTATTCCAACAAGATACAACAAAACCATGGTCATTAATATTGAGAATTAAATTTTCCCCCATAACTCCCAATCCAATTACTCCAATATCTGCTCTTTCCATATATTCTCACATGATAATCTACAATTGGATATTTTTACACAAACATTCCTCCTTGTGTATAACGGAAATATAATTTAAACTATTTTGAGTATTTTTACACTGTCCCCGTAGCTCAGAAGGATAGAGCGATCGCCTCCTAAGCGGTAGGTCGCGCGTTCGAATCGCGCCGGGGACGATTTCTTATTAACTCATCGAGTAGGAGGGGGTTTTAAAAGCCCCCGTCCTCTCACACCACCGTACGTACACCTCCTAGTTTAACGACATACCGGTCGCACACATTACGCAATCTGCTTTTGCGTAATGTGAGTTAATAACCTAACCATATAGTTGCGTCGTTTTTGTAATGAGATGCGTAATCGGCTGATTTTATATTTTTTTTATCAAAATAAACATTAAGAGCAACCTCTTCATTATTTTGACAGCAAAAATATTTTAAGAAAAAACGAGAAATTTTCTCTATCATAGAATAATTTTTACATTTTTTTTCTTGTTTGTATAATTCCTCATCTGTTTCTAAAATTGTTGTTAAATTATGCTTTAATTTTATTTGATCCATAATTAAATTTTATTATTATATTTATATTAAATAATTGAAAATGAATAGGTTAAATATTGAAATATGAGTGTATCCCTTCTGCTATTGCATTAGCAATTTTGTCTATGTAACTATTATTTTGAATTAATTTCCGTTCAACATCATTAGTAATGAACCCTCCTTCTATTAAAACAGATGGTATTGTTGTCTCTCTTATTACGCAAAAATTTCCTTTTTTAATTCCACGAGATTTAGCGCCTGTATATACGATAAGTTTATACATAAGAAGTTGTGCCAATTGTTTTGAACGATGAAGGCGATTTTGGTCTGCATTTGGGTAATAAAATACCTCAACCCCATTGGCAGTATGATTATGGGCTGAATTAAAATGTATGCTTACAAAAATTTGACCTTTTGACAAATTAGAAATAACAACACGCTTTTTAAGCGACACATATTCATCTGTAGTGCGTGTCATAATTACATTATATCCATATAGTTCTAAAAAATGACGGAGACGAAGAGAGGTTTTAAGACATAAATCTTTCTCTTCACAAACATTAGAATAAGCGCCTAAATCAGAACCACCGTGGCCAGGATCTATAACAACCGTCCTAGAAAGAACTCTTTTATTAATTTTTTGATTAGTGTAATTAATTTTATTATAATAATTTGTATCAATTACAACATTTTTATTAATGCTTTTATTGACACTACATGCAGAAAATGCAATAAACAAAAATAAAATTAAAACTAATCTTACAAAAATCATATGCAAATTAGACTAATAGATTGAGTATTTCATTTGCAACTTCAGTATCATTAAACTTTACTATTTTTTTAGAAAAAATTTGCTTTTTTTCGTGCCCTCTCCCTGCAATTAACAAAACGTCGTCACCACTAATCATTGAGATCCCTTTCTCGATAGCTTTTTTCCTGTCTAACTCAACTTCATAAATATTTTTGTTGAACCCACCTATAATTTGTTCTACAATAAAATTTGGATCTTCACCCCTTGGATTATCTGACGTTACAATAACATGGTTTGAATATTTTTCAGCTATCCTTGCCATATTTGGTCGTTTTTCTTTATCTCTATCGCCTCCACATCCAAATATAGTAATTATTTTACCGCTTGTTACTATTTTCAAAGCAATTAATGTTTTCTCTAAAGCATCTGCAGTATGCGCAAAATCAACAAAAATATTACGTCCATCGTCTGATCGCACTCTCTCCATACGTCCCGGAACCCCTGAAAATGTTTTTAATCTATTTACAATCTTATCAATCGACACACCCTTAATATTTGCTGTAGCTATTGCAGCCAACGCATTATAGACATTAAATTCTCCAATTAATGGTAAATTGACTAACGATTCACATCCATGATAATCAAGGGTAAACCTGATATCATGAGATGTCATCACCAAATTCTTTCCATAATAATCGCATCCCTTGGACAACCCATATGTTACAACCCGATTTGTGCAAATTTTAATAAGATCAGAGGAGCGGACATCATCCCTATTAATTATTGCAACTCCACTATCTTTTATATGCGAAAATAATTTTGATTTTTCATTAAAATATTCATCCATTGTAATGTGATAGTCTAAATGTTCTTGAGAGAGGTTTGTAAAAATAGCAACATCGAACTCTATGCCGACAATGCGATTTTGGTTTAAAGCATGCGAAGAGACTTCCATTGCACAATTTTTTACACCATTTGCAATCATCTCTTTAAAAATCTTGTTAGATGTAATAACATCTGGAGTTGTTAAATTGCTATCAATCCTCACCTCTCCAATGATATTTTCTATTGTTCCTATAATACCAGTAGGAGCATCTACATCTAAAATGTGTTTAATTAAATAAGTTGTTGTTGTTTTACCGTTAGTTCCTGTAACTCCTATCAAGAAAATTTTTGAAGATGGATTATCATAATATCTTTTAGCTAAAAGACCTTCAACACTATTTAGATCGTTTGTTATAAGTTGAGTTACATCACCTAAAAATGGATTAAATATATCTGTTAATAGACAAGATGCACCTGCTAATAACGCCTCTTCAGCGTATTGATTTCCATCATGTAATCTCCCTCTTTTTGCAACAAACATCTCTCCAGGAGCAGTAAATTTAGAATTGCTCGAAAGGCCTGTTATCTCTACATCTTTACAACTCCCTAATATTTTTATATCTAAGTCTTTTATTAATTTTTTTAATTTCATTTATTCCATTTTTTATAAATTTCTGATAAGTGTTTAACCTCTTTGCTCCAATCTGCTTTTTCTATATTGCATCTTGGATCACCCTTTTGATAACCATATGGATCATCTTTTGCGACACCTAAATATTGCAACGATCGTTTTGCGATCTCTCTAAATACTGGAGCTGCACATTTACCACCAAAATATGTATAACCAAAACCAGGAATATACATTTTTTTTGGTTCATCTATCCCTACAAAAAGGACAAATCTGGCATTTTTTGCTGGGGTGAACCCTATAAAACTAGAAAAATGATCATTTTTAGAATATACACCATTTATAATTTTTTCAGACGTGCTTGTTTTGCCAGCCTCTGTAAATCCAGGAACATCTGCTAACAATGCAGAGCCATCTGTTTTTGTAACATATTTCATAGCCTTTACAACTTCATTTACAATACTTTCACTAATAACTATTTTCTTGTTATTGCAATTATGTTTATAAATTATATTTTTACCATCTTTAGATACAATCTGTTTCAATATCGTAGGATTTACCAAATAACCACCATTTGCTAAAACGCTATACGCCCTAAGCATTTGTATCGCATTCATCGTTATATTGTAACCAATAGCCAACGAACATGGCGTTAGAGTAGACCACTGCAACACACCATTAATATATGTTTTACCACTCTTTGGTACTACCCCTTGATTTTCACCCTCAATTTCTATTCCACTTTTAGTTCCAAGCCCAAAAATTTCAACAAGTTGTTTCCGATACCACTCGCTACCTAAGCGGTCTACAATTTTTTGAACAATAGTTGCAGGATAGACGTTTGACGATCTTTGTATAGCTTGATACATATTAAGATATTTATGCATGTGCCCATCTCTTATTGGTTGAGATCTTCCAATAGGGACATATTGATTGCATGGAATCATCTCTTCTGGCGAAAAAATTGGTAGTTTCCCTGCTGAAATTAACTCTTCGTTAGCTTTTAACGCTATCGACATATTAATTGGTTTAATAGTAGATCCTGGTTCAAAACAATCTGTAATCGCCTTATTTCGAGTATGCTCGAGAAGTGATTGTTCATTATAATAATCACTATAATTTGATAAATCAAAAAATGGATAATGGGCAATAGCTAATATTTCACCTGTAAATGGATCCATCATAGCAGATATTCCACTCTTTGCCCCAACTTTCTTAACGCCACGTGCCAACTCTTCTTCAACGATAGCTTGCAAACAATGATTGATTGTTAAATAGACATCATTTCCATCTTCTGGTTGAATTCTATTTGATGCAACATCGACTAAATCACTTTCCAATTCATAATTTGGCGACCTAAGCATGCTTCTTTTCCCTTCTTTTCCTTTCAAGTAATCGTTGAACGATAATTCCAAACCTCCTGTTGGAATGGCTTGGTGCGTCTTTTCATCTCTATCATAACGTACGGTGTGAAGCACTTGACCGAGCATTTTTCCAAATGGATAGCTCCTCTTATAATCCTTTACAAAATATATCCCATTTTTTACCACATTCTTCTCTTTTGAATATAACAACCACCACTTCTCTATCTCATCTTTTTTATTAGTCGATATCCAGCTTGCAATTTTTCTTGAACGGCTTTTTTTATAAAAATTATCAATAATTGTAGTTTCTAAATTCAAAGTATTAATAATGTAACTTCCTATCTCATCTTTTAAATGATTTGGTATCGTGATAGGATCGATAAATAGATGATATTTTAATATGTCTACTACAAATGGTTGCTTTTGTTCAATGCACCCCTTTTGTAAAGATGTATTTGAATAAAAAACACCGCGACAAAAAGGTTCAACAATAGTTGTTTGATGCTGAGCATTAGCAAGTTTAGTCCATTGATCGTGTTCAATTATTTGAATTTTATAAAATTTAACTACAAGGGTAGAAAATAACAAAAAAACTGATATTGCAACTACAATGAAACGAGAATAAATCATCTTGCGCCAACAATAATAGTCGAACAAATTTTATTGCCACTATTTTCAACAACATATGGAATAATTAATTCTGAACAACTATTTGCAACTAATATATCGTCAATTATTGGATAATTAAGATGTATATATTCGGGCCTCTTTGCTAATGACATTAAATGTTTAGGATTTTCAAACGCCTCAATTTCATATTTCAAATTAGCATTAGCTTCGTTTATAAGGAGGATATCTTTTGTCAATTTTGGCAATTCGATTCGCAATTTCATCAAATCATTTTGTTGATGTAAATAAGAATAAAGAACCCCACTAAAAGAAAAAATACATATAAATATTTTAATAATTATTAATTTTTTCATAAAATTGCAGAATGTTCAATTTTTACGGCAAACCTTAACTTTGCGCTTCTAGCTCTCCTGTTTTTTCTCATTTCAATCATTGATGGAATAATAGGTTTTTTAGTTAAAGTCTTTATTATAGCTTCTCTTACAATCTTACCATGTAAATTTTTCAAAGGCTTTGATGCGTCTCTAAAAACATTTTTAACAATACGATCTTCTAAACTATGAAAACTCAAAACTCCTATTTTTCCACCAGGCGCTAATATATCTATCGCTTTTTTCAATGACCCTTCTATCGTTTCTAGCTCTTTATTTATATAAATTCGTATAGCTTGAAAAATTTTAGTAGCAGGATTTATTTTGCCTCCATTAAAAGGTAACACCTTATTTACGACGTCTTTAAGTTCACCTGTCGTCTCTAAATGTTTTTTTCTACGAGCTTCCACAATTGCATGAGCTACTCTGCGCCATAATTTTTCTTCGCCAAAATCACGAAAAATAGCTCCTAAATCTTTTTCAGACATAGAGTTAACCACGTCTTTTGCAGTTATAGATGAAGTTGTATCCATCCTCATATCTAATGGGCCGTTTTTCTTAAAACTAAACCCCCTACCCTCTTCATCTAATTGCATAGAAGAAACTCCTAAGTCAAAAAAAAACCATCTACATTACTAACAGAGATAGATTTGCACATGTAATCTAAATCAATGTGGTTACCATGAAATAATTGCAACTTATCCTTCCACGGATCTAAACGACTACTAGATGTCGCTAATGCCATTGGATCTCTATCACATCCTATCAACGTTACAATTTCAGGATGCGATTTAAATATAGCCTCGCTATGTCCACCGGCGCCAAGCGTTGAATCAAAAAAAATCTTCAAATCAACATCTGAAAAAAAATCCAACATCTCATCAACCATAACTGGAGTATGACAACTTTTCATAATTTAATCATTTCCTCTACGCTATCTTCAATATCATTAATATCTCTATCGTTTCTTAAAGTAGAGAAAGCCTCTTCAATTAAATCCATCATTTCTCCTTTGCTGTTACCAGAGATAAAATTTGCTAAATCTCTTTCGTATATCTCTTTAGGCCAAATTTCAATCTTATTTAACGCTCCAGCTATTACAATATCTGAATTAATTCCAACTCCACTTTTTAAGTTTCCTGGAATAGATACTCTACCAACTTTATCGCATGTAGTATTTACTAAAGTTGAAAAAAACAGAGTAAAGAATTTCTGAAATTTTCCAATATGCTGTTTCCTACGAAATCTCTCAACTATCTGATCCATGTCACTTTTTCTATATATAGCTAAGCAACCACCAATGCTAAGTGCAATAGAAAATTCCAAAACGCCATTTTCAACAAGCTGATATCTTAAATTTTGTGGGACAACAAAACGGTTTTTGTCATCTAACTTTACAGTATATGAACCACAAAAAAAATCTTTGCTCATTTTCTATTGCCTACATTTTCCCACGTTTTCCCACATAATACCAATAGAATATAAAATTGGCAATATTTTTAAAGATTATTAAAAAAATTTTTTGAAGCAACCGCAGTTATTTTAACAACATAGCTGTACATAAAAATAAATGGGAATCTGTGGGAATGAATAAAAATAATAATTGTGTTATCTAAAGATTATGACAGAAAATATAAAAACAATAGATAACTTAGGTATTAACGCATACACAAGATTCGATACAGACCACGATCTCTACGATAAAAAATACATAGAAGAATCCAATCAAATAGTTTCTAAAATCAGAACGGACATCTCTAAGCCAATGTTAATCTCTGAATATCAGTTGCTGTTTGGCGTTACATCAAAAGAGGTGACATGGGCAATGATGCCTCCCCCAAATAAATATAACGAACAAACAGGACGCCTATTTACAAATCAACTAACTCCAAAATGCGGCCCTGAAGAAGTTATAGATATGATAATAAATAGAATCAGTGGACAAAGAGACCAGGAAATTGCTAAAATTAATAATGGTTTAGAAAAAGAACAGATCGCAACAAAAGCCAATAAACTTATTTCATTAATGAATGATATAAACGTATTTAACAAAATGCTAGAAAAAATAAACGCAGAGAGATTAATGTACGTAAAAGGGTAACAATGAAAGAAATAAATGACATAAATTGGTTAGATTTACTAGGGTGGACAGAAGAAGAAATAGATGATCTTCGTTTTGTTGGATATTCGTATATAAAACAGGGCCACTACGAAACTGCGTTAAAATTTTTTGAAGCTTTAGTTGTGTTAAGCCCAAGCTCTCCATATGATGTGCAAATACTTGGGGCAATTTACCTACAAATTGGAGACAATCTTACAGCTCTAAGTCATTTAGACCGCGCCATCAACCTTCAGGCTGACCACGCCCCTACCCTTTTAAATCGCGCTAAAGCGCTACTGATGCTTGGGTATAACAGACAAGGATTGGCTCAAGCATTAACTCTAAGTAAACATGAAGATAAATCAATATCATCACAGGCAGAAGCATTGCTATTAGCATATTCACAAAAATAAAGTAACTACACACCTACCCCCCCCATTAATAAGTGGATGTAGATGAGTAGTTACAAAATAAAATCATTAATCCCACATTTCGCACTAAGCGTGTTAGTATAGATAACATGTTTTTAATGGAAATTTTATTGCTCCCATATTGATCTCAATGGTAAAGTTTGATCTGAAATTGTAAAGCCTCCTTACAAAATATAGGCTAAAAATTCTCATTCATAACTCACCTTATGCAAAATGAGGAAATAGGAGGTATTAGAGATTTTGAAAAAACAATTTATTTAAAAATCGTAGTAATATTAAACTAATATTACGAGGCTTTTTGAATAATATTGTGATTCAAAAGATCAATACATCCATTTCTGCTTTTACGTAAGGTGAGTTCATAAATATGAAATATTGATTAAAATCTTTAGGAGATCGTTGAATGTTATTGAAAAATGGAAATAACATATGGAATGAATTTTTAACATTTATAAAAGATAAGTGCTCTCAGGCTGAATTTCAAAACTGGATTGCACCGATCAATGTTGTTGAGAATGATGAAGATGATATAACTCTAGAAGTTCCTAATATTTTTGTGCAACAATATCTAATCGATAATTATAAAAATGAATTGTCATCATTTTTACCTGTAGACAAACACGGAAAACCGCTAATACATTTCATAATAACAGAGCAAAAATTAGAGAAAATTGAAAAGAACATAGAAAACAATATAGATGAAGAAGATCGGTCGACTTCGGTAGAATCTAGATTCAATACAAAATTAAATGAAAACTATACATTTGCAGATTTTATTGAAGGTCCATCTAATCAATTTGTTAAATCTGCAGCCATAGGAGTCGCAACTAGACCTGGTAAATCTTACAATCCACTATTTATATACGGTGGTGTAGGCTTAGGGAAGACGCATCTTCTACACAGTATAGGCCATCACGCCGCTCAAAAAAAGAAAAAAATACGCATACAATGCATAACTACAGAACAATTCATCAATGACCTTGTAGATAGTTTGCGAAATAAATCTGTAGACCAAATGAAACGATTTTATCGTACGCTTGACATATTACTAGTAGATGATATTCAATTTTTGCAAAATCGCCTCAATTTTGAAGAAGAATTCTGCAACACATTCGAAAGTTTGATAAATCAACATAAACAAGTTGTTATTACAAGTGACAAACCTCCAAGTCAGTTAAAACTTTCTGAAAGACTAATAGCGAGAATGGAGTGGGGTCTCGTCGCTAACGTAGGTGTGCCAGACCTCGAAACAAGGGTTGCCATAATACAGTATAAAGCGGAAAAAAAGGGAATACGCATTCCAAGTAAAATAGCTTTTTTCATAGCTGAACATATTTTTAATAATGTACGTCAACTAGAAGGTGCAATAAATCGTCTTAGCGCTTACTCGTCATCACTGCAAAATGAAATAACGGAGGATATCGTAGAGAAAAGCCTCAGTGAAATGTTTCAATATGTCCCACAAAAAAAAATAACAGTAGAAAACATTTTAAAGAGTGTCTCATCAATGTTCAACGTAAGAGTTCAAGATCTTAGAGGTGATTCAAGGACAAAAGATATAGCATTTCCACGTCAAGTGGCAATGTATCTCGCCAAAGAACTTATTCACGAATCACTAATAAAACTTGCATCGTCATTTGGCGGAAAAACACACTCAACACTCCTTCATTCTTGGGGTAAAATTCGCGATCAAATGAAAAAAGATGAATTACTAAGACGTCAGGTTCAAATGACAAAACAAAATCTTGAGAAATAACACGATTATTTTTATTTTGTAAGAGTTTAGTTTACACGTCTGTTGAAAAAGTTAAAAGATACAATCGAGATGATATAAGTTCAACTGGGATATCAATTTCATAATGATAATTAGCAATACAAAGAATGTTTGCCCCTGGTTGGTATGTTTTAGATGATTGTGAAATATTAAGAAAACGTGCTAAATAATACCCCGCTTGTTTAAGAGATGGATGTGCATATATTCCTTTAGGAAATGGCCAACGACTTTTAATAAATTGTACAACAAAAAATGAAGCTATTATTTTTGCGTGCATCTCTGAATTTGAACAAAGCCTGCAAATTGGAGCACCATGCTCAAAAAGAGACATCGTACTAATAAATAGATTTGCTTTTTTCATAATACACCATTGACATCTACCAAATCTTTTTTCGTGAAAACACTTCCAACATCTGCCGCGTCTATCAATCAATTCTATAGTAGATGTACAAATGTCGCAAAAAAGATAGTGAGAATAATTTATCTCCATGCAAGATAAACATCTCATTGGAAATAAAAAATCTAAAAAAGCTCTTATCATTGCTTAAATATATGTTTTTTCTTGTTTACTAACTTTTAGTAGAATAATATTATTTTTTATTTTCCAATATTTATATGAAAAAATTATTTCTATTTCAAATTTTTGCAGCCATGGCGCTCGCTGTGATTGTTGGGTTCATTACAGGGTCAACGGCTGAAATAAGCGGAATACCAATTGTAAGGATCTATGATTTAATAGGAAGATTATTTTTAAATTCTCTTAAATTATTAATGGTTCCTTTAGTCGTCTCTTCAATTATTACTGGAACAGCAAAGGTTGGGACAGACCAAAACTTTGGCATTCTTGGAGCAAAAACTTTTGTCTACTTTTTTATTACTGGGTTATTTGCAATTTTTATCGGATTTGCATGTGCAGCATTTCTTTCTCCGTGGATCTCGGAAAGTCTTATACAAACACTAACGTATAAAAGTGGAGCTAATGTGGAAATGTTAATTGCTACAAAAGGGGTATTTGATAGCTTTGAAGAAATTCTCCTACGACTAATCCCATCAAATATTTTTCAAGTAGCATCTGAAGGGCAAATGCTTGGCCTTATTTTATTCAGTCTAATTTTTGGTATATTTAGCGCTAAAATTGATCAAAAATTTTCAATAGTTATTATTAATTTTTGGAATGGTCTCTTTCACATCATGATGAAAATGACACATCTTGTAATGAAGGCTATGCCTATAGGCGTCTTCGGGCTCATGGCAAAAATGGTAGCCACAACAGGCTTGGAGACTATGCGACCGATAGCCTTCTTTTTCATTATTGTAGTTTTAGGATTAATTGTTTTTAGCTTTATTGTTTTGCCGCTCCTTTTAAAATTGATTGCAGGCGTAAACCCACTAACTCATTTTCGCGCAGTAGCCCCTGCGCTATTAACGGCATTTACAACGAGCTCATCAGTTGCAACTCTACCTATAACTTTAGAATGCATGGAAAAAAGAGCCAATATTCCAAATAAATTCTGTAGTTTTGTTTTACCACTTGGTGCTACAGTAAACCTTACAGGTTCAGCTCTTTATGCTACAGTTGCTGTATTATTTGTTGCTAAATGTTATGGTATAAACTTAGAAATAGGGAATTTATTTACAGTTGGCCTCCTATGTCTTTTTACATCACTCGGCATGGTAGCTGGGATTCCATCTGCAACATTTGTTGCAATTACTATCATCCTTCAATCTATTGGTCTACCTTCAGAAAGTGTTATTTTAATTCTCCCTGTAGAACGTTTTCTAGACATGTTCAGAACCACAGTTAACGTTTTCTGTTCAACATGCGTTACTCTTTTGGTTGCAAAAAAATAGATTTAACTCACATTACGCAAAATGAGGAAATAGGAGGTATGAGAGATTTTGAAAAAACAATTTATTTAAAAATCGTAGTAATATTACTAATATTACGAGGCTTTTTGAATAATATTGTGATTCAAAAGATCCATACATCCATTTTCTGCTTTTGCGTAAGGTGAGATTTAAGAGAGATGTTTATCTTAAAGAGAATTTTGGATGGTCTACAGTTCCATTTATCGATAATATAAAAAGTTCGGTTATTTTAAATAACACGTACTGCTTCATTTTAATATCAATATGCATATTACCATCAAAATCAATATACGATTCATTTTTATTCCATAAATAAAAATGCGAACGCTTACTTTCACTAAAACTATTTTTCAATTTTGTAAAAATTAATTTTCCATTTTTAATATAATAATCCATTTCACCTTGAATTGGTATCAAAAGAACCATATCGAGACCAAGACTACTAATAATTTCTATTGGGATATTGAGTGGATGATATTCTTTCTTGAAGGTATTGATAAAATTAAAATGACCTTTTCCAGTAAATGTCATTGCATCTGATAAATCACCAAAAATATCGACGAAAACCATCTCTTTTATGTAAAACGGTTTCAGCCGTTTACATATTCTTCTCTCTCTTTTTAAAAGAGATGGTCTTAGATCTGTAATTATAATTTTTGGAATTTGTACATACCAATTTAAATTGCTATTACGTTGAATTCTTATCTCATCTACTTTAACAGCTACACCATTGTCGCTTATGTGAAAATCGTTGAGAATGATACCATTTTTATTAATATTAATCGAAGATAACATTGTTTTTAATTGATAACCAAAAAAATCGAAATCACGACCTTTAAGGTATCCGCTAAAAGTAGAGTCAAATAGTCGATTTTTAACTACAACAAACTCACCATGTATATCATACCCACGATGTAATTTTAAATCATGCACTAGACTCTTTAAGTCATCTGTCAATATAGACGTCAATAGATCTGCATCTATTTTAATATTTCCAATAAATTTTACATAATTATCATTATGCACATCTGCGATTGGAAAAAAATTAAACTCTAATCCAAATAGACTTCCCTCAACCTTATCCACAATTAAACAACCATCACTACTAAATTTACAATCAATTACTAATGTATTTTTTTTAGGATCAACTAGATCAAAAATTTCTATATGTGAATAAAAAAAATCACGCATACAAACAGTGCAATTTACATAAAAATTTTTTTGCATAAATGGAATTTGCAAAGATACATCTATCTTTTTTTGATCATATTTAAAGCTCATCTTATTGATACTAAACTCTTTTTCTTCAAATATATAATTTCCATCATCAAAAATAGCAGATGTTTTAAATTCACCATCAACTAATTCAAAATCGAATAAAAATGAACTATCTTCATTAGCTCGTTTCGAAAGAAATTTAGAATCAAGCGGCAGCTTTGATAGTAGTCTATCTATATAAGATGACATAAGTGTACATTTTATTTTATTTCCACGAAGTACTTGTTTATGAACTTCATAAACAAGATTTGATATTTCAAATAAACACTCAATATTATCTTTCATCAACGCTGCTACGCCATTTTTCATTATAAAATTATGGTTTTGATCATAATCAATATGAAGAATAGATTTAGAGTAGATGGAAAATCCATCCAACAGCATTTCACTTGACTGCAATTCAATGTTTGCGCAACCAGAAATATCAAAAGATGTTGTAAGAGATACATCTATATCGCCAACTACGTTTAAAGTTCCAACAATATTAACAAAAGGAGACATATTTATGTTCATGTAACTTATAGGTAAATGTATTGTCTTGTTATTAATATCAAATGTTCCATTTTTAAACACAGCATCGCCATAATTGCTATTAACAAAAAGTTGTTTTATAAAAATATCGCCATTATTAGAAAAAACAAAATCTCCATTAATAAAAAAATTATTAATATTTAATCTATCAATTTTCCATATACTTTCATTTTTGATGCAATGGAAATCAAAATTTGAACATCTCTTTTTATTAAAAAAACAGTCCATGCCATTCAAGGAAAGCTCTAACTTCTCATTGCTATATGATATCTCCCCAAATAATAATCCATCGCATTTTGTATAACTACTTAATAATTCAAATGGCGCAACAGAAAATAGACCAAAATCATTAAAAAACTTGCAATAGCTTATAATTTCATTGCACGGAAAAACAAACTTTGCATCGACTTTAGATAGAGAAAGATCTTGATTTAACAAAATTGCTACATTTTCAAATTTCAATCCTAAAAAATGAGTTAATTCTTTATTGAAATAAAAATTCTTACTATTTATATTTAATTGTCCAACTAATCGAATCAAATCCATAATGTCATTTTCAACTCTAACATCGAATGTTAATAATGGATTTATTTCATCAAAATGAAAATTTACATAACGACCATTTAAAATATAATCATTTTCATAAAATGATGATGACAATTTGCCTGAAACATTTGTTATAGATGCTTCATTGTTATGATTAAACAAATCAAAATCGAATGACAACTCTTTTATATAAATAGATGAATTAATTTCAAGCGCTCCATTTATCAAATTTACATGTGCTTCGCAATCAGTTTTTTCAAACATATTTGATAAATTTAATTTTACTTTACATTCAGAATCAATGCATTTATCTTTATCAATTATAACATTTGCAAATGGAGAAAAAAAACACAAATCAGAACTTTTTAATTCAAAATCAATTCCTTCGCCATCAAAAAAACCATTAATAGAAAATTGCCCTTCCAATGAACAACGATTTTTAAAACAAGAATTTACCAAATTAACAAACTCGCAAGATATATCGCTTCCACTAAAAATACCATTAGATACATTTTTTTTTATCAAAAATGATAAATCACTAAAATCACATTTTAAAATATTATCTGAGAGATGAAACCCAACATCGATCTTATCCTTTATTTGTCCTTTAACATCTAATTTAACATCACATAAAACATCCCAATAACCAAATCGTCTATTAATGTCTATGTTCATCTTAATTAAACGATCTTTGTTATAGTCTAAATTTAATCGACTATTAAAAAGTGAGATCAATTTATCAACGCTTGTATTTGCTTCAATTTTCATTTCAGCTTCTGCATAATATCCTGATAAATCTATTTTCACATCTATCCCTTCGTAATTAACCTTCACACACGAAGGTTTAAAAACATCTCTACATACAAAAAGCTCCATATCAACATCAGAAAATTTCATCGTACATTTATCGTTACAACCTACAACAAACTCTCCGCTTTTCATATTCACCTGCCAAGATGGAAACTTAAGTTGACCATTATTTTGATCAAAATCCAATCTAGCATTACCATTTAAATGCGAAGCAAATCCCAATGTATTTCTATTTGAACAATAAATTTGCAAATTATTTGCTATAAAATTATCTAATAAAATTTTGTCTATTTTACCGTCTAACATATATAAGCTCAATTCACAAGTTACGGAGCCGCTATTGACTTTAAAATCACGTAAAGATGGAATTCCAAATCCAATTATATGTTGAAACAGAGCAATTTGCTCTACCCCTAAATCGCTCAACGTTCCACGCACAATAGACATATTGTCATTGCAATTTGCAATTGATAAATTTAAATTGGTGAATGTATCGGATTCTGATGCAAACAAAAGCTTTAAATCAAAATCTAAACTACATTTCTCTTTTAAACTAGGATTTCCACTCAAAATTACAGGGGAAATTTGCCCTTTGTGATCTACATACCCTTTTAAATAAATGTCAGAATCTTTAAATGAATTAAAATTTACACTTCCACTTATGTCGCAAATAGAAAAATCTATCTTTGACTTCACATCTTTAAATCCAATTTCACCGCCAACGACATCTCCTTTAAGGGTAGATTTTTTCCACCAACTATCCATTTCGCGCATTTCTACTTTTTTTCTAGATGGATACGAAAAGTCAAGTTTCAACTCTTCTGCTTTAAATTCTAAACCATTTCCATCATCTGTCGAAATAAAGTTATTGACGGAAAGTATTGATGTAGTCTCCTTAAGACGTCCGTCGCTATCTATACCAACCCATAAATGACCACTAAGCATTCCGCTTTTTATATTTCTGCATTTCATCAATTCCTTTTTAAAAAAAGAAGTTATTTTTGATGCCCACACAATATCTACATCTTGCATTTCACACTCTGAAATTAATTCATTTGGCCACATATAAAGCTTAACCATAATCTTTGAATTTAAATCATCAATATCTGATAAATAAAAAGTCTTCATCGATTTAACATTTGGATCGCTTCTCATTGAAAAATAAACGTTTGTAACAACGCTACCATTATTCAGCTGAAGCTTAGCCTTATTTATATCTATATTATATTTTGATAACGATGAATTAATTATTTTATCAGGAGTTGTCTTATTATCGCACTCTGATTTATAAAGTTTAATCAACGGATCATTAAATATAAAACAAACGTCTAAATTAAAAAATCTAGATTTTTTCCAAATTATGCATAATTGTTCCACTTCAATATCAATAGATGACTTATTAGCACTAATAGTTGCATTAGAAAAAGAGAGACTACCTCGCTCAAATAAAACATCTTCGTATCTAAACTTCCAACCACCATCTACAATGTAATTATGATTTAAAAACCACTCAACTCCTGACATAAAAATTTGATGTCGAAACCCAAATACAATCAAAAATGAAGCTAAAGCACAAAAAGTAACAATAATTCGTTTTGCTCTTAACATGATTATCTATCGTGACTACTCCCTCGCTAAAGGCGAAGACTTCTAGGGATTACTCCCATGTCATCTAGTCCTATGGCTAAAATATTTTGCGCTGCATTGCAATCCCTAGTCGCCTGATACCCGCATATTGAACAATTATGCTCGCGTTCTGAAAGCTTTTTATATTCAACGTGACCACATTT
>JAHFTJ010000049.1 GCA_023269435.1 Chlamydiota bacterium
TCGTTGATGATGGCGTAATACCACAAAAGTGTTCATTGGGTTTTAAATTATTATCGAAAAATTATAACAACAAAAAAACATTTATTGGAACAACAAAATCCCATAATGAGGATATTGATTATTCATTTTTAGCAGAAGAAATTAAAAAATCTCTAGATCAACAATCTGATTTAAATGTGGAATCTCAGCATCCCAATTTTTAATCTCTTTAAGCTTTTGTTTAAAAGCTTCTGATTGATCTACTTCCCCATGAACGATAAAAATGTTGTTTGGCTTTTGCTTTAAATCAGAGAGCCAATTTAATAAATCGTTTTGATCTGCATGGGCAGAGAGGGACTCAATTTTTCTTATTTGCATACGAAATTCTATTATATTTCCGTAAATTTTTATCTCTCTTTCGCCTTCAAGTAATTTTCTCCCTCTCGTTCCTTCTGCCTGGTGTCCAACAAATAAAAGGGTGTCATTTTCATTCGCCCCTCGCACTTCTAAGTAACTCAAAATTCTTCCGCCGCTAATCATACCGCTACCAGCAATGACGATTTTTGGTTTATTGTCTCCTCTGACCTGCATAGTTTCGTTATAATTATTGATTTGTAAAAAATTAGAACACATTTGATTGCATTCATCTGCTCGCAATTTATGCCAATCTTGTGAATTAATAAATAGGTCTAAAATGCTTGATCCCATTGGGCTATCCATGATCATCGGAACTTTTGGAATTTTTTTTGCATTTAGCAGCCTCCAGAGAATAAGCATAAGTAACTGCACTCGCTCTACTGTAAAACTTGGAATAAATAGCGAACCTCCACGATTTATTGTCTCATTGATTATCTCTTCTAATTCTGAAAAAACGTTTTTTTCATCTGGATGAATTTTTCCGCCATATGTAGACTCTATAAGGAGAATGTCAGCTTTGTGTGGTTTTTTTGGAGGGTAGAGGAGGATATCCTTTTCACGGCCAAGATCACCTGAAAAAACGATCATTTTCTCTGCAACTTCGACTTGAATAAAAGTTGACCCGAGAATGTGTCCGTTATATTTAAAAGTAACTTTGAATAAATCTGCAACATTAACGCATATCCCTTCTTCTATTTGATGAAACAATTTTTTAGTCTCTTCCACATCTTTCAGATCGTATAAAGATAGCGCAGGTTTATGTTTTGAATAACCACCTTTATTGGCTCTTTCAGCTTCTTCTTCTTGTATTTTAGCTGTATCTTTTAAAATAATTTCTGTAATTTTTAGGGTTGGTGCAGTTGCAAAAATCTTCCCTTTAAATCCTAATTTCACTAATCGTGGAAGATAGCCTGTATGGTCAAGGTGGCCATGCGTTAAAAGAATAGCATCGATAGTCGATGGATTAAATTTTGGTTCTTCCCAGTTTAGCAAACGTAGCTTTTTTAGCCCTTGAAAAAGACCGCAATCTACTAAAATTTTCTTATCTTGGTGTTCAATTAAATATTTAGAACCTGTGACTGTGCTAGATGCGCCCAAAAATGTAAGTTTCATAATTTTTTTAAGATCATCTCACTCTCTTCCAACACTTTAAGTTTTCTTGTTTCAGATAAACCGATTTCATTTAATTCAAATGGACGCTCACAAATAGTTTTGCAAATAACTATGTTTTTATCCAATAATATTTTTTTTTCACCCTTAGAGAGGGTTGTGAGGCAGGTAATAGGGTATAGTCTGTTTCTGTCTATTTTCTCACGTAAGCTATCCCCTTGAGGATAATTCCAGCTTAGAAGTATCATTTTAACACATTTTCCGTACTGTTCGGCGTCGCTGGTTAATCTAGTATTTGTCACTAACCACCCTTGGTATAATTTTTGATCGTTACTATGTTTATTGATCAACATATTTTCAATATCAATAAAGCGAGCATGTACGTATAGCGCATCCTTTATATCGCAAACATTTCCGATGTTTCCATGAAATTTACATTCAATCATGAGATATTTATTATCTTTTTCTGCTATGACATCTATTTCATGTTTGATACACATGCCTTCTATAATTTGATTTGTAACTACTTTATATTCTTCTACTTCAAAAATGGCTGCAATGAATTTTTCGAATGGAAAACCTGTAGGGCCAAGTTCCATAATTGCCTTTTTAAGATGATATTTGCCGGCAATGTGGTGACTCAGTTTTTTAAGATTTCTGAAAACAATTTTGTAGACTGCTTTTGTACTAATTCCGTCGAATAGTTCTCGTTCGGTCTCAAAAAGCACATGTTGAATTATTTTTTGATCGGCTCCAGCTCTTTTGAGCGACTTTACGATCTTTTGTTGATCATAAGTTGTTTTTTCTTTGTTAGCTTTAATTATTTTCATATTTTTACTTTATAACTTTATTTGAAATTAAGCTACATAAAAATTGTTCTTGATAAATTAATATAATTATGCGATAATTATATTAATTTAACGAGGTAATATTATGTTAATAAGTTGTTTTGGATGTTTAATAAAAGAATGTTTTACTACATTTACTAAAAGTTTATGTGAAATTAAAGATAAAATAACGAACGTTGCATGTAATTTGTTATGTGTGCAGCCAAGAAATAGCATAACCAATAATTTTTACAGCAAGTTAAAAAAAGAAGCAGAACAACAAATTATTTACACATATGAAGAAAGGTTATCAATTTCTGAAAAATTACAAGCTCTTAAAACAAAAAACGATACCGATTATATTAACTGCGAGTTAACAATGTTGAAACAAGAAGCTATTTGCATATGTGAAAAGATGCTTTTAATATCTAAAGAATTAGAAGTTAATGATAAAGAAATTAATGAAGCAAAAAACAACGAGTCAATAAAAAACAAAAAAAATATTAACGAAAATGAAGAGATGTTATTAGATCATAAAGAAATGCGCCGTCGTCATGCTGAAAATTTAAAAAATATTGATAAAAAATTAGAAGATTCTAATAAAAAATTAGAAGATTCTAATAAAAAATTAGAAGATTCTAATAAAAAATTAGAAGATTCTAATAAAAAATTAGAAGATTCTAATAAAAAATTAGAAGATCTCAATAAAGCAAAAAACTCTGAAAGACGTAATTATCGTACTGCAAATGGTAACACAAAAAAAGATGGAACACCATATTCAGATAAAGTTCCTTATTTTAAGAATGGTGAAATAGTTATTCCAGCAGATTGGGACAAATCATTTGAATGGTTTTTAAAATCATGATAATCAGTAAACTTTGGTTGAGTTTTTTTATGTATAAATATAGTTTATTATTTTTTGGTCTCTTCCCAGTTTAGATCTGATATGTGCGTGATGTTGCATTTTGATTCTGCGATTACGAATTGTTTATTGCCGATTTCTATGTGATAGAGATATGTATTTGGACTTAAATGACGGCGTTCAAGTATTTTTATATTTTTGTGATGATTTATTTGAAACGTTTGCTTTGATGAAAACCGCCTTAGTAAATATATGAAGGCGACGGCCGCTACTATGATTACGATTACAACTATGAGAGTGCTTGTAAATTGATATTTGTATGTGTCGAGGACTTTAGTTGAGTCTGCAGTAGGCTTTGGTAAATTATTGAGTTCATCTTCAAGATCTGTTGCACAGACGATAGAAGATATAATCGCGAATAATGTGTATAATATTTTTGTCATCCTCTTTTTATCTCTTTTTTTTCATTTAGAGTCCAGATATAATTATATTATGGAACCTAAATTTATTTTTGCATCAGATATAGACAATACGCTGACAGGTTACGATTATTTTATCCCGCCCGAAGTTGTTGAATACTTAACTTCTTTGCATGTAAATGGGTATGAAATTGTATTTTTAACTGGACGATGTTTGTCATTTGCTCTTTTAAGTACAAAAGCATTCGATATCCCTTACTACATATGCGTGCAAAATGGCGCAGAAGTAATTCATATGCCTGAGAATACTCCAGTGATTCAGTATTTTTTACAGAGAGATATTTTGTACGATTTAGATCTAATATCACGTGATCATAAAGATGATTTTTTTGTATTTTCTGGTTTTGAAAGTGGAGATTTTTGTTACTATAGACCAGATAGATTTTCATCTGAAATATTAAAATATTTTGAGATTGCTAAGAGATTTTCTGATGGTAAGTGGTTGCCTATCAAGGAGTTAAGTGAAATACAAGATGAATTTCCTTTAGTAAAATTTATAGGCGATAGGAAAGAGATGGAAATTATAAAGGAAAAAATAATCAAAAAACGGAACGATTTAAATGTTATATTAATGGGTGACACAACAGATCCAGCGCAGACAATTTTGCTAATTACACATAAAAGCGCAGACAAAGGAAAAGTCTTAGAGGTGTTGTGTAAAAATAATAAATGGAAGTCTCCTGTTATTGCAGCTGGAGATAGTTATAACGACATCTCTCTACTTAAAAACGCCAATATATCTATTACAATGGAAGATGCTCCAGACGAGCTGAAAAAGATGGCGCATATTATTGCAAAACCATCAACTCAACATGGAATAATTGCAGCATTACAAGAGGCTGCTGTTCGATTATGTAAATAGACCTCTTTCGAAATTCTAATATCGAAAATTTCTATGTTTTTGCACGTCACTTTTTCACTCACCTTACGCAAAAGCAGAAAATGGATGTACGGATCTTTTGAATCACAATATTATTCAAAAAGCCTCGTAATATTGGTTTAATATTACTACGATTTTTAAATAAATTGTTTTTTCAAAATCTCTCATACCTCCTATTTCCTCATTTTGCGTAAGGTGAGTTTTTCATAAAATCTGAACTTGTGAAAAGCGGTCATCGAAGTGAGAATTGACCATTTTTTACAAGCCTAGCAAACTCAAGTTTTTTAGAAAAATTACCGGCTATCAATCAGTATTACTTTCAATTTCGGAAGAGACCTAATAATAAAAGAGGTACAAATCGTTAAATTATCTGAAATTGCTAATTGGTCAGCAATCTAAATCTGGCAGAGCGTCCAGAGTCAAAGACGGCAAATCAAAAAAATCGTAGCAAATATTACAACCAAGATAAAAAAAGCAGGACAAGAATTTACTGGAATTTTTTGTGTTAAAGTAGCCTGAATATGTGGTCATTCGTTTCACCCCAGGTTGGAAGGCGAATTTGGAGTATCCGCGCAATATGAATATTTAAACGCAGCGGATATTTTTTGAATTTCGCTGTTACCCGCTACATATAGAGTTATGAGTCTTTTCAACTGACTGATTTTAAAGAACATAAATAATTTATTGGCAAGGCGGCTGGATGATAAATTCTATCAACAAAAAGCATTTTTCCATTTTGTTGATCGAATTTTGTCCAGACAGAAATCTATCAACAAACAGCAAAAACGCTTTTTGTTGATAGATTTTTATCTCTGTAGTTGGTAAGATCTAAGGAAAAACGAGGAGAAAATGGCTTTATCAAAATTCATAGGAAGAGAAGGGGAGCTGTCTAGGTTAAAAGGGCTGCTCGATAACAGGAGCGCAAGTCTGATCGTCGTGCGAGGGAGGAGGCGAATTGGGAAAAGCAGGCTTCTCGCAGAATTTGGAAAAGAAATGAGAAGTTTGTTTTTTTCAGGAATTCCGCCTGCTAAAAAAACTACTGCACAGTCGCAACGTGATGAATTCGCTTACCAAATCGAGCGCGCTGGGCTGCCAAGTACCAAATCTGATGACTGGGGGAATTTATTTTGGCATCTATCCAAACATACTACGAAAGGCCGCGTTTTGATCGTGTTTGACGAAATATCTTGGACGGGAGGAAAAGACCCTGATTTTTTAGGTAAGTTAAAAACTGCCTGGGACATGTATTTTAGCAAAAATTCACAATTGATCCTTGCGCTTTGCGGGTCAATCTCTTCTTGGATTGAGGAAAACATTTTAAGTAACACTGGGTTCGTTGGTAGAATTGCCATTGACCTTGTTCTAGAAGAGCTTCCATTAAATGTTTGTAATGCTTTTTGGCATCCTAAAGAAGAACGAATTACAGCCTATGAAAAATTTAAACTCTTGTCCGTTACAGGAGGAATTCCTCTTTATCTTGAAAGAATGAAGCCTGATCTTCCAGCAGAGCAAAATATTCGAGATCTCTGTTTCACAAAGGGAGGATTGTTAGTTCGGGAATTCGATGAAATTTTTTCAGATCTTTTCTCTAGGAAAAATGCAAGCCACAAAGAAATTGTACTGTGTCTTGCAAATGGCCCTAAAGATCTTGGAAAAATTTGCAAAGCATTAAAAAAAGATGTCTCAGGTGCATATACGAAACACCTAGATGATCTTGTAAAGGCTGGTTTTGTACAAAGGGATTTCACTTGGAATTTAGCCAATGGGCAAGAAAGCAAGCTAAGCATTTATCGCCTAAGTGATAATTATCTTCGATTTTATTTAAAGTATATTGCTCCAAACCGCACAAAAATTGAAAAAGAAACTTTTATAAATGCAGCATTAACACGACTCCCTGCATGGGAGTCCATCATGGGATTACAATTTGAGAACCTTGTAACGCATAATCGTAAAACTATGTGGCATCTGTTGAACCTGTCCCCAGAGGAAATCATCATGGATGGGCCCTTCTTTCAGAACACAACAAAAAAACAACCAGGGTGTCAAATTGATTACTTGATCCAAACGCGATTTAATGGCCTATTTTTATGTGAAATTAAATTTTCAAAAAACTTAATAGGTCAAAAGATAATTAAAGAAATGGAGACAAAGAGAAAAAACTTAAAAGTCCCTAAATTTTGCTCCGTTCGACCAATTCTTATTCATGTGAATGGAGTAGAAGAAAATGTTTTAGATGCTGGATATTTTGATAAAATCATCGATTTTAGTAAGTTATTAGAATAGCAGGAAATACAATAGATTATAAAAAATTGAAGATCAAATCTTATAAACACTGTGATCTATATCTCCATGAGAATCAATGCCACCTTGACAGAACATTTGTCCAACTTTTTGTCGGCAGCGCACATGGACTGAGTGGAAAATTCATGACATCATTAATACACGAGATTTCAAAAACATTATGCAAAGACATACGTAAGAGAAAAACTACTCAATCATATTTA
>JAHFTJ010000010.1 GCA_023269435.1 Chlamydiota bacterium
CTTTCAAGTGAAGAGTAGTAGTGAAAAAATAAAATACATTTGTAAAATTGCAAAAAAACAATTTGATCTACATCACAAGCTACACATACAAACAACTAATGAACAAGCTAGTATATATGTAGATTCGATTTTATGGTCGTATCCAAAAGATAGCTTTGTTCCACATAAAATATCTTTAACTACATGCGAAGAGATCATTTGCATATCTCATTTAGACATCAATTCAAATGGTGCAAATACATGTTTTAATCTTACAAATAGAGCGATATTAAATGATTGCTTTTCAATCATTTATGATTTCGAAGTATATGATACAAAAAATAGCTCTCAAATATCTGAAGAAAAAATCAAACTCTATAAAGAAGCATCCTTATCTATTGCATCTTTTTAAGAAAAAGTGTATCATTAATGAACTGAAAACTATTGGATTTATTTGTTATGACTAGAATTAGTAAACAAGCTAAGAGGCGATCTATTTGCCCAAGGAAACTAAAGGTTTCTTTTAATAAAAAAACAGGCCCTAAAAAAGATAATCTTCAATGTGGGTATAAACAACATGAAAATGCTATAAATAGCACAACGGCTTTTATTCCAAAGGTGAAATAATGTCTAGACATCCAAGCTACGGCAAGACTGCAAAAAGCGGCAAAAAGAAAAACGTATTAAAGAGATTTGAAAGAGTAAAGCTCATGAAAGAAAAAGAACAATGGAAAGATCGAGTCTCTATGTTTCATTTACCAAAAACTAAAGTTCCGTCATAAATTGTGCAAATTACTCAATATCATGAACAACAACATCTTTTATTAAATGAACTAGAGATAGATTCTCTTGTAATGGAAATTATATCTTTTAAAAAAATAATTTGTGATGAAATAATTATTCATTTCGTCACAAATGATGCAATATCTGAATTACATCAAGAGTTTTTCAATGATCCATCACCTACAGATTGCATAACTTTTCCAATAGATGGTCAACACTCATTAGAACATTACAAAATACTAGGTGAGATATTCATATCTCCAGAGATGGCGACCGATTACTCTCCAGAAGATCCATATTTAGAGGTTACACTTTATATAGTTCATAGTATATTGCATTTACTTGGCTATGATGACATAGATCACTTAGATATAAAAAAAATGAGAGATGCAGAGAGCGAATTAATGAACCATCTCAAAAAGAGAGCAATTGCATTGAGCGGACCAAATGTGGTAGCAAAATAAAAATGATTACAACTTCAATTTTATTATCAATACTATTTTTAATCGGATCTTGCATTACGATGACAATAGCAATATTGATTAATCGCTTAGCCTTTAATGAACTTGAGAAGAAATTAGAAGAAAAATATTTATTTTTCTTCAAACAACTAAATAGTTTATTTCCAAATCAACGGAGTCAGCCTCTAAATAATTTCCTTAACTTAACCTGTCTTATATGTATTATAATTTATGGAACTAGCGGAATATTTTATATTTCAGAAGAGACGTTTACCACTCTATCATATATAACATCAACTCTTACGCTAGTTTGTGTAGCGCTTGCAGCCCACATAATATTTTATATTATCGCAAATTTAACGCTATCTGTCACAATAAAATTATTTTCACTCCCTGCAACTCTATATCTTATAGTCTTTTTCCCTATAGTTTGGCCTATACTACTATTAGAGAATAAACTCTCGCCAAATCACAAATCAAAAAAACCAGAAATTTCATCTGAAAAATTAAAAAAACGATTATTAGAATTATTAGCTGAGTCTGAAATACAAGAAGTTCTAGACCCTAGAGATAAAAAATTATTAAAAGCAATAGCTAATTTTGGAACTCTTGTAACTCGCGAAATAATGGTTCCAAGAGGAGATATTGTTTGTTTAGAAGAGATATCTACAGTATATGAAGCTTTAGAAGTTTTCTCAAAAGAAGGTTATAGCAGAATACCAGTTTACAAAGATACAGTAGATCAAATAACAAGCGTTTTATTATACAAATCGGTAATGGAATTTATTTTTAAATCAATAAATAATATTAATATAATTAAAACTACAATAATAAAATCATTGGTTACAGATATAATCTATGCGCCAGAAAACAAAAAAATACAAGATTTGTTTCAAGAAATTCGAGCAAATAAAATACATGCAGCTATTGTAGTAAATGAATATGGATGCACTGAAGGACTTGTAACAATAGAAGATATACTTGAAGAATTAGTTGGAAGTGAAATTCAAGACGAATACGATTTAGATGAAGAGACTGGTTATGTGCAAACCCAAGACAAAGATTGGATAGTAGATGCAAAGATGAGCGTCGTTGACGCAGAGAGAAGATTGGGCATTCAAATTCCACACAGCCCTGAATACGAAACCATAGCTGGATTTATATCGTGGCAAATGGGTTTCATCCCAGGACCGGGAACAATCTTATACAAAGACACATTTAACATAAAAATTTTATCTAGTAACAAAAGACAAATTCATAAAGTGAAAATATCTCCAATTAACAATAAGCCTCTGTTATAATTAATTTTCTATTTCAAACTATTTTAACAAACAAATAAAATCGTATAAGAAGTCTAATGTTGGATTTAATATAAAAATTATGTATAATTTGTGAAAAAAGGTTTTTGAATGCGACGATCTATTTGTATAAGTGAGCCAAACACAGTGCTAGCTGGAAGTTATGGAAATTGGAGGTTTATTTATGTAACATCAACAAACATACCAGCGAAAACAATTTTACGATTTGACATGTTATCTAATGGCGAAAACGGAGAGTGGCAACTACCAAAAACAAACCCAAAAGCTATCGATAACATTATTTGGATGGAGCTTCCAAATGGGAAAAAAATATATGCAAAAGAAGTAAGTGTAAATGATTTTACAAATTTTGATTTTATCTTGCCAGAACAGATAAAACAAGGCGAAAAATTAACAATTACTATTGGAGCATGCAATACTGAAGATAACAAGAAATCTGGAAATCAAGCTCAGTCCTTCATACAAAGACGACGAAAATTCAACCTTGGCATTGACGTAAAAGGAAAAAATGAATTCAAAGATGAAGAAGTATTCTCATTAGATGTAAAAGGAAATAAACTTAATAAAATTCGCATAATCACGCCATCGATAGTTTGTAAGAATACCAGGTTTGATGTGACGCTCCGCTTTGAAGACGAATATGGAAATTTAACAAGCAATGCTGATGAAGATACATTAATAGAACTTACATATGACCAATTAAGGGAAAACTTAAAATGGAAGCTTTTTATCCCTGAAACAGGATTTTTAGTTTTGCCAAATCTTTATTTTAATGAAGATGGAATATACCGAATAAAGCTACAAAACTTAACAACAAAAGAAGAGTTTGTCTCTTCTCCAATTAAATGTTTCTTAAATCAAGAGGATCAAATTTTTTGGGGTCTTCTACATGGCGATTGTAACCGCTTCAATTCTACAAAAGATATTGAATCGACCTTAAGATATTTTAGAGATAATCACTCTTTTCAATTTTTTGCAACTTCACCTGAAGAGTCCCAAGATGAGACGTCTACTGACGACTGGAAGTTAATCTCAAATCAAGTAGCTCAATTTAACGAAGAAGAGAGATTTGTGACAATGCTTGGATTTCAATGGATTGGAGAACCATCTATAGAAGGCATTAGACATTTCGTATATGCAAAAGACAATAAACAATTGTTACGTAAAAAAGATTTAAAATCTAACTCATTAAAAAAAATATATAAAAATGCTTCATCCAAAGAATTCATATCTATACCTTGCTTAACTATGGCAAAAGAATTTTCATACAATTTTGAAGATTACAATCCTAATTTTGAAAGAGTTGTGGAAATATATAATGCATATGGCTCTTCTGAATGTCTTGGGAAACAAGGGAATCCAAAGCCAATTAAATTTTCACATAAAAAAGGTACAAGCGAATGTCAAGAAGGATCTATTCAAAAAGCGTTGCAAAATGGATGTAGGTTTGGTTTTGTTGCCGGTGGCTTAGATAGAAGAGGTATCTATAAAACTGCATTAGAAAATAAAGAAGATCTTTACGCTCAAGGACTTACAGCTATTTTAGCAACTGAATATTCTAGAGATGCGATATTTCAAGCGTTGTATAATAGGCGCTGTTATGCTTCTACTGGGGCTAGAATTATTATTTCTTTTAACATAGCAGGAATGCCACTCGGAAGTGAATTGAACACAAAGGCAAAGCCTGGATTAGTTTTTAACAGACACATCCATGGTTTTGTAGCTGGGACAGATGAAATTTCTGAAATTAAAATTTATAAAAATAATAAAGTTTATAAATCATTTAAAGATGAAAACAACTATTTTGAGTTTACCATCGATGACGATGAATTGTTAGATAAATGCACAATACAACTTGCGAATGACACTCTACCATTTGTCTACTATTATTTAAGAGTTGTGCAAAAAGATGGACATATAGCTTGGAGTTCACCAATTTGGATCGACCTAATACAAGAAGAAAAGAAAAAATATATAAAAAAATAAACTTCGATCTACATGAAACTAATCTTAATTTAAAAAATATGAAATTTTTTTTTTCAATAATACTCTTTTTTATTACGATTTTATTTTCTGAAGAACAATCGAAAGAATTCTCTTTTGATATACATCATTTTAACAAACAACACATTTCTTATTTGATATCTGCACATCAGATAGATGAAGCGATTAGTAAATATTTACAACACTATCAAGAAGTTAAAGTGCATGATTTTAATATATTACAACAAATTGCATCTACTTTATTAGAGATAGGTTCAAAAAGTAAAGATGTTGAATCTGAAACACTTACAATTTTTGGAATTAGTTTAATTGGATCTAATAGTTCATTATCTAACAATTTCTTGCACTTTTTAAAATCATCTATGAAAAGTCAATTTCAAATAGTTCAGATGTCGGCCTTGCATCTCCTTAATCAAATTTATGAGGACGATGTAGACAATATAATTTCAATTGGATTAAATTCTGATTATTTACAGGTGCGTTTCGAAGCATTATATAAGCTAATTTCTAGAAAATCTAAAAATGCATTGGGTCACGTAGAATCTCTTTGTAATTTGTTGCCATATCAACTTAAACCATTTTTTATAGAATTATATCCACTTTACGGATCGTATGATGCTATTTTAAAACTAAAACAAATGTGCAATGACAAAGATGTAAACGTACGATTAATGGCCATTTTATATGCAGGTTCTTACAAAAGAGACGATATGTTGACAAATGTTCGCGCAGCAATTACACATGTTGATCCAATTTTAAAAGAAGCGGCAAGTTTCTCATTAGGCGCGTTAAAAGATCTCCACTCTATAGAACAGCTAAAAATCGCTTCAGAATCTCAATTTGTTCAAACTAAACTTGCCGCCCTTTTAGCATTACACAAATTAGGCGATGAAAAAGCAAAAGAGAAAATACGTGAAATAGCTAAGGACGGAAATGTTTTTGCAATCTCAATATGCGGAGATTTAACAGATTGTGACGAAATGTTAAAAAGTCACTTAACAAGTTGTTGTCCATTCACTAAATTAAATGCAGCAATCGCATTATTAAAACTAAGAAACCCAGCAGCTAAAAAAGTTATTTTAGAAGCATTGACAACAAATACAACGTTAGTTGGCTTTTATCCATCAATGTCTGTTGGTAAAACATTGATGGTTTGGAAGACGATTTCGTCTGCTCTATGTAATAGCAAAGAGGAAGCTAAAAATTTACAGGCGATCTCAAATGATTTTCAAGAAAATATTTTACAAAAATGTATAGATCTACCAGAAGAGACCTTTATAGAAATAGCAAATGAAATTTTCAAAAATAGACAAAATAGCCTCATTCCAAAACTTGTTATGTTATTAGAAAATGTTGGAAGCGATAAAATAAAACAACTTCTTAAAGAAAAAACAAATGAAATGGGCTCTCCATTAATACGCTCTTACTGTTTATTAGCACTATATCGTTTAGGAGAAGGCTCAAATTATAAAGAAACATTCTTAAAACTTATATCAAATAAAAAACTAATGCAGCTCATAGAATTTAAGCCAACAATAGAAAGAGGGTCTAGACAAGACAAAAACACATCTAATTATCAATTGAGCCCTGAAGAGAATAGCGGGTTTTTTATAGAAGCTATGAATAGTATGGCAAATAAACACGATATAGATTGTGTTGAAATTATTCTAAAAACTATGAAAGATGGGAATGTAAAAAATCGATTCGCATTAGCTGGTTTACTATTAAAATCTATCCAATAGGTTTTATGTTTAAAATATCAATATTTTTATTATTAGTAATGCTTCTTAATTGTGAAGAAATAACTATAGACTTAACAAACCCAACTTACAATAGCGGGTCTATTTGCACAGAGAGTGGCGGCATCATAAATACCAATAAAATGAGAATACAAGCAAAAAACATTAAATATGTAGAGGAAAATGGCGAAAAAAAACTAACTGTTAATGGACAATTGTTAATAACTTATAGAGAAAAATTCTTCGTTGGTGATTTTTTTTCTTATAATTTTACAACTAAAACAGGAATAATTACTAATGGCATTGGAAATATAGGTGAGTATTTTTTTGGCGGGAGCGAAATCACATTTAATGTAGACGACACAGTAAGCGTAACATCAGCATTTGCAACAACTAGCACTTCACAAAATTACAATTGGTCTATAAATAGCAAAAACATTAAATTGAACAATAAATATCAACTGCGCGCAGATAATATTACATTTAATGTAAAAAAAATTCCAGTTTTTTGGTTCCCAACATACTCCACAACAATTAACTCAAGATACAAAAAACCATTAGCTACATACAGAATTTATTGGGAAAAAAGTCAAGGGCCATTACTTCTTATGAGATATCGCCTTTGGGATTTTGAAGGTCTTAAAGTGCATTGGAGAGGAGAGTACAGGGTAACACGCGGAGGGGGAACTGCGATAGAAATCGACTATGAATCCCCAATCAAAAATTACAAAATACACTCTAGAAATTTTGTAGCTTACGATACTTTTTATAATGATGAAAATCCATACAAAATGAAATGGAGATACAGAGCTCAAGGCTCGTTCGATGGCAGTAGTCATAACAAAAAAATAGAGAGTTTTGCAAGATGGGATGCTCTTAGCGACAAAGACATGAGACAAGATTTTCCAACTCAACTATTTGAACTTCAAACACTTGAAAAAACAGAAGGATTCATAAAAGGTAGATACGATGAAGCATTTATCTCTCTATATGCATCCCCTAGAGTAAACACGTTCAGAGGTTTTAAACAAGATTTACCTACATTTAAAGTGGCTGTGAAACCATATGAAATCAAACAAACAGGGCTTATATTTCAAAATCATTTCAAAATTGCATATCTAGATTATGTATATGCAAATAATTTACATGAAAATACATTAAATTTCCGTTCATCTAGAATACAAACACAACAAAAGCTATCAAGGCCATTAACAATTGGTCTACTGCATTGCATACCATCAATAGGATTTAATGGTATTTTTTATGGAAATAACCCAAAAAATCATAATTTTTTTCAGACTCTATTTAATTGCGACATAAAATCACATTTTATTTTAGAGAAATACTACACCAACTGTAAACATGTAATTGAGCCATATCTAAATTTCAACTCAACTTCGCATTCGTCTGCAAAAAAAAATGATCTATTTATTTTTAGCATTCAAGATGGTTTTAATAATATACAACAACTACAATTTGGAATGAAAAATTATCTTTACAACAATAATAATTGGAGCTCTACTTGTAATATTTATGCATTAGGATTTTTTAACACTAAAATTTTCTCAAAAATTTTCCCAAAATGGGCAATAGACCTTCAATTAAATTATCAAACATTAGAAATTGGGACGAAATTCGGATGGAATGTTCAAAAAAAATCATTAGATTATATTAATCTAAACGTTGGGTGTACATTTAACGAATATTTTGCATTAAATATAGAGATATTAAACAGAGGTGAATTTTATTGGCGTAAAAACAACTATGAAAATTATATGGTGGATATGAGACATCAAATTGATGAATTAAGATCGTCGCCGCTATCAGACAAACGGACAATTTTCCTCGCCAGATGGCAACTACAACTTTCTACGCTGCATACTCTTCAAGTACAAAACCACATAGGATGGCATTACAACGAACCGATATATCACGAATCTAATGTATCGTTACTAACAACAGTAGCTCAGTGTTGGCAACTAAAATTCAACTACATGCGCGCTGCAAAGAAAAACGAATTCTCATTCGGTTTGACACTCATTTAAACCACGAGAGACTTGATTATACACAAATGAATTCAAAAGTTGGGAATTTGACAAAGCCGGCGCCGCATATTTGAAGTAGCGTAGCGACGTCGAAGCAGCTCAACTTGAATAAGTTGAGCGATGCAGACGACTTAAAAAGATGAGGATGCCAGCGAAGTCAAAAACCAACTTTTGAGTTTTTTTGTGTATATACGTAATTTCAATTCTCTGTTGCTTCTATCGTTGTAGGAATTGATGGTTTAGAATTTGAGATAGCACCAGACCAGTACGACATTATAATGCATGCTACAAAAAAAATAACAGAAAGCCATGCTGTAATTTTTTTCAAAACATCAGCAGTTGACGTGCCGAACAGAGAACCATCCACATCTCCACCAAAAGAGGCTCCAAGACCCATACTCTTACTCTCTTTAATAAGAATAAAAAATATAATAAGTGCACACAAACATAAAAATAAAGAAATTGATAAATAAAATAATACTAACATAACTTTATCCCCTCTCAATCATTTGAATCATTTTATTGAAATCTTTAGCTATCAATGATGCACTTCCAACAAGAGCTCCATCTATATGAGACTGCGACAAAAAACTTTCTAAATTGTCTAATTTGACAGAACCACCATACAATATAGGCAATTGTTTTGCATATTCTTTGTTATATAATTCGCCTACCTCTTCTCTAATGTACGAATTTATATCATTAACAATATGTGGTGTTGCACTGTTATTTGTCCCTATTGCCCACACAGGTTCGTATGCAATTATCATTGAAGATGGATATTTATCAATTGTACCACATAATGCAGTTGTAAGTTGTTTTTTAAGAACACTTTTAGTATAACCGCCCTCTCGTTGTTCGATATTTTCACCAATACAAAGTATAAACGACATCTCTTGTCCGATAGCACTTTCAACTTTTTTGCTTATAACTTCGTTTGTTTCACCAATAAGATAACGCCTTTCAGAATGACCTAAAATAACAAAATCAGCGCCAACATCTTTTAATTGTTTAGCAGAAACTTCTCCAGTAAATGCTCCTTCTAAATGCTCGCTCATAGTTTGAGCGCCTATCTTAATTCCAAGGCTTTTTGAATGCATAGAAATATCAGATAACAATGTAAATCCAGCACCAATACCAATGCTTTTATCTACTACACAATCCAATTCACCAAGAAAACACTGCGCCTCGCTTCTAGTTTTATACATTTTCCAATTTGCATATAAATGCTTTTTCATTAACAGCTATTACCCCTAATTTAATATTTAAAAAATCCCATATAAGGTATTGTATGATTAATTTTGCAGCTTCATCAGATCATTCAATAGTGTTATTATATTTATTTCATGTTGAAAAGTCTACGCAAATCAACTATTATATTAACATGAATGCTTATCGAATAGAAATTTTAAGTGTAAGCGAGTTGACACAAGAAATCAAAACTCAACTTAGCAATAGTTTTTCTTTCGTTAAAGTTAAGGGAGAGGTATCAAATCTTAAAAAACAAACATCTGGTCACATATATTTTAGTTTAAAAGATAGCGCATCTCAGGTTTCAGCTGTGTTATTTCAAGGGTATGCGAGATCGCTTACAAAAGAATTAAATGATGGAGATCAAATAATAGTAGAGGGAGAGCTCTCTGTTTATAGTCAACGCGGCACCTATCAAATAATTGTTAAATCCATAGATTTTGAAGGAGTCGGCGAACTTTTAATAAAACTTCATAAATTAACTGAAGAATTAAAAGCTCTAGGATGGTTTAATAAAGAGCACAAAAAACCATTGCCAAAATTTCCAACAACAATAGGCGTTATCACCAGTCCAACAGGATCAGTAATTAAAGATATTATTAATATACTGAGTCGTAGGTATTCAAATTTTAATTTGATACTTAATCCTGTAAAAGTCCAAGGCGATGGAGCAGCAAAGGAGATTTCTAAAGCAATTGATGATTTTAACAAGATGAATTTGGCAGATGTTATAATAGTTGGACGAGGTGGCGGTTCATTAGAAGATTTAATGCCATTTAATGAAAAATGTGTAGCTCTTAGCATATTTAACTCTAAAATTCCAATAATCTCAGCGGTAGGACACGAAACAGACGTCTCTATTTCAGATCACGTTGCAGATATAAGAGCTCCAACACCTTCGGCGGCTGCCGAATTAGCAACACAAGAGAGTGATACAATAATAACTTCGCTCATACAGGGAAAGAAAATTTTAACTAATTTATTAATGCACGTTATAAAACAACATGTATTAAAATTTGAAAAAATATCGTCACACAAACTATTTACAGATCCATATTCATTAATTGGAACTTTTGGACAAAAACTAGACGATTTAAAAGAAAATTTGACAAAATTATTGGAAGCAAAAATAGAGAGAGCGCAATTAATAATAAAAATGAAAAAAGAACTAATGACCTCTTTAAATCCAAAAGGAATATTAAAAAAAGGGTATTGCATCCCCTTTAAAGAAAATAAAGGTTCAGTTATAATTTCATCAAAAGATCTCGCTCCACAAGATAAAATTTTGCTTTTATTTCATGATGGAGAGGTTTTTGCTAAAATTGAAGGGATAAAAAATGAATAATGAAAATGTAATTGATAAGGAACTTTCATTTGAATCTGCATACAATAGATTAGAGAAAATTTTAAATAAAATGAATAAAGGCGACGTAGGACTTGAAGAGTCAATATCTCTTTATGAAGAAGCAGACAAACTTATTTCTATTTGCTCAAAAAAAATAAATTCTGCAGAAAAAAAAATAAAAATTTTAATAAAAAATAGAAGCGGAGAGATAGAGACAGATAAAAATGGATCTCCAATTTTAGAAAATTTTGAAATGTGATTATATGATTATAGACTTAATCGATAATCCCTCTGATTTGAAAAATCTTACAATAGAGCAGTTACAATGCTTGTCTGAAGAAATAAGAAGTATGATTATAGATGTCATTTCTGTGAATGGCGGTCATTTAGCATCTAATCTCGGATCGGTAGAGCTTATTACATCTATACACTATTATTTTAATTCGCCAATTGACAAGATAATTTTCGACACAAGCCACCAAACGTATGCCCATAAAATACTCACTGGTAGAAAATCTACATTCTATACAATACGAAAATTTAAAGGGTTATCAGGATTCTCAAGTCCGCAAGAATCAGTTCACGATCACTTCTACGCTGGTCATGCCGGAACTGCATTGTCATTAGCTTTAGGTGCAGCTAAAGGGAGAGACTTAAATAAATCTACCGAATATATTATACCTTTTATAGGTGACGCGTCTCTGTCGTGTGGATTAACGCTGGAAGCGTTAAACAATATAAATAAAGATACTAAAAAATTCATAGTGGTACTAAATGACAACGCTATGTTTATATCTGATAGTGTCGGAAATATAGATGGCAATATTTTAAGAAAATCAAAAGATGATGCAAGTTTATTTTTTAATAAATTTAATCTAAATTACATAGGGCCAATAGATGGACACAATGTGATGGCAATTGTAGAGGGATTGAAAATTGCCGCAAACAGCGATAAACCAACATTAGTACATGTTTTAACTAATAAAGGGATGGGGGTAATGCAAGCTCTCAAAAATCCAACTACTTATCATAGCATTAAAAAATTTGATGTTAAGTCTGATAAATTTCACCAATCAAAATCAGATAAAGATACTTTCCCGAAAATATTCGGTAAATGGATTACAAACGCAGGAGAAAAAAATGACTCTATCGTAGTAATTACTCCGGCTATGCTACAAAGTTCATCTCTTAATGGATTTATGGATAAATTCAAAGATCGTTGCATAGACGTTGGAATAGCGGAAGGGCATGCTGTAACATTCGCTGGTGGATTAGCAAGTAAATCTAACAAAAAAATTTTTGTATCAATATATTCAACTTTTTTACAGAGGGCATTTGACAATCTCTTTCAAGACGTGTTGCTACAAAACTCACATGTTGTGTTTGCGATTGATCGATCTGGATTGTCTACTGGAGACGGCGTAACTCATCACGGTATTTTTGATATCTCTTTTCTAAATGCAATGCCCAACATGGTGATAGCACAACCTAGAAATGGCGATGTTTTAAAAGACTTATTATTTTCTGCATTATCGTGGAATAAATCATCAGCAATCAGATACCCAAATATCGAAACTGATTCAACAAATAGGCAACCAATAAATCGCACTATTGGACAAGGTGAAATTATTTCAAACGGGAAAGATATAGTTATAATTGCACTTGGTCACATGTGTGAATTAGCGATTAACGTAAAAGAATTATTGTTAGCACATAATATTCAAGCAACAATTGTAGATCCAATTTTTATAAAACCAATAGATAAATCGCTTTTATTTCGATTAATGTTAGACCACAAATATTTTGTAACGATAGAAGAGCACTCAATCACGTGTGGTTTAGGATCAATAATAAATTCATTTATAGCGCAAAGCGGTTTTTCTAATATTCAGATACAAAACTTTGGTATTCCAGATCAATTCATAGAACATGGAAGCTACGCTGAAGTTATGAATTCCATAGGCTTAACGGCTGAAGTTATAGCAAATCAAATTATACAACGATTCGATTTTACACATAAATTATATGTATCACACATCCCGCACCAAAATTTCTAAAATAATTTTATTTTGCTAATGCAAAAAGATCCTTAAAATTTTTAAACCACGTATTGTTATAATACATTCCATTTATATTATTATAATGAAAAACAGGTATACACCCTCTTCCACTTTTAAGATCATTTTTTATTCCATTTTTAATGATTTTTATTTCATCTTCAGAAAAATCTTCTGTTTGAAAATCACATAAATTATTTATTATTAAAACAAATAATTCATCAGTAATTTCATTGATTTTACTTATATCTTTTAAAAAATTTTCTCTATGATCAGCGAGTGTTTGGGAGTCTATGATTACTATTCTACTCATTGCATTAAATAATCTTTTTTCATGATCATTTGTTAAATTAGTATTATTTTCATTTTTGACGATTTCTAACTGTTTATTATACAAATCAAATAGTTCTTGTTCATTCAAATTTGAATCATATTGTGAATTAAAATTATTTTTATATTCATCTTTAAACATATAATCACTATATTTAGTAATGGGCATTTTTTTAACAATTGCTCTGTAGGAAAGTACCTCACTATCTATAGGAATAACAGTTAATAATCCATTATATTTAGTAATTATCACATTTTCCGGGTGCATATCACTAGTATAGATTTTATCAAATAAAACATCTAATTTAGCAACTTGATATATCAAGTTGGCTTCATTATCTTTAACGTTTGTTTTATCAAACTCTCTGCAACACTCTACAAACTCAATATATCCATAATTATTTCTAGACAGCATTCTTAATGTCGGTAAACCGTTTAAGGCAAAGACGCTGTCATCTTTACTATTAGTTATAAAATCTCTTTCAATAGATTTTGGTTTATAAACTATTTTTTTTCTATATTATTTTTTTCAAATATTAATGTTGAAACTGAACGACCGCAATTATGCGATTCATTATCATCATTAATTGTAATTCTTTTTAATATAAAAGATTTTAATTCAAATGTTTTTTCAATATCTTGTTTATCGTAGTTAATTCTGGCTATTGTCTCAAATAAAAAATTAATTTCATTAAAAGTAATACGCGTTATATAGTTTAATAATTTTCTACTACACTGATTTTTTGTTGAATTGTTTTTAACAAGCTTGAGGACATCGTTGAATGATTTAACAGAAGATCTCGTTCGCAATCCTATAAAATGTATATCGTTATACCCACATTTTTTTTGATAATCTTCATGTATATTAAAATATTGATGTGAGCACATTTTTTCATAATATTCAGATGAACAAAATTCAACTAAATTTTCTATATTTTCTTTAAAAAAGGAATATATCATTTTGTATACAGTAGAATCTTTTTGTGTTTTAAAATTTATTTGTTGATCTATTTGCATATTATTAATATTCATAATATTTACTCCTTTTATAATATTATATCATAATTAGAATTACATTACAATTAATATATAAACTGATCAAATTTGAAATTGACTAAAATAGACTTTAATTGCAAACGCTTACAAAAAAAATCATTTTTTTAATTGAACTAAATGTAACTGAAACATATTAGCATGCTCATTTTGATAACTATCGACACCAAGACCAGTATCACGATATGGTGAAATGACACCTAAAAAACACGCCGCATTCTTAATGTTATTAAATGTATATGCAAATGCATTGCCATTGTAATCACCGTGTGAATCTGTAATTGTCACATAGACTCTATTTTCAATTTTTTCTATAATTATACCACTATATTTAGTGTTTTTTAAAAAAAGAGCGCCAATTTTATTATTTACATCAATTTTATTACTTAGATTGTTTAACGCTTCTTCGTATTTTATAATTTCAGGATAACCTACCACATAGCTATTTTCTAAACCATTATCAATATCTAGATGTTCATGTTGTAACCCTTCAATTGGTAATAAATCATTTTTTATATTATTTTTTTTATGTTCTATATAACCATTATTTAATGTTAATTGTATATTAAATTCATTACCATAACGTAAACATTGATATATCATTGCTAGGGCTGATGGCCCACACGAATTAATTCCTTGATTATCTCCATTAAAATTATATTGGTTATGAAGAAATATATTTTGTGTAATAGCTTTGTTAATCGTAAATTTTTGTAATTCTTCTTTTTCCGATAACTCTTCTAAGTCAATTTTAGAAAAAAAATCCATTATTTCAAGTCTACCACATGCTTGTTCATTATTAAGAAACTGAATGTTATTTCTATATTTTTTTTTAATATCTTCAAACTCAATTAAATATTTACCGATTTCCTTTAATTCTTGTTGGTTTTTATTCTTATCTCGCGAATTAATAATTTTATTATAAATTTGTTCAGCAACATCTTTTTTTTGTTTATTTTCATTTTCTTTTCTAAAAGAACAGCATAGTTTTGCAAAAAAATTAATCATTTTTATTATATCCTCTTTTATAAGTAATTATAATTATATCATAAGTGTAATATAATTGATATAATAAACTTTATTTATCTTAAATTCAAAAACTATAAATTTATTTGTATATATTTGTAGTTATTATTAGAATAAGTTAATTTTTAAAGAGATTGAATATGAAGAAATTTGGTATTTGCCCTAGCAACAAAGATAATTGCATTAATAAATATGTGATAAAAATAATTGAATATTTACAAAGTAAAAATATTGACGTTTTAATAGATAGAGATTTTAGTGAAATATTTTCTCTGCAACAAATAGACGATAAAAATCAACCAGATGTAATAGTTTCTCTTGGTGGAGATGGAACTTTATTGCTATATAAACGCAAATATTCACATTTTGAAAAGACTATATTTACTGCTGCTAATTTAGGTAAACTTGGCTTTATGGCTGATGTAAACATAGAAAAATTTGAAGATTACTTTGAAGATATATTTAATGGTCAATTTAACATAGAGGAGAGATTAATGTTGGAGTGGAAAGATTTGAATAATAAATCGTTTTTCGCCGTAAACGACTTTGTTTTCCATAGAGGGAGTAGCCACGCTATGATTGAACTCAAGGTATTGATAGATAGTGTATACTTTAATACGTTTCAAGCTGACGGTTTAATAATTGCAACTCCTACAGGTTCAACTGCTTATACATTGGCAGCTGGCGGTCCACTCGTTCATCCAACCATTCAATCTATAATAATGACGCCAATTTGCGGTCACGCATTAAGTAACCGTCCTTTTATAAGTCATTCAAATAATGTAATAGAAGTTCAATTAGTAAGCACAAAATCTACAGCAGAAATGACAATAGACGGCATAGATAACTTCATTATACATCCAAATCAAACTATAAAAATTTTCTCAAGTCAAAAAAAATTCAAACTGATAAGTTACTACAAAAAACACACTTTCTTCTCAACGTTACGTGATAAGTTGCATTGGAAGGGGATACCGCATGGCATAGCGTCAATTCAAAGTTAAATGAACACACTATAAAACTCAACTAATTTGAGTCCCTTCGGGGGCATCTTTTATAGATGGCAACTCTAAGAAATTTTCAAATGAAGCGGCTAAAATCATCCCTTCACTCTCTATTCCCATCAATTTTATTTTCTTTAGATTCGCTACTACGATTACTCGTTTTCCAATTAACTCTTCTGGGTTTTCATAACTCTGAGCTATGCCAGAAAGAATCGTCCTTTTCTCAAAACCTAAATCGACAATCAATTTAAGGAGCTTTTTGCTTTTCTGAATAGTTTCTGCTTTTTCTATTCTACCTACTCTCAAATCTAACTTTGAAAAATCATCAATAGAAATAATCTCTTTTAAATTAGCATGTGTTATCGGTGTTTTCATGTTTGTCAATTTAGATATTTCACATTGAATAGCTTCATCGTCTATTTTACTGAATAGAATTTTTGGATGCGGGAGGTTTTTTCCTGGAATAAGATCATTACCAATAACTACATCCCAACTTTGCGTTGATATTGAACCTGCAAACCCAAGCATTTTCCATATTTTGTCTGCACTTTCAGGTATTATTGGAGAAGCTATCAATGCTATCGCCTTAATAGCTGTTAGGCAACAATACATTGTTGTTTCTAATTCTTTTTTACTCTCTTTATCTTTTAATAAATTCCACGGTTTTTTCAAATCAAAATATGCATTTGCTGCTGATGACAACTCGATTAGGGAAAGTGCAGCTTTTCTTAATCGACAATTTTCAAAAGATTCTTCGGCTTCTTCAAGTTTTAATCGTATTGCGTCTAAAAAATCATCGTCATCACTTGAAAAGTCGTGACATTCTGGAATTTTTTGCTCCATTCTGTCTATTATAAAAGTGAGTGTCCTATGTATAAAATTGCCAAGCTTACCAACCAATTCATTGTTTACTCTCATCTGAAAATCTTTAAATGTAAACTCGGAGTCTTGATTTTCTGGAGCATTGGCCGCTAATGTATAACGTAATGTATCCGAGGTATATCTAGTTAAAAAATCCTTTAAATCTATATTCCAACCTGTAGATTTACTAAACCGTTTACCTTCAATAGTTAAAAACTCATTAGCCTCTAAATTATCTACAATATTATAATTTATATCTTGCCCCATTACCATTGCAGGAAAAATCATAGCATGAAATACAATATTATCTTTACCTATAAATTGAACATATTTTGTCTCTGGGTCCAACCAATATTTTTTCCAAGCGTCTACTTCCCCAATATTCTCTGCCCATTCCTGAGTTGCAGATATATATCCTATCGGAGCATCAAACCAAACATACAACACTTTACCGTGTGCTCCATCAATCGGGAGTGGCACACCCCATTCTAAATCTCTTGTAATACAACGTTCGTGAAACTCATCTATATACGGTTTTACAAAATTGGTTACATTTGGCCTCCAATCTTTTTTCTCCAAAAACTTAATAAGTTTATCTTTAAAAAGATTACATTTAAAAAACCAATGTTTTGTCTTTTTTAGCGTTAAATTTGATTTAGTAAGTTTTGATTTTGGAAATTTTAAATCTGTAGCTTCGTAATTACCTCCGCATTTTGTGCACTCATCTCCCCTAGCCTCTTCAAATCCACATTTTGGACAAATTCCAATAACATACCTATCTGCTAAAAATCTCCCCTCTTCCTCTGAATACAATTGTTCAACAATTTTCTCTTCTATGTATCCGTTTTTCAACAATGTTAAAAAAAAATCTTGGACCAGAGGGGCATGTTTTTTACACGTTGTACGAGAATAATGATCAAACGAAATATTTAATTTTTTAAAAAGATCTACATTTTCTTTATGAAAATAATCTACTTGTTCTTTTGGAGTTCTTCCTGCTAATTCTGCACTAAGAGTAATAGCAATGCCGTATTCGTCTGAGCCTGAAATAAACAATACATCGTTTTGCTTTAATCTTTTAAACCTTGCAAAACAATCAGCCGGTAAATAAGCGCCAGCCATATGTCCAAAATGTAACTGTCCATTTGCATATGGCAATGCAGATGTTATTAAGACTCTTCCATTCATTGTTACCTTCTATAAACTTTTTATTCTATCGACTCTTTTTTATTAGCGCATTCATCGCTCATTTTTTCTAATAAATCCTGAAGATTAAATTCTTTTCCAGAATTTACAATTTTTCTAGCTCTTTCAATAACATCGAGTGCTAAAGTGAAATTATTTTTATAATATTTAGTTATGTATTCGTTAGTTAAACATTTTTTAAACTTATCTTTACTCATACTTTTCCAATGCTTTATTTTTATGATTTTCTGCAATTATAATACTTTCCAATATCCTGCATGCGACTGTTTTACTATCATTTACTAAGATGTAATCGTAATGAAAACGCTCATTTAATTCCTCTCCCCCTCTCCTTAAACGCTTCTCAATCATCTCAAGCTTATCTTTGCCTCTATTTTTTATTCTTATGTTTAACTCTTCTTGAGAAGGGGTCATTATAAAAATATAAATTGCATCTATTTTTTTTCTTAATATTGCTGCGCCCTGAACATCTATTACTAAAATGACATCTTTACCACAATTTTGCAACTCAGATACCGTATTTTTAAGTGTTCCGTACTCGTAGCCATATATGTTAGCACTTTCTAAAAAATCTCCACTCTTTTTACGAGTTTCAAATTCTTTTTCATCTAAAAAATAGTAGTCTATACCATCACGTTCTCCATCTCTTGGTGGGCGCGTAGTGCAAGAAATGGAGCGACAAATTCGTTCGGGAAATTTACTAACTAACACATTCACCAATGTCGATTTACCACTTCCAGATGGAGCACTAACTACAAAAATATTTCCAATTTTTACTTTTGGCAATAACTGACTCATTATTTTTAGCTTAATTCTTCTGAGTCATTTTTTAAATTTAAATCTTCATTATCTACATTAATATTAGACAATTTTTTACTGCTAAATTTAACACATTTAACTTTTGATTTTTTACCAACTTGCCCACGAATATAGTTTAACTTAGCTCTTCTAACATCGCCTTCTCTTACAACTTCAATTTTAACAACATGTGGACTATACAATGTAAACGTTTTTTCATGTGCATAACCAAATGAAACTCTACTAACTGTAAATGTTTCGGAAAGACCGCTCCCTCTACGTCCAATTACAATTCCATTAAACATTTGAACGCGCTCTTTTTCGCCTTCAATTATACTGATATGAACTTTCACATTATCGCCAACTTTAAAATTATAAATTTTATCATTAATATATTCTTTCTCTATGATATCTATTAATTTATGCATCATTCACTTCTCCTTCTATAATAGCTATTTATTGTTGATTGGTGCTATTTCTTTTTGCCAACGCCTTTTCTTTTCTCCATGCTTCAATTTTCATATGATTACCTCCAACGAGGACGTCTGGAACCACCAACCCTTCAAATTCTGCAGGTCTTGTATAGTGAGGATTATCAAATCCCTCTTTCACATGAAATGAATCTTTATACACAGCTTCACTATTACCTATTACACCAGGAATAAAACGTGATATAGCATCTACAAAAACTATTGCCGCAGGGCAACCGCTAGTTAACACATAATTTCCAATGCTTATTTCTTCATCTACCTCAAGATTTATTGCTCTCTCGTCAATTCCTTCATAATGTCCACACAACAATATCAAATGCTCATAAGATAGAGCCATACTTTCACAAGTTATAGCATCCAACAACCGACCTTGCGGCGACAAATAAATCACATGAGATCGTTCACGTCTTAGCGAACGGATTGCATCAACGATAGGTCCAACCTTTAAAATCATCCCAGGGCCACCGCCATACGGTCTATCATCTACAGTGCTATGACGATCTTTTGCAAAACTTCTAATATCTACAAGCTGTATATTAACAAGTAATTTTTCAGCCGCTCGTTTTATCATACTACAAGAAAATGGACCTTCAAAATACTCAGGAAATAATGAAAGTATATCTATATCCAAATTATTTATGCCTTAGCAACCAAAACATCAGGACATTTTCTTTTCAAAATTGCTCTCATCTTGTCGGTTGGTTGCGCTCCTAATCCAAGCCAATGCGCAACTCTTTCTTTATCAACCTTACATCCATCTTCAGCGTGTGGATTATAATATCCAACACTTTCTATGTACTTACCATCACGACGTGTTCTTCCATCGGTAACTACCAATCTAAACACTCTTCGATTTCTACGTCCTTGCTGACGCAACCTCAACATCAAACACATAAACTCTCGCTCCATAAAACTATTAATGATAAAAGATGATATCATAATGCAAAGAAAAAAACGATAAAAATTTATCGTTAATAGTTATTTTGAAAAAAATGAATTATTTTTTTTAAATTGATCTTTTATTTTAGACATGTGCTTCTTCGCTAGTTTTAGCTCTTTAAAACCTTTTAACATACGATTTACCTCTTCAAGACTATTTCCGCTCCCTTTAGCAATACGTTTTTTGCGACTTGGGATTATTTCATCTAAACACTGTCTCTCTCTTATAGTCATAGAAAATATTATAGCTTCTGATTTATTAAAACTATTTTCAAATCCGTCAATATCAAAAGAATCGCCGACACCAGGCATCATCTTAATAAGGCTTTTCATAGACCCCATTTTCTTAATACCTCCAACTGTTTTCAAATAGTCATCAAAAGTAAAAGTAGCACTCATTATTTTCTTTTCTAACATCTTACTCTCTTCGTCAGAAAATTGCTCTTCAGCCTTTTTTACAAAATTTATTACATCTCCCATTCCCAATATTCGATCTGCCATAGATGTAGGGTTAAAAAGCTGAAATTCATCAATCTTTTCACCGACCCCTTCAAAAACAAGAGGTTTATCAGTGGCCTTTCCAATTGACAGCGCAGCGCCAGCTCTAGAAGAGCCGTCCAACATAGTTAAAATAGAGCCTGTAATATTAAGTCTCCTATCAAATTCTTTGGCAACTTTTACTGCATCCTGTCCAGATGCACTGTTAGCAACAAAATATGTTTCATGTGGATTAATTATATTTTTTAAAGCATCTAATTCATTCATCAACTCATCATCAATGTGCAACCTCCCTGCAGTGTCAAAAATATGAACATCATATCCATCTTCTTTAAGTGCTGATTTTGCAATTTCTAAGGGACTTTTCGGATTTTCTAATGAAAAAAACCCTACACCTATCTGCTTTGCTAATATACGCAATTGTTCTACAGCGGCAGCGCGTTGTAAATCTAACGACACAAGGAGTGGTTTTTTGTTAAATTTTTTCTTTAAATAAAGAGCTATCTTTGCAGCGCTAGTAGTCTTTCCAGACCCTTGCAACCCACACAGTATAATTTTTGTCAAACCTGATCTCAGATTAATATCTGACTCGCTTCCACCCATCAAAGATACCAGCTCTCCATGAACTATCTTTATAAACTGATCGCCAGGATCGACATTTTTAATTTTTTCCAAACCAATAGACTTTTCTTTTATCTCTTTTATAAAAGAACTAACGATAGAATAATTAACATCAGCATCCAACAATGCTAATCTAACATCTCTAATAGCATCAGCAATATTGGTATCTGTAAGTTTTTTGTTTCCAGAAAAATGTAAAGTTAAATTTCTAAATTTTTCAGTAAGTGTCTTAAACATATAAATTATATTACTTCATTGTTAATAAATATTCATCCAAAAAAATAATGAAAAATCTGTGTTAGCGAAAAATAGAAATAGACACAACTCAATGTGTTGTAATAAATCCATTGACATTAATTACGATATAGTATATAATTTTTTATAAAAAGTTTGGTGTGAAAAGAGAGTTTAATGTCTTTATTATGTCAAGATGGGAAAAAACGCTGCTTCGGCGGTGATCCAGGCAAAAATTTATATGCGGAATATCACGATTACGAATGGGGGATTCCTCTACATAATGACAATAACTTATTTGAAATGTTAACTCTTGAAGGGGCTCAGGCAGGATTGAGCTGGGAAACTATCCTTAAAAGACGCAAAGGGTACCAAAAAGCGTTTCATTATTTTGATCCACTTAAAGTTGCAACCATGAACTATAAAGAATTAGATCTTTTAATCCAAAATAAAGAAATTATTCGTAATAAATTAAAAATTTATTCAGTACATAAAAATGCCAATATATTTCTGAAAATTCAAAATGAATTTGGTTCTTTTGATAAATATATTTGGCATTTTACCGATGGAGAGCCAATAATCAATAATTGGAAGCAATTTGTTGATATTCCGATTACAACTACTGAAAGCAGTATAATTTCAAACGATTTAAAAAATCGCGGCATGACCTTTGTTGGCAAAACAATTATTTACGCTTACATGCAAGCTATTGGAATAGTCAACGACCATCTTACTGACTGTTGGTGTCGCATGGCATAGCATTCTTCTATAGTTTGTTTTTAATTACAGAAAAATTTTCAAACCTTGTGCTATTATAATACATTCCCTTTTCATATTGATATAGAAAAAAAGGTATGCACTCTCTTCCACTCATAAAGTCATATTTTATACATTTCTCGATAATTTTTTCTTGATCTTTAGAAAAACAACTTGTCATAATCTCAGATAACGAAAATTTCAAACCCCTAACACATTCATCAACAACTTCATCCAATTTATCTATGTCTTTTAAATATCGGTCTTTTAAATCACATAACATCTGAGTCCCTATAGGCACTATTCTATTTTTTGCTCCAAGTAATCTTCGCATTTGGCTATCTTCTATTTTAAAATCTTTTTTTTCTTCAATTTCTGATATTTTTGCTTTAAGTAATTCAAATCTTTCTTTTTCCGCTAATTTTGAGTTATATATTGATTTATCATTGTTACACTCTTTAAACTTTTCAGAAAACATATATTCACTACATCTAGTAGTTTGAAAGTTAAAATATTTATTAAATTGAGTAACTTGATATCCAATAACCTGCGCGTACGAAAACACTTCACTATCTATAGCGACAAAAGATAACGCTCCATTACAGTTGGTAACAATTATATTTTCTTTGTGCATATCGCCTGTACATGTTTTATTAAATAAAACATCCAATTTAGCCAATTTGTAAAGTAAAGCATCTTCAGTATCTTTATCATTTTTTTCATTAAACTCTTTGCAATGTTCTACAAATTCAATATATCCATAGTCATCTTTAACCAACATCGTCAATGTTTGCAATCCATTTGCATCACAAATACTATTGTTTTTGCCATTAATTATAAAATCTCTTTCAATAGGTTTTGGTTTATACACTATTTTTTTGAATTTACCATCACCAATATCGAACGTTAATATACAAATCATACGACCACAATTGTGCGCTTCTCCATCAACAACTTCGATATCTGTTAATGTGCAAGTTTGTAATTCAAATACGCTTTTAAGTTCATCGATATCTTTATCAATCCTTTCTACGGTTTCATTCAGAAAAATAATTTCATTAAAGATAATGCTTGACATACAATCTAATAATTTTTTACGATCTTTATTTAAATTATCAAAAGCAAGAGCAAGAGCATCTTCTGCAACTTTTCGACTAGATTGTATTTTTAATTTTGAAAATTTTATATTGTCATACACATTTTCTGAGCGAATGCCTTCTACCACACAACCTACTAACTCGATATATTTATTCATAATAAGTAAAGAATAATCCATATTTTTTTCAAATTCATCTTTGTTAATGTGATAATTTTTATGAAAAAAATCTATTTTTTCTCAGCGATTCCCGCTAACCTCTACAAGGCCCTTTTTTAGGAGCATTTAAAAATAAGATTTCGTAAACTTGTGATAAATGTTTTACAATTATTGGAGGTCAAAACATGGCATCACAGTTCAG
>JAHFTJ010000050.1 GCA_023269435.1 Chlamydiota bacterium
CAAATATCTATGTTTAGCATAAGCAAGGACGACTTCTTCTGAAGTTGTGTTGTTTACAACTGTAAAAAAACCTTGAGGCTTGCTCGGTTTTAATTCCAAATTCATTGGATTTACTTTAAACGCGTGTAGTTGACTAACGCAATTAAAACCAAATATAAATAACACAGAGAGAAAAAAACACAATTTATCATTAAAAAATTTCATCATCATACCTTTTTATCATAAATCAACTATTGTAATACCTAATTTTCCGCTATAAGAGGTGGCAAGGTTAATTTCCCGAGAAAACTCTGGAATAACAAAATCAAAAACAAAATGTCCAAAATACGGCTCTTTAATTGCATCCATTTTTATTAACGTTGAACCTACAGAATAGACTTCGTTAGAGAGAGAATTTCTTAAAAAAAAACCGATCTCTTCATTGTCTTTATTAACCATTGAGTAATTAAGTTTTTGATCTTCACCGAAATTTTGTGGACGATAAAACTTAACCGCAAAAGGTGTAGCATCGTTATACTCTATATCTACAACAATTCCCTCCAAATAGACGTATCCAAATTCACTAAACTCCCTATCCAATTGAATTTTATTAAAATTTTTAACTATATTTACATTGGCTCTTCTGGCAATTTGCGCATCGAGCTCTAGTAAAGCATCAAAACTCACTAAATTGATTGCACAACAACAAATAAAAATCAAACAAAGTAAAAAATTCTTCATAAGTTACCAACTTAAATTATTAGTTAACTTAAAATCAATAAAAAAAATTTAATCGGCAAATTTTTTAATAACCAATCTCTGACCAACCTTTAATTTATCATCCTTCAAACTATTTAACTTTCTTATAGACTCAATACTAACTTCATATTTTTTTGCTATTTTCCAAAGACTATCGCCGTTCTGCACAATATAATTAATTACATTACAATCTGAAGCTATATCATTTTGTTTAAGAATTGAAGGGAGAAAATGCTTAATTACAATGGCATGATCGTATGGATTGGGCAATGTAGACTCCCCTCCTTCTAACGAATACAATTTGATCGCTGCGCTCTTGCGAATCTGATCACTTCTAATACTAATGAGAACTTTTTTTAAAAATAACGTTATCAACTCACTATTCTCTGAAATTGCACATATCAAGTCATTCAAAATGACATCTTCAGTTTTATGTAAAACATAATCACTTTCCAATAAAATCCAAATATACGCTCCATTTTTAGATCCTATTTTAATATATTCTGTTAACAACTCTCTGATACTATCTATTTCGAATTTTACATTTTTATTTGAGATAAATTGTTTAATCAATGACCACGATCCATCTAACAACATATCTAATATTTTTTCCTTCGAAAACTTCTCACCCCACCTGTTAAACATAGTAAATATAAAATAAAATTCTGATGTTGTTAAAAAGGATTCAATCAACGCATCCTCCTTATTTTTACCGTTTTTTAATTCATTGAACAAACCCTCTGATGTAAATGGATATTGATGTAAACTTATAAATGACAAAATTCTTTTATAATCAATGTCAGACAAGCCTGGAAATAAATCTAAATCAAAAATCTCCCGTCCATCTTTATGTACAAATGTTAATCTTCTTTTCTGTAATGACGTTCCTGATAATGATTGATCTATATCAAAAAAATAATAATTCACAATACATGCCAGCGCTAAATCTCTCTTAGTGTATCCATCTTGCAATAATGACTCATCTTTCAATTCTACAACCAATTCATTAAAAGACATATTCAAATACCTACTCAAAACTTCACTATTTGTAAAAGAAATTTTTTTAGTAGGTTGCGAACCAATTTTTTCAATCGAACTACCTTTATCGATTGATAGATATATTAACGACGTTAATAGAGCGACATTAAATGAAATGCTAACCAATAATAAAGCGCTCAATAGACGAATTTTCTTAACCCAAGGGTTTCCTAACGCTTGAAGATTCATACCCTAACCTTAAAAAAATTAACAGTCAAGTAATAACATATATTAGATAATCTTTATTTGTCAGGAATAAAAGTTCAACGATTTTTTCTGGCGATTAATATTTACATCATTTAAACTATTTGAATGAAAGTGCCACTCTCTTGGTTAAAGAAATATCTAACAATTTCTCAATCACCAGAAAAAATAGGAAATTTGTTAACCCTTGCAGGTTTAGAAGTTGAAAAAATAGAGGTAAGTAAATTTCAATTTAAATCTGTAATAGTAGCAAAAATTGTAGACATTATTTCACATCCAAAAACAGTAGATTTACAAATAGCGATAGTTTTTGATGGCGAAAGACAACATCAAATAATTACAGATGATTTTACTTTAGTAAAAAATACTTATGCACCTCTTGCTCTCATTGGATCGACAATTTTAGATGAAAATAATAATGCAATTGTAATTAGCAAGAAAAAAATAAATGGGGTAGAGACAACTGGAATTTTATGCACAGAAAGAGATCTTGGCATTTCAAATGCATGCTGCAATACATCCAATAAAGTTATGATTATTAGTAATGATACTATAGTTGGCGACGATCTTTCAAATCAACTGAAAGACCCTATTTTTGACATAACATTAACGCCTAATTTTGGTCATGCGCGAAGCATTATCGGAGTAGCAAGGGAACTATCAGCTCAACTTAACATTCCAATGTCAATCCCACAGTACAATGTAAATGAAGATCAAGATAATTTAACTTCATCAAAAATAACTATAACAAATAACAATCCTGAAAATTGTTATCAGTACATGTGTAGAATAATTCAAGGAGTCGAGATTGAAGCATCTCCGCAATGGATAAGATCACTTTTAGAAAAAGCTGGCTACACAAGCGTCAACAATGTAGTAGACATTACAAATCTTGTAATGCATGAACTTGGTCAACCGCTGCACGCATTTGATTATGACAAACTTCCTGAAATGAACATCGTAATAAGACAAGCTAAAAATTTAGAAGAAGTTATAACGCTAGATAATATCGAAAGGACATTAACTTCAAATGACACTTTAATTTGTGATGAAGATGTACCAATTGCTATAGCTGGAATTATGGGATTAAAAAATAGTTGTATCTCTGAATCAACTCACACAATATTAATAGAGGCCGCTCAATTTAATGGAAAAAGCATAAGAAAAACAAGTAGACGTCTAGGTTTAAGAACTGAATCATCAGCTAGATTAGAAAATGGGATAGATCCATCAGGATTACAACTAGCACTTGATATGGCGTGTAATATTATCCAAAAATTAGCTGGCGGAAGAATACTAAAAGGGGTGGTTGAGAACACGCCAAAACCATATAGACCTCATTTTTTAACGTGTCGTTTATCTAAAATTAACTCTCTTTTAGGTGGGACATTCAGCCTTAGTGAAGTTGAATCATATTTAATTCGCTTAGGTTTTACAATTTCTTCAGATAAAATAGATACATGTCAATTAAAAATACCTAGCTGGCGAAATGACGTAAAAAATGAAGTTGACATTATAGAGGAGGTAGCAAGGGTTTATGGTTACAATAACATTGAAAAAAAAATGTCATATCACATAAATTCAAAAGTATCAGACCATCCAACTTATGTACTAACAAAGCAAATACGCTCGCGCCTCATAGCAAATGGATTACAAGAATTACTAACATGCAATTTAATAAGTAAATCACAATGTGATTTAGAAATAGAACATGGAATGTTTAATCCAGAATACATAGAAGTAATGTACGCTAAATCAGAAGATCAATCTATTTTAAGGCCGTCGCTACTTCCTGGATTGCTACAAGTTGTTACCCACAACCAAAATCAAGGAATCAATGATATAAGCGCCTTTGAAATTGGTGCAGTACATTTTAAAGAATACACCGGTTATGAAGAAAAAATGGTATTAGGAATAATTATGTGTGGTCAAAAAAGACCACGCCATTGGAGTGAAAAATGTAAAGAAGTAGATTTTTACGATGTGAAAGGAGTTATAGAAAATTTAATTTCTTCATTACTTATCACAGAGAGTAATTTTGAGTCATCATCATTTCAAACATTTCATCGCGGACGACAAGCTTCTCTTTTAATAGATGATGAAGTTGTTGGTGTATTAGGAGAAATAGATCCAATGTTAGTAAGAAAATTAAATATAAAAAAAAGAGTTCTTTTTGCTGAAATTAATATTCATGAATTGCAGAAAATAAAGCCAAAGAAAGCGATATTCAAAGAATTACCAAAATTTCCATTTTCTCAACGCGACTGCACCATTACAATAAAAAGAAAAAAACCTGCAGCAGCAATATTAAAAATAATAGAGAGTGAAGAGTGCTCTCTTTTAAAGAAAATAGAATTAATAGATGTATATGTAAGCGAAGAGATTGGACTCAACAACAAAAATGTCACTATCAGATTCACATATCGTGATGACAACAAAACAATCGACATGCAATCAGTAGAGAATGCCCATCAAAAAATATTAAAAGCTCTAAGTTCGTTAAGCAATTAATATTATACACAAAAAAACTCAAAAGTTGGCTTTTGACTTCATTTGTGTATAAATTTTTTCATTGAAAAGAATAGTAGTTTATGCGATGCTCAGAATTTGATCTAAATATATTTTGAGGTTTTTCATGCAATATAAAAATTCGTTAATTCTTACATTAATTAGCTTAGCTATGGTCGGATGTAATTACAACAATAGTCAAAAAAATGTTATCTCTAGACGATACGTACACAAATATGGATACGACGTATCAAGTGACGAATGGCAAACTGCAAAATATCCTGGACAAGTATTGACCATGTTGAAGGATGGCAAAACTATAGTGGAGTCTTACGAAGACAGTCTATTGCACGGATATAGAACTGAGTCATTTCCACATAGTCAAACAATAGAGAAACAAGAGACGTATGAACGTGGAAAAATAGTAAAACGAGTAACATACAACATTAGAGGGGTGCCTCAAAATGAAGAAATATTTATCTCACCAACTCATATATTAGTAACTACTTGGTATCAAACAGGATCCCCAAGATGTAAAGAAGAATATAAAGATGACATTTTAATAAATGGACAATACTACACAATATCTAATGAAGTAGATTCTAAAATTGATAATGGCAATGGCGACAGGGTATCTCGCAATCAAAGTGGAGATATGCTTTCTAAAGATATATTTGTAAATAATGCAATCACGTATACAGAGACCTACTATCAAAACAATTATCCACACACAACTACATTTTATAACAATGGATTGGAAGATGGAGAAAAAAAGATATTTGAAATGACAGGTGAGCCAATATCTGTTGAGCATTTGCATAAAGGAGAAAAACACGGATTATGTACTTATTATCAGAATGGATACAAATATCAAGAATCTATTTATAAAAATGGTCTTAAGGATGGAGTAGAGAGACACTTCGTAGATGGTGAAATAATCGTAGAAGAGACGCAATATAAAAATGGCGTTAAACACGGTCCGTCTATCGTATATTGTGATCGCAGTGCTAAAACAACCTGGTATTTTGAAAATGAAAGAGTTAACAAAAATAAATATGAACAACTCATGAATCGTCAAGAAGCAATTCTATCAATACAACACAATTAGTACAGTAAAATCGCAACTTTTCACACTTAACTTGAAAAGTTGCATTTTTTTAAAAAACACTTATTATATTTAATTTTAAACAAAGTAAAAAATGTTGGTTGTGAAAAAATAGTATTTACTGTATAATACTGTCCTTATTCACAAATCTAATATTCACCACTTGAATTAGATGAATTTTTGTGAATATATTAACAGGAGAGTTATGGCAAGATACAGGGGACCAAAAAATCGTATAGCAAGACGTTTTGGAGCTAATATATTTGGACGTTCAAGAAATCCATTATTACACAAACCACACCCACCAGGGCAACATGGGACTAAAAGAAAAAAGAAATCAGATTATGGGGTGCAACTAGAAGAAAAACAAAAATTGAGAGCTTGTTTTGGCATGATATCGCAACATCAATTAGCTAAATATTACAAAACAGCTGTAAGCAACAAACAAAACACACAAGATTTGTTTATGCAACAACTAGAATCTAGATTAGATATTATTGTATATCGCTTAAAGTTGGCGTTAACGATTTTTCACGCTCAACAATTAGTTTCACATGGAAATATTTTAGTTGATGGTAAAAAAATTGATATACGTTCATTTCAAGTTAAACCTGGAATGATAATCTCACTAAAAGAAAAAGCTAAAAATAACAATTTTATAAAACAAAGTTTAGAAAGAGCATCGATGAATGTTCCAGAATACTTAAGTTTAAATGCTCCTAAAATGAGTGGCGAAATGTTATCATCGCCTCATTTAGATCAAATACCTCTTCCTATTCCTGTGAATGTAGCTGTAGTTTGCGAATATTTAGCACATAGTATATAAATGTGATTAAATGAACCAAATAAAAAAAGAGCCCCTTATAGGGGCGCATACTTCTGCATCTGGCGGCTCCTTTAATGCTCTTATAGAAGGTCATAACATTGGAGCCAATACTATTCAAATATTTACATCTAATCAAAAAACTTGGGTTGGGCGGAAAATATCTGAACAAGAGGTAGAAGAATGGAAAGCTGTTAGAAAAAAGTTTCAAATAACAACGGTTATAAGTCATAGTGGTTATTTAATAAATTTAGGATCACCCAATCACGATTTATTAAATAAAAGTCTACAAGCTTTCAAAGAAGAACTTGAGCGTTGTCATCTTCTTGAAATTAATTACTTAAATTTTCATCCAGGGTCTTACACTACTGGCAACAGGCAAGAATGTCTAGAGATGATTGTTTAAAGTCTACTCGAAATGAGTAAATTAATAAACAA
>JAHFTJ010000051.1 GCA_023269435.1 Chlamydiota bacterium
TTTATCAGACGAATACGAATGGGTTGAACCACATATTAAGTAGAAAATAATGAATTATTAATTCTTTTAGATATAAAAAAACGTCCAACAATAGATCGCATTATAATAAACGGAATATCATCTTCTAGAAGAAAAAAAATATTATTAAATGCAGCAGAAATACATTCAGGCATGCAATATAACCGTGAAGATTTTTACAAAGCTATACACAAAATCAGAAATTTTTATATTAAAAAAGGATATTTTAAAGTAGATGTATCATATTTGATAGAAAACGTCTCCAATTCAAACAGTGTAATTGTACAAATAAATATAAAACAAGGGTTTAAAGGATATGTAAGTGATATTATTTTCGATGGATTCACGAAAAGAGAAAAAAAGAACATAATGAACGTAATACGAATACGCAAATTCAACTCGTTAACAAGTTGGATTACAGGATCGGGTATTATTAAAGAAGAAGAATTCGATCAAGACATTCAATCGATTGTACAATATATGCAAAATCTTGGATATGTTGACGCTAATGTAGATATGAGTGTACAAAAAATTGACAATGATAAATTAGTATTGATAATCAAATTAAATCGTGGGCAAAAATATCACATAAATAATATTTCCTTTTCAGGATATGACATTTTAAGTGAAGATAATTTGCAAAAAGCGATCAACATAAAACATGGCGACACTTTTTCCATAGACAAAATCAGAGAGACTCAAGAAAAAATAAAAGAATTATATACAAAAGATGGATACATAAACACAAACGTAGACTACACGCTTAATCTAAATCAAGATTCTCGCACTTACGACATAAATTTTTCAGTTGAAGAGTCTGGGCAATATAGAGTTGGTTTAGTAATGTTAACAGGAAACTATTATACAACAAAAAACGTAATCTATAATAACATAGACATAGAGCCCGGGGATGTATTCAATTCTACTAAAATAAAATCAACACAAAATAAATTAAGATCTACCGGTTATTTCAAAAACGTAAACGTATACCCTGTAAAATGCGAAGAGAATCCTATAAATTCATCTGAGTATTGCGATGTTATGATAGAGGTTAATGAAGTATCTACAGGTAATATTGGTCTTTTTGCCGGATTCAGTTCTACTGATAATATTTTTGGCGGTATTGACATAGTAGAAAATAATTTTAATATGGCTGGTTTGACTCAATTATTTAGCGAAGGTCCTCGCGCAGTTAGGGGCGGGGGTCAATTTTTACAAATAAGAGGCCAAATAGGGGCTAGGGATAAAAATATATCGACTACATGGTTAGAACCTTATTTTAATAACAGCTTATGGAGAGTTGGGTTAGAATTCAACTATGGGGTAAGCAGCGTGTTGTCAAGAAACTACAGTTTAAACACTCTTGGTGGCGCTGTTAGCGCAAAATATCCAGTTTCACCTTATTTTACATATGGCTTCAGATATAGGATAAAAAATTCAGTTATAAAAATAAACCCTATTAAAAATAAAAAATTAGAAGATAAACTCTCAGAAAATGAACGTAAACGATTAGAAGATGAGCAAACGAAACTTCCTAAAAGTCTATTAGACTTGGCTAGAAGCGAAAGGCTAAATAGTGGTGTAACAAGTGGAATTGCACTAACTTTAGGTTATGATTCGACAGACAACACATTCAAACCTCGCAGAGGTATTAAATCAAATGCAGAATGTGAATTGGCTGCATTAATAAGGGACTCAGATATTAAAAGTGATTTCCCATTTTTAAAATCAGGATGGTTAAACTCTTTTTATAATCGAATATTAGACCAAGGAACGTTAAAATTGCGTTGTGATTTTAAATTTATCAATCCACTTTTAATTGGTTCAGGTTTAGATATACCATTAACTGAGAGATTTTTTTTAGGCGGTGAATCTACAGTACGCGGTTACGGACCTGGAAAAATTGGACCAAAAATTGGAGGCGATATAGATGACCCATCTGGTGGCATATCATCTACACTTGTATCTATAGAATATCTTCACAATATATTTAAACCGCTAGATGCATTTGTATTTTTTGATGCAGGATCGATTTCTATGGACAAATGGCGCATTGGAAGGATAAAAACAAGTGTCGGATTTGGCGCTAGAATAGATATCGGAAAACAGCTCCCATTTGTAGTGGGGTTAGGATTTCCATTAAATCGAGATCACAAATCACAAGTTCAAACTGTTTTCTTTAGTATGGCTGGTTAATTTTAACTAAAAAAATTAGGAGATATAATGATTAATTTTAAAAAAATACTACTTGTTGGTGCGACAACTTTAGCTATAGCGAGTAACGGTAAGATATTTGCCGCTGAATGTAGTCTAAATTTTGGTGTTGTAGACTTCACAAAATGTGTTATGCAATCTAAATATGGTAAATTTGAAACAGATAATTTCGAGTCGCTTAAAAATCAAATGGGAAAAGCTGTAGGGGATATAGAATCTCAACTTCAAGATGCCGTTAATCAATTACAAAATCAAGATATTTTAGACTCGTTAAGTCCAGAAGCTGAGCAAAGCTTAAAAGAAAAATGTCAAGCTTTAAGCGGAGAGTTAAATAGATATCAATCTCAATATTATCAATTTATGCAACAATCTAATATGAAACTAATGCAGAATCTTGCTGAAGAGATATCAAAAGCATCTGAAACTATTGCCCATAAGAAAAAATTATCTTTAGTGATAAATAAAGAAGCTGTTTTTTACACAATTCCAAGTTTAGATATAACAGATAGCACTATTGTTGAAATGGATAAAAAATTTGATAAAGAAAAACAAACTAAAGATGCCGCATCTTCACCTAAACTTACAGAACCTGCTAATTCTAACGATTCTAAAAAATGAGTAAAGATCAATTTATCACTTTAAAAGAGCTCGCAGAAAAAACAGGTAGCGAGCTCGTTGGCAACAATAACTACTATGTTAGCGGCGTAAATGAACTCTCTAGCGCTTCTAGTTTAGATGTAACTTTTTTTAACAATGCAAAATATAAGCAACTACTATCTGTTACACAAGCTGGGGCTATATGTATAGATAGATTTACTGAAATATTGCCTAACAAAAATTTTTTCATTTCAAACAATCCACTCCTAACATTTCAAAAAATTATTGATATACTATCTAAAAATGAGGAAATTAGTGGTTTTCATGGAATAGACAACACAGCTATCATCCATCGAACAGCAAAAATAGGAAATAACGTGTCAATTGGCCCTTATACAGTTATAGATAAAGGTGTAGTTATAGGAGACAATTGCACGATTTTTTCACATGTAACTATTGGTGTAAATGTAATTATAGGCAAAGATTGCATTTTCTATCCGAACAGTGTAATAAGAAATAAGTGCAAGATTGGAGATAGAGTTATAGTAGAAAGTGGCGCTGTAATAGGCGGATGTGGCTTCGGTTATACAACTGATGAAAATGGTGAACATCACAAAATAACACATCTTGGCAACGTAATATTAGAAGATGATGTTGAGATAGGGGCGAATACAACAATTGACATAGCTAAATTTAAATCTACAGTAATTGGCAAAGGGACAAAAATAGACAATCTTGTAATGATAGCGCACAACGCGCAAATTGGAGAAAACAATTTGTTTGTTTCACAGGTTGGGGTGGCAGGGTCTACAAAAACTGGAAGAAATGTAGTGCTTGGAGGACAAGCTGGGCTAGCCGACAACGTAGAACTAACAGACTGCGTAATCATCACAGCTCGCGGTGGTGTATCAAAATCTATTTGCAAAAAAGGTGTTTACGGTGGGTCTCCTGCGCTAGCAGTTAAGGATTGGCATAAAAATACAATTCATTTAAAAAATTTATCTAACTATGTAACTAGAATAAAAGAGTTAGAAAAAAAAATAAATTTACTGGAAAAGGTTGCATCCAACTACTAATAACTAATATGTATCTAAATTATTTTAAACATAAAACCGACGAAAAATTTCATACGATTCCTCAACCAATTGTTGATTCATGGATAGTTGCTGAAAATGCAACATCTAGTGATTTAAAAGAAATATCTAAAATTTTAAATATAGACTGGGATGACATTCAAGACTCTTTGGATATGATGGAGATAGCTCGTATAGAGAAAATAGAAAAAGATGTATTTGTAGTTTACGCTAGGTTTCCAGGTGCCTTAGAAGTTGGAATGTATACAGCCACATTAACAATTATAATATCTAGAGATTATTTCGTCACAATATGTCCACTAATCTGCCCTATTGTACAGAGAATACTATCGGAGCCTTCAGATCTATCAACACAATCTAAGGCTAAGTGCTTAATACATATATTATTACGTATAGTGCAAGAGTACACAAAAGTTATTAAGCGAATACGCGTAGAAGTTATAAATATTAACCAAGACAAAGATGTCAGTAAAATGACAGATGAAGAGATAACAGACTTAACAAGAAAAGAAGAAAATTTAAACCAGTGCCTAAATTCACTACAACCTTTAAAAGAAGTTATAGAAGAAATTTTATCTGGAAAATTTACAATTTTATACGAAAAAGACCAAGATCTACTTGAAGACCTCCTTTTAGCTGCAAATCAAGCTGAAGATTTGTGTCGGCTTTCTCTGAAAATAATCTCATCACTACGCAATTCTGTTCAAATAATCATAACTAATCAATTTAACAAAACTATTCGTCTTCTCACAGCGTTAACAATAATCTTAAATCTGCCTACTACAATATCAAGTATATACGGAATGAATGTCTCATTGCCATTTGAAAAAAGCCCTTACGCCTTTCCAATAATTATAATTTTCATAGTAATCGTAGCTATCTGCTCATTTTTCTTCTTCCAACGCCGTCGATGGCTCTAAAATCGCCTCCAATCAATTTTTGCATCTTTCACATCTTTTATCAAACTCTGTTTTTTCAAAAATGAATTCATCTTGAATCGTTGTGAAATGCCTTTTTACTTCTCTTGCATAATTGGTTGCAACTTCATTATATTTTTCATCAAATTTGTTATATTCGCAGATTTTTTCTTTTAATTCGTCATGAAAATTATTTAATATTTCGTTATAGTCATTATAATAATTATTTTCAAATAAACCTTTGCCAATTTGTTCTAGTTTTAATGGCCTTCCTAAATTAGTTTCATTATTTATTTCATCATATATTTTTTTTGTTAAATGAAAAGCGTTACCATTAGTTTTAAAATAATTGAAAATTTTTAAAAATAATATTACGCCGAACTGTGGATCGTAATCTTTAAGAGTTGTGTCAATTTCAGCTGATAAAATTTTCATTATAAGAAAATTATTTTTAATACCTCTTGTTTCAAAAAGAATTTCCAATTCATCAAGTGTCATATCATTATTCACATGGATTTGTGGGTTGATTTGTTGTGGGTTGATTTGTTTTTTTTGTAGATTCTCTTTTAAAGAACTGTAAAATGCACGTGGAAACAATAATAATTTTTTTTCTATTTTCAAATCACTTTTAATTGTCGTGTTTGCCGATGTTAAATCATTACGAATGATATTATATAAATATTTAATAGCTAACACTGGAAAATAAATTGCAGCCACAATTATACAGCCTATATATTGAATAATACTTAAAGCAATCGATCTTATGACGTGAACATCATTTTCATTAAAAATAATTGGAGTGCACAAGCGCACGCATATTTCATTTAATGTCATTTTTATTCCTCTATAAACTTTATTAAATTCAACTATACAACAAAGCATAATAATTTAAAATAAGTTAAATTTAGAGAATTAAAAATGATGGATTTTCTAAAAATTTTTTAATAGTAGATAAAAATTTAGCTGAATCTACACCATCTATTACTCTATGGTCTGATGAAAGCGTTAAGTGCATTACACTACCAAGTGAAATAACTCCATTTACAACTATTGGTTTCTCCGATATAACTCCCACTGCAAGAGCCGACCCTTGCGGTGAATTAATAATTGAATTAAATGACTCTACGCCAAACATACCCAAATTAGAGATAGTAAATGACCCCCCTTGATATTGTTCAGGTAAAAGAGTATTTTCTTTGCCTTTTTTTGCTAATTCTCTAACTTCTTTAGATATTTGAATTATATTTTTACAATCGGCATTAAATATAATTGGTGTAATTATGCCATCTGAAGTAGAAACTGCTATAGATATGTCTATTGTCTTAAAGCGTATAATTTTATTATTTTTTGAATTGAATCCACTATTTATTGAACGGTGCTCTCTCAATGCTAGCGAAACAGCTCGTATTATGAGATCATTAAATGTAATATTAACTCTCATTTCTTTTAACTGATTATGAAGATCTACCATCTTTGTTGCGATAACTTCTTGCGTTACATAGTAATGAGGTATATTTTGTTTAGAGTATAATAACTTATTTCCAATAATTTTTCTAATATGCGTTAATTCTTCCTCATAACTGATAGTTGAAATTTGATGAAATTCTGTTAACTGCAAATCTTTTGAAACAATACGGCCTCTTGGACCAGAGCCAACAATTAACGAGAGGTCTATATCGTTGTCTTTTGCTATTTTTTTTGCAAGTGGAGAAGCTACCACACGTTGTTTTTTATCTGTTTTGCATAAAACTACATTTTCATCTAATGAATGTGAAATTATTGCTATTTCTTGGTTTACTAACGCCTTTTCACCATCTTTTATCAATATTTTTCTTAAAAATCCATTTTCTTGCGACTCCCATTCTATGGTAGATTTATCTGTGGTGATTGTACATAACACGTCGCCTTCTAAGATTTT
>JAHFTJ010000052.1 GCA_023269435.1 Chlamydiota bacterium
TCTGATCAATCTGATCAATCTGATCAATCTGATCAATCTGATCAATCTGATCAATCTGATCAATCTGATCAATCTGATCAATCTGATCAATCTGATCAATCTGATCAATCTGATCAATCTCAATTTTACTATTTATAATTTTATTAAATTGCTCAATAAATTTTTCATTAAATTTCTTATCAATTACATTACGTTTCAACATATTCAATGTGAAATACTTAATTAAGTCTTCAGCAAAAAATTTAGGAAAGAATTTTTTATGACATTTGTTAAAACTTTTAATAATACACTCAACAAAAATTTTAACACAATTCTCTTTGTATTCGTTAAAAAGAGATTCAGTAAAACCTACAACAAAACCTACAACAAGACCAATTGAAACATCATTGTTATTATAATCGTACCCATTTAAGAATTCGCTGAGACCTTCAATAATACTTTCTTTTGTTTCAAGTAAACTATTACTATTGTAAACATCAAAGTAAATATCAATGAAATACTTTTTTAAGTCATGAATAGATATATTTATCTGCAAACAACTAATATTATCTTTTGGTTTTGGCGAATACAGATTAAGCAATTCTTTATCACGATTAATACGTATCATATAACTCCTTTTTTATTATAAATGATAACATATATTACAATAAAAGTATAATGGATTTTTTGTATTTCCATCATTATAGCTAATAAAAAAAATTCAGATTGTTCAAAATATACATTTTCTCCTTTTGTGTAAGGTGAGTTATTTAATTAAATAGATTGCTTGCGCAGTTAAAATTTTTATAATAAAATGAAGTTTTTACCCCCAATATAATGATGTATCATGGAAATATTTAAAATAAAAGGCGGCATCCCACTAATAGGAGAAGTGACTGCCAGTGGGGCTAAAAATGCCATCACAAAGATGCTAGTTGCATCTCTAATTTCTGATAAAAAATGTACATTTCATAACGTTCCGAATATTACAGAAGTCGAAATAACGGCAGATTTGTGTAGTGAAATAGGGATGGAAATATCTTGGGATCGCAAACATAAAAAAATGGAAGTGATCACAAAGCAACTAAAAACAACATACGTTCCACAAAGATTTTCTGGGGCAAACAGAATTCCAATACTCATGATAGGGGCATTGCTTGGACGAACTGATGAAGATATTGTAGTCCCAACTGTTGGTGGATGCAACATAGGGCAGAGGCCTATTACGTTTCATATCGATGCACTTAGTGCATTGGGAGCAAACATTGAGTACAGAACAATGAAAAAGGATGGAGCCTATTTCGCGCAATCGCATAAAGGACTCAAAGGAACTATAATAAATCTTCCATATCCATCAGTCGGAGCTACTGAAAACACAATCTTGGCCGCTACGCGCGCCAAAGGGGTAACGATCATAAAAAACGCTGCGATGGAGTGCGAGATTATCGATCTCATTTTATTGTTACAAAAAATGGGAGCTAACATATACATCGATGTAGATCGATCAATACATATAAAAGAGACCAAATATTTTTACGAAGCAGAACACACTGTTATTACAGATAGAATTGAAGCGGCCTCCATTGCAATGGCAGCGGTTGGAACAAACGGACGGGTATTTATTGAAGGGGTCAAACAAGAACACATAATAACATTTTTAAATAAAATTAGAGAGATTGGTGGCGGATTCAATATTTACAATACTGGTATTGATTTTTTTTGCAAACACCAATTGCAGGGCGGTATCCACATTGAGACTGATGTCCATCCAGGATTTATGACAGATTGGCAACAACCGTTTGCTGTGTTATTGACTCAAGCGCACGGGACTTCAATTATTCACGAAACAGTCTATGAAAATAGATTTGGTTACACTAAAGTTCTTAAGGAGATGGGCGCAGACATCGAATTATTTACGCAATGTTTAGGTAGCCGCCCATGCCGCTTTGCTTCACATAATTATGAACATTCAATAATTATAAAAGGGGCAAAAAAGCTAAATGGAAAATCAATTGCTATACCAGACTTACGGGCTGGCTTTGCCTATGTGTTAGCCGCTCTCATTAGCGAAGAAGAATCTCAAATAACAAATTTACATTTTCTTAAACGTGGATACGAAGACTTAGAAATTAAACTAGCATCATTAGGCGCTGACATCTCAGTAGTGATAGCGCAAGAAGAAAATAATGAATTAATTTATCATTAAATTTAATATAGTAAATATATGATTATTTATTATTATTTTACCATTGTTTTTATCATTGGATTTTTTCTTATTTTTGTATTGAAAAACTACATTAACATAAGAAATCGTTTAATTATTTTTGAAAAAAATAATGCCTCTTTTTATAACGAAAAATTAACAATTATGGAAAATATTGAAGATGGAGTAATAATAGTCGATGCATTTGAAAAAATTACCTATATCAATTCTAGGGGTTACTCATTTTTAGGTAAAAATGGCAATTTTTTGCTTGGTAAGCCTCTTTTAGATAAATCAATCGAGCATCAAGGAGATTTATGGAAGTATGGACGAGAGTTGCTTATCGAAGCTCTCTCTACTAAAGAAAAAGCTTATAACTTTATAAAATTAGATAATGACATTAAGGTGCACCTAAGTTTAATTGCAATTCCAACGCATGACAATAATGGAGCTATTTTATTTATTCACGACAAGTCTGATAAACAAAAAATAATTGATACTGGCAAAGATTACATAGCAAATGCTTCACATGAATTACGTACTCCAATAACAATTATACGGGGATTTGCAGAGACCCTGAGAGACATCGAAGAAGTTTCAGAAGTTATGTATAACTCTATATTAGAAAAAATAATACGTAATTGCGAACGAATGGAAAATTTAGTAAAGAATTTATTAACACTTACCGATTTAGAGCATTGGACTAATGTAAAAATGGGAGAGTGCGATCTAATCACTATCATAGAACACGCATGCATGCAAGTAATAAACGTCTACCCTAAAATTCAAATAGAGCAATTCAATAATGAGGATTGTATTTTAATTTATGGCAATCACGACCTCTTAGAGCTTGCTTTCATAAACATACTTAATAATGGTGTTAAATACTCGTCGTCATTAGCAGAGATAAAAGTCGTCGTAACTGCACAACAACATGATGTTAAAATAGACATATCAGACAAAGGGGTTGGCATTCCAAGCAGCGATTTAAATCGAATATTTGACAGATTCTACACCGTAGACAAAACACACTCTAGAAAGTTAGGGGGAGCTGGCCTTGGACTATCTATAGTAAAAACAATCATTAACAATCATTTCGGTAAAATATACGCAAGCTGCAACAGGGATCGCGGAGCAACATTCACAATTATATTGCCTCGTCTTTAAAACTCACCTTACGCAAAAGCAGAAAATGAGTTTAAAATTTATTTTTTTGTATGGCGGCATAAGTGCCGCTCTTTAAATCTGATAGTGTGATAATTTGTTTAGTATTTTTTTGATTATGGAATTGCATATATTTTCCCATCTCATTTAATGAATATTTCGATAAAATACTTTTTATTTCATTCTCATCTAATGATGATTTTTTATCTGTTTGTGCATAATATTTTTCTCTCTCTTTTTCCAATATTGCTTTAGTAGCCACTTCACCTAAAAAAGCGATAAGCAATGGCACAGAGGCAGATTTTATGCATACAGGTTTACGGTTTTCATTATTATGAGTAATGATATAGAAATTAAGAGGGTGCCATCCCATTTTTTTTTGTTTATCTGCTCCCCTAAGCATTTTATACCATATATCATTAAGTTCTTGATTTGGCAATGCTATATGATTTAAAGAGAGTTGGTCTTGTTTAAGTTCTTTTCCAACCCTAATAACTTCTTTTACAATTTGTTCACTTAATTTCTCATCCCCATACTTATATTCTTTAAAAAATGGCGCCTCGGAGTATAATGTGTTAATAATAGATATAAATATTTTTTCTAAAATAGGATCATCTTTTTTAAAAAGATGACTTATGTTAAGTTTTGAATTCTCTTTATTATGCGGATCTTTGTAGCGATAAGATATATAGTCATCTTTATTTTCACGATTTTTTCCTTTTTTATTAATAGATTGCACATGCTTAAACTGATCACTCTCAATATTGTTTTGTAATTTTAGATGAGATTCTTGCGCACACACAAATGCAGTTTTAAATATCTCTGAGGATGAATAATCTTGAACCATCCCCAAGGAGACTAAAGAGATAATAATTATAAATATTGCTGTAAACGGAAGTAAGCTCATATCGAATATCCTTTATTGTCACTCTTTGCTAGTAAAAATGCGTAAGAAAACTCACTTCCAGAATGTTTTTTAATATTTATAATAAGAACATCTTTAGTTTTTAAGTCCCACACAATTTCCTCGATGTCACTATCCAACTTCTCATCTCTAACTGCCTCGCCGCTTTTTGATGGCCAAACACGTAATATTAAATAATTTTCCGAATTTACAAAGAGTTCTCCTCTTACATCTCCAGAATAAATTAAAGATGGTTCTACGCCATTATTAAAGATAAACGATATTGTTGAATGCTTACTACTCTTAGACGTCTCTTGTTTTATAGATGTTGAATCGAGGAGTGAAAACACCTTCAATAGTCTTTGATGTGTAATTCCCCTCTCCAGAATTTCCAATTTTACTTTACCTACCTTTGCCGACATTTCTACAGAACTTTTAAATGATCCAAACAAAACATACATTACAATGGAAATTAAGCAAAAAGCAATCATTACCTCTATCAAGGTAAACGAACGTCTTTGTATATTCATTGTAAATATTATATTAAGAGAAGTATTTTTATGATAGTTATTTTTTACAATTATTTTTATAGGTTGAAATTACTGCAAAAGTTATTGCTAAAAAAGCAAAAAATAGCAAACCCCAAAGAGAGCTCAAAAGATAAGGCGTATTGCTCTTCATTACACCAAAGATTGTTAAGGCTGCCACAGCCACTCCAACGACAGCATCGCCTGCTATCAATCCAGATGCCACTAAAACCCCACGATTCTCGCACTCTTTACTATTGTTTATTTTATTAATCATATACCTAGTAATACCGCCTATCATAATTGCTGTAGTAGTTTCAAGTGGAAGATACAAGCCTATTGCAAACGGAAGAACAGAGACGCCAACAAACAAAAGAGCAACACCAAGGACAATACCAAAGACGACTAACACCACCGGAAAATTATTCTCTATAATTGCTTCAGAAACAACCATCATCAGTGTAGCTTGTGGGGCCGGTAAAAATGTTGAGCCAAAATGATAGGCTTTGTTTAAAAGAATCATTACTATTCCTATTATAGCAGATGGGAGAAAAAGCCCAATAATTTCAGCTAATTGTTGTTTTTTAGGGGTTGCCCCTATGATATATCCGGTATTTAAATCTTGTGAAGTTGTGCTAGCAAGGCAAATTATAACGTTTAAGAGCGCACTTACAGTTAATGCCATTATTAAATAGAGACGCTCTGTCCAGCCAAGCCACAAGAAAATAAACCCAGTAATCAACAATCCTGTAAGGACCAATCCTGAAGCTGGATTTGACGAACTTCCTACAAACCCGACTGTTATCGATGTAACAGCAGAAAATATAAATCCCAATACTGCAATAATAATAATCGATAAAAAGTTTATCTTCATGTACGGGAGTAAATACAACAACAAAATAACAACTACAACTCCAATTGCTAACCACACCATTGAGATGTCAGTATCGGTACGCTCTCTTAATATGTTGCTTTTAAGTCCTCGAAATAAACTTTTGGTATCAATTGAAATAGTCTTAAATATCATCATTATTATTTTTATCAAATTATATATACCACCAACAGCTACAGCACCGGCTCCTATATATCTAACGTAGTTAGACCAAATATCTGTTGTGCTCATTTGTATTATTGGCAATGTAGACGGAGAGAATAAAGTTGTTCCAGTTCCATACATTTTAATCAATGGAATTAATATAAACCAACCTATAACCCCTCCAGCAAACATGGTCGCAGAAGTTTTATATCCTATTATGAAGCCAACGCCAAGAAGTGATGGGGTCCCTTCGACACGTAATTGTGTATTCTCAAAAGATTTTATAACAAAAACAGCAAGAACATCCCACAATCGAAAAACGTCCGCGCATATTTTATATAAAGCTCCAATCACTATTCCAACAAGTGCTATCGTTGCATTACATGCAGCTAAAGCACCAGACTTTAACATTTCTGCACATGCAGTCCCTTCTGGAAAAGTTAATGTTTTATGTTCTTTTACAATTATATATCGTCTCATCGGTATCATAAATAATATACCAAGGAGTCCGCCAAAAAATGCCAACGTAAATATTTTAAATTTAGAAATACTCTCCCCTAACAAGAAAAGGGCAGGAATTGTAAAAATAAGACCAGAAGCTAAAGCCTCTCCAACCGTTGCAATAGTTTGCACTATATTGTTTTCTAATATTGAAACATCTTTAAAAAATATTCGTAAGATCGCAATAGACAACACCGCAGCAGGTACAGATGCAGAAATTGTCATCCCAACCTTAAACCCAAGATACGTATTGCTTATATTAAAAAAAAGCCCAAGTATAATACCTAAAATAACAGCGCGTACAGTTAACTCTCTAGGAGTCTTCTCGGCGCCTATAAATGGTTTAAACTCTTCTTCCACTTTCATATTGTCACAGTTACATTAACAATCTTTTTTTTCAAATTATATAATAAATTAAATTTAATTCACTATA
>JAHFTJ010000011.1 GCA_023269435.1 Chlamydiota bacterium
GGCAAATCAAAAAAATCGTAGCAAGTATTACAACCAAGATAAAAAAAGTAGGACAAGAATTTACTGGAATTTTTTGTGTTAAAGTAGCCTGAATATGGGGTCATTCGTTTCACCCCAGGTGCGGCCTCTGTGATGAGATCGATTTGATTTTGAAATCTAACCATGAAGTGAATTTTCCGGGGGGTGATGTTTCTAAGTTATCTCAAGATAAGATTGACCTTGTTAAGGAAATATTTTCTATTATTATCAGTGATGAGTCATTAGAAAATTTAGTTGGCATTAAAAATTTACAACACACTTCTTTACTCTATGAAGATTATATTAAACGTGTTATTCCTACTTTGAGCAAAAAACTTGCGTCATATAATGGATTAAGGATAAATGATGAGTTTCATGAATCTTTTAAAAATTTTATAATTGGAGAGATAGGAGAAGGGGATGATTTTTTAAAATACATTGTTCAGTTACATAACTCTGAACTTACTGATAATAAAAAAACTGGAGATCTAATATGTTTAGCTAAACACATTTTAATGGATGTTTTATTTAAATGTTTTCAAAAATCCTTAAATAGAAATTTTGGTAGATCGCGCGGTCAAGAAAATAAAAATGGCAAAATTGTACCTTTTAATGGAGTAGACGCACCTTCAACTACTAAGTTTGGATATCCTTATGAAGCGTTGTGTTTTCATTTCATGGCAGTGTTGCAAGATGGAGTAGAAGAAGATCAAATTCTTAAAATGGCTGACGAAATAAAACGTTTAGCAAAAGTCTCTGCGTCGCTTAAAGGTAAAGAATTTAATAAAACATACGAAGCAAAACTTTTTAAAAAATTGACAAATGTTGATTTAAGTGAGATTAAAAATGGAGAAAATCTTAAAATAGCTAAGGAATTTATCAATAAATCTGCTGGAAACGCTTTGCATTTTGAAGCAATAAATGCTATGGATTGTATAGAAATACACAAAAATAGATTTACAAGTAACAGTCAAGATATCGTTAATTTATTAGCTTCGGTAAAAGGAATGACCGGAACCCCCTACAACGCAAATGAATATGGATCACATCTTAATGAAAATCTTTTTTTAGAAAAAGGGAGTGAAGGTAAAATTTTATATACATTAATTAAAAAATCTGAATCTACACAATTTCATATAGTAGAAGAATTTGATATAGATTTATTTCTCGATAATCAAGCAAGTAAAAGAACCCCTGAAGATTTATTAAGAATTTGTGCATTTATGGATTCCGGGGGGTTATTAAAAGGTAAAAATAATAAAGAAATAGCAAGTTCTATACTTAAATTTTTAAAAAATATTAATAGCGAAAAAAAAGGGGTAGTATTTTTTGATAAATCTCTCGGATCTGCAATTTCGGATAAATTAGTAGTATTAAAACATGGTGAAAAAAACCCAATTTTATTACAAGGGACATCGGAAGACGATTTAAAAAAAGCCGGATTGAGTTCGAATGATGTTTTTTATTTATATGATGAAATACATAATACCGGAATAGATTTTAAGCTTCCGTTTAACGCATTGGGATTTATTACGGTTGATGAGAACATGCTTGTAAGAAACCAATTACAAACCATAATGCGCGAAAGACAATTTATCACAGGTGAACAAAGTGTAGAATTTATAGTTACAAAAAACGTGCAGAAAAAAATAATAAATGGGGGCAATAGTGTTAAAGATTGTGTAACTTCTGCGATAATAAATCAAGCTGTCGAAAAGTCTGAATCATTTTTACGTTCTTGCAAACAAAAAATAAATTATTTTTTCGTAGAAAAATTCAATGAAATATCTATGAATATAGATTATGTTAAATTAACCAATGAAGACAAATTCAAGTTAAAATGTGCTATAAAAGCATTTTCTCATTTTTACCGTCCGGAAACAATAGATGATCCGTTTGCGCAATTTTTTAGAAAAGAAAGAGAAGTTGAGACATTAAAAAATATAAGAGACTTTGCAGACGATGCTATTAAAAATTTTACATCACGATGCGATGAAGAGTTTTGTAAGTTTTTTCCAAATGTTATTAATGAATTGCGTGAAAATTTAAATAAATTTATTGAACATATAGCATCAACATATAAACACATATTACCTGAAACTATAAAAAGTAATCAAAATAATGGTGTTGGGGTAGAGGTTCAAAATCAAGTAGAAGTTCAACAAGAGCAACAAAATAAAAATTTGCAAATTGAATTGGATGAGTATAACAGAGAAAGAAGCGACGTAAAGTACAGTGAAGATTTCTGGGACGACAAAAAGGCTGAAGAATTTATAGATAAAATAAGCAATTTAGATGCATGGGATAATGGCAGATTAAATGTAATGAAATTGCGTGGTTTTATGGAAAGTAATGAGACATATCGAAATAATTTCTACGAAATATTTGATGAAAACATCTATGTTACAAGTAATTTTGGCAATTCAATTGCTGTAAAAACAACTGTATTTAATAAATTGCAACGTCCGGCATCTCAACTTCTTGTTATAAAATTAATGAACAATCATGTAAAAATTACATTCCTATCAGAGGCTGAGGCGTCATTCTATAAAACATTTTTACAAAGCAATCGTGACAAATATAAAAATGTACTTCTCTTGCAAGCATCAGGAGATCAGTTAGTATACAACAATTCTGCATTGAATGTAGACGTGAGAGACAGGATAAAAAGAGGGCTTTTACAAGCAAATATATTTAATTGTAACTCTTATTATCTAGTACAACATGAGAATGAGACAATTTGTTGGATACAAGAAAAAAACCACGATCTTAAACAATTATTTTTAAGTTTGAAAGCTGAATCAAATGAATTAAATAGATTACTGTTGCATAGTAATGGAATTATTGGAAATTCAAAAAATAAGTATATATTAAACAATAAGAGAAGATTCACAACAAAAGAGATTCAGGACTTAAAAAATGCTGAAGAAATTTATAAACTTAATGAATACGAAGTAAAATATCTTTGTCAAGGGCAAATTAAATATATGAATCCACAATTTGTGGGAGCATTACATACAGAAGAACAAATTCAAGCTGCTATAAATAAAGATGCTAGTTGGTTGAATAAGATAAATAAAAATGCAATAAAGTTTATCAAACCAGAACAGTTTGTTAATTTAAAAGACGTTGTTCTAATTACTAATACCCCAAAAGAGGTTATTGAAATGCTTGAATTAAAACATTACAATGGAAAAGTAGAAAATTTACATATACTTTCAAATTCACAAGTAAGTTGGTTAAAAGATCCCGATTTGATAGAAAGGTTAAGAGACGGTCAGTTGTCTTATGTCGACGATGTGATAATAAATAACATAGTTAATAATAATCCCGAAACATTCAAAACTTTAATTGATAAAGAACCAAATTTGATAAACAAATTAAGCGAAGTTAGCATAGCATCAATAAATGATGTTGAATTGATAAAAAAACTCAACATTAATCAACTCTCTCATGTTAACGATAAAGTAATAAATAACATATTTGAGAATAACTCCGAGACATTTAAAGCTTTAATTGATAAAGAACAAAATTTGATAAACAAATTGTTTAATAAAAATTTTTTAAGTTTATTATATCAGAATGATGATAATTTAAAAGCAACAACGAAACAACGAATGCAAAATGTTGTTTTTGTAAGACAGCTGTTACAAGAAATAGATAATAATGATAACATAATCAATCAATTTATAATTCCAAATCTTGATGCAAATACAATTAGTACTTTATATAATGAAAATAGATTATATGTAAACAACATACAACATTGTAATCAAGGTCAATGTAAAGATTTTAGCAATATTAAATTAGTTAGAAATTTAAAAAATGAACAATTGCGTGATATTTCAAATGAATCAGTAAAAGCAATTAGTCTACGAAAAGTTCATCATTTGTTGCCTAGACAAATTGCACATGCTACTAAGTTACAAAAATTGGCATTTTACGTGACAACAATAGCTTTAGGCGTTTTGTCTATCTTAGTTGCTATTTTGCTATTTCCAACTCATTTATTTTATAAAAAATTTTGGAAACATAATTTTTCAGGCGTTAATTCAAAGCATTATAGAATGTGGTTGCTTTTTGCTAATTTGTTTACAACAAACATTCCGTAAGAATAAACAAAATTTGTTAATGTCACAAAAAATCTATGGTTCATCGATGCATTCGTTTGAGATATTTGTTGTTTGTGTAGATGGCGCAAAGATCTCTTTTGCTTGCTCTATTGTATACAAACTGTAGTGGTAGATAAGCCCTACGCAAGCAGCTTTGTATGCAGCTGAGAATTGTGAGAAAATGCCGTTTGTGATTAATTCGAGCGCAGGGACGGCGGCAAGGAATATACTGCTCCCTATGATGCCGAGAATACCTGTGCAAAAACCGGAAATCGACTCTCCGTTTACATCGTAGTACTTAAATGGATTGTTTAGTGTATATTGATAAAGATTTGTTGAATCTATAGAACCGAATGGATCTATGGTTAACCAACGAAGAGATGTTGGTGAGTAGTAGCGCTGACCAAAGTAGTATAAGTTTGTCTCTTTGTCTACGCGTTTTGAAGAGAAGAGCCACGGATTTAATGATTGCGTTGAAGTTTGTAATTTACCAAATGGTGTATAGCTGTAAGATTCTGTAGATGCTTTTGTTACGGGATCTATCAATTGAGTTATGTTATTGTGTGCATCTTTGATATATGTGTAAGTTTTGTCGAAAAGCTCTATTGTAATTTGAGTTTTAATAGTTTTTGGTGTCAACTCGCTAGTAAAAGCTCCAAGTTCTGTGTAATTATCGTAGATGTAATGCTCATCATCTTTAGATAGACGTCGACCAAGAGGATCATACGTGTAAATAGTTGTTTTATTATTTGATGTAGATGATGTTAAACGTGATAGATGATCGTATGAGTAAGTTGTATTTTCATCTGTTATCTGATTCCCGTTAAGGTCGAAAAGATTTGATAGAGGTTCGTTCAAATCATTATATAATTTATTATTTTGATTACGAATATTGTTAAATGAGTAGTTTGATGAGAGTTGAGATATGTTGTCGTATGTGTAATGAGTTGCAACGCCATTTATAATATTTGTTATTAGATTGTCAATTTTATCGTAGATACAACGCTGTGAGAATAGCGGTGAAGAGATCGTAGACAATCGCCCTTTGTTGTCGTACGAATAATGAGCATTATTGTCTGAGAGTAGATCTCCATTTAAATTGTGCTTGTATTTGCAAGTTATAGAGTTGCGTTTAATAGCCTCTAAATAGAGTGGATTATAAGTAAAATTTACCTCTCCTTGATTTGCTATTTGTATCGATAACGGGCGATCAAAATGATCGTAGGTTTTTCTTACATAGAGACCATTTGGAAATTCTTCATATATAATATTACCATGAGGGTCTACTTCTCGAAAAATTGAGACCTTTCCATCAGATGCAGATATGAGGTGGCCTAAATTGTTATATTTGAATGTATGGTGTATCTCCCCATCTGAAGAAGTTAATTTGGTTAAATAACCAAGAGTGTTGTATTTATACGATAAAGTTATAGAGCTTGGCAATGTTTTAGTTTTGATTAATGATGAATAAGTGTATTTGGTGGTTCGTTCGTACTCTGTATTGTAGGCTCTAACAATAGTATTTATTTTATTAGTTGGTGTATATGTATACTTAGTAATTTGGTCATTATCTGTCAAATAAATTACATTTCCATTTGGATCATATGTAATCTTTTGACACGATACAGTGGGGATATCAATTTTTATTAACCTGTTTAATGAGTCATATGTTTTTATTGTTGTGATATTATTTGGATCTGTAGTTTGTGTAATATTGTTGATGTTGTCATAGGTTGTTGTTGTGATGTTGAGATCTGGATCTTGATGTGATACAATTTTATTAAATGAATTATAATAAAATGTATCGATTGATGGTCGATCATTGATATACCTTGTTATTGTCTGTTGATTGCCGCTAACATCATAAGAGTATGAAATTTTGTATAGTAGGTTTCCTTCTAAATCTCTCTTTGTCTGTTCAATTATGCGCCCTTCTAAGTCTTTTTTATAATTAATTATTAAATTATCTTGCAAGATAGAATCTAGTCGTCCGAGAGGGTCATACCTATATTCTATAACTTTACCACAAAATTCCTGTTTTATCTTTCTCCCAATACAATCGTATGAGTAGGTTGTCACATTTCCTTCTAAGTTGCTCTTAGCGAGTAGATTAAGTCCGCTATATGTAAAAATTTCTTTACCTATAGAGTCGTATATTTTTGATGTAACCCTTCCCAACTCATCGTATGTGTAGTGAATTGTTAGTTTATTACGATTTGTGTGGCTTATAAGCTCTCCTGCGTTGTTGTAGTTGTATAATTCTTTAGAGCCATCAGGATAATTTATTGTCGTTGGTAACGAAAGAGCATTGTATTCATAAAAAGTTGTGTGACCATTACCATCTGTTTTTGTTACTTTACGTCCAAGCGAATCATATGTGGAGTAAGTTGTGATGTTTAATGGGGTGTTGATTTGCGTAATTTGATTTGTTAAAGAGTCATACGTGTAAAAAGTATCGCCGCGGTCATCTGTTATTTTTATTAATCTATTTAATTGATCATATTGATAATTAACAATACTTACATTTCCATCATCGCCTTCTTCTTTTTTTTCTATTAATCGTCTGTTATTATCGTATTTCTTAAATGTTAATACTCTGTTTGAAAAATTAGTTGCAATTATGCAATCGCCTTTGGAATCATACACATACGAGGCGCGCTGACCAGATGGATTTGTCTCTGATATAATATCGCCCCTTTCATTATATTCTTTACTTATACTGTAACTTAAGGCACCACTCGAATCGTATACATCTTCTTTAGCAACATTGCCATATTTGTCGTAAGTAATGTCGATTTTCTTATTATTTTCTTCTATAGATTGTGGCATATGTAAAAAAGGGGGCTCTTCTCTTAAAACATAAGTTGTTGTGATTTTATTGACCCCATCATCACAGATTTTGCAAATTAAATTGCAACAATCATCATAATCAAAATATTCAGTGTAATATTGTGTTTTCTTTGATGTTATGAGATTTGTGTTTTTTAGGTATGTGAATGATGTAACTTTTCCGTTTTCTAATTCTTCATTTATTAAAAGATTGCGTCCATCTTTAGAAAATTCTCTTTTTATTTCATATGATATATTGTTACTTGTAAATTTTTCTCTGATTGGATTTCCAAAATTATCATATTCATAAGATAACTTGTAAAGAGTAGTAGGATCACTCAATCTTATTTCAATTGAATTGAGCCAGTTATTGCTTTTGTATGACATTATCTTTTCTTTTTTAAGCAAATTATTTTTGTCAAAGTATTGTATAGAAGTTGTTAACATGTTGTCTGAAAAATAATATACAACATACGTCCCATCGCTTTTTTTCACTATTGTAGAGTTCGATTTATATATAAATTCATAAGTTGGAGAGTCATTTTCTAGACAAAGTTTTGCAACTTTGTAGACGTTACTCCCTCCATTGTGAATAGTAAATGATTTATTTTTACCGGCATAGGTTGCTAACAAGAAGTAGTCGCAATAGGCTATAGTCTCATGTTGATAATTTGGACTTTTAATAGATGTCAGAATTGATGGAAACTCAAAGTAGCGATCATATTTGTTGTTGCCAATATCGTACCAGTGCTTTTTTTTCTCTATATTGAAATGTAATTTTTTATTTTGATATGTGTAATCTACTGTTAATCCATTAGAAGTTGTGAAATGGCAGTCGCCATCTTGAGGGGAACCGTCTATGCGTATTGAAGCGTAGACGAAACGCTCTTTTCGGTCGAGACTCTCTACGTACGATATGTTTGTTTTATCGTTGTAATGATATTTAAGGAGTTTGCCATTTGGTAATACTTCTTTTGTTAATAGATAATGTTGTTGTGTTATTTTTGAATAAATGCGTTTTGTTCCGTCTGGAGTGTTTACGTAGACTGTCTTATCTTTATAATAAATTGTTGTATTACGTATGTCGTATTGTCCGCTAGGTTTATCTCCATGCGTATTTGTGATTGCATAATTATTTGAAATAAGTGTTGTTTTTTGGTCAGATATGTCAAATTTTAACGTAGCCCCATTTGTATCTGTTAATGTAACTTTGGTTTTTGTTGAGTTTAAAAAAAGATTTAAATGAGGGAAAAATTGCCATCCTCTATATGTAGTTACTACATGGTCATAGAGAGAGTATTTGTTGCGCTCATCATTCTCGTTTGTATAATTTTTGAATAGACGTGGTATTGTGGGTGGAATGTAAATACGACTAAGAGTTATATTTTGCGCGCCTTTAACAGTGCAATCAGTCTCTCTTAATACGAGATGGCCGCTTAACGGATCGACAAGATTTGCAATTAGATTGCTTGGTTCGGTATAAAGTGTCGATATTTGACTCGATGTCGATGTATACGTAGTGTTTTCATTAGCACAGATACCGATTACAAATATAGCGCAAACAATTTCTATGCAAAGATGAATTATTTTCACAATGAAAAGATCATAGTAAAATTAAGAATACTTAACAATAAAATTATAATTTAAGTTGTATAGTGAATTTTAAGAAAGCTTTCGCGAAGCATCAACTCTTAACTCACATTACGCAAAAGCAGAAAATGGATGCATGGATCTTTTGAATCACAATATTATTCAAAAAGCCTCGTAATATTAGTTTAATATTACTGCGATTTTTAAATAAATTGTTTTTTCAAAATCTCTCATACCTCCTATTTCCTCATTTTGCGTAATGTGAGTTCTTAATTTGAAATGTTGTGAGAATAATCATGGATTAGTTGATGTTTGAATTATATAATTTGATCCATTGTGTATAGTCCAAACAACTACTGAATTTCCACTTGAATTAACGGCTACCTTAGGCAAGCCAGTAATTTTCCCTGTATTTGATAAATTTGTAATTGGTGACCAAGAGGTGCCAGTTAATTCAGTTGCTTGAATTACGTAATTTAACAAATCGTATTTTTTCCAGACAGATAGTGCAGTTCCAGTTGAATTAGTGCTTATTTGAGGATCAAAAGTGTACGTAGTATCACTTGATAAATTAGTTGCAGTTGACCAAGTAGAGCCATTAAATGTAGTTGCTTGAACTGTATAATATGATCCATTGTGGACTATCCAAACGACTATCGCGTTTCCGCTTGGATCGATAGCTATTAAAGGATCGAAAGTAGACATCCCTGTATTTGGTAAATCAATTGCCGTTGACCAGAAGCCATTCAACCTAGAAGCTTGAATTATGTAATTTGATCCATCGTATCTTTGCCAGATGGCTATTGGATTATTGTTTGGATCAATTGCTATCTGAGGGTCGGAAGCAGATATTAGTACACTTGATAAATCAGTAGTGGAAAACAACAATGATATGCCATCCCAGTTAGAAGCTTGAATTATCCATGTCGATCCATTATATCTTTCCCAAATGGTCGTTGCATTTCCAGTTGAATTAACAGCTATCTGAGGGTAAAAAGCATTTCCACCTGTATTAGATAAATCAGCAGGAGAAGACCACGACGCACCATTCCATCTAGAAGCTTGAATTATGTAGTTTGATCCATTATATCTTTCCCAAACAGCTATTGCATTTCCGCTAGAATCAATAGTTATCTGAGGGTCAAAAGCATCTTCACCTATGCTCGATAAATCAGCAACAGAAGACCATGACACACCATTCCATTTAGAAGCTTGAATTATGTAGTTTGATCCATTGTACCTTGACCAAACAACTATTGCATCTCCATTTGTATTAATTGCTACTTGTGGTGAATTTGCATTTTCCCCTGTGCTTGATAAATTTGCGGGTGCAGACCATGAATATAAATTGAATATGAATGTCAAGAAGGAGAAATAAAAAAAATGTATAAATCTTTTGTACATAATTTTTAATATAATAAATTATGTACATTTTGTCAAAAAATTTATGCAGCTATTGTAATATGCACACCTGATGGTAACGTATAATTCTTTAGTTTGTCAATTGTATTGCCAGTTGGATTTTGGATTTCAAGGAGGCGTTTATGTGTTCGTTGTTCGAATTGTTCTCTAGATTTTTTATCTATGTGTGGAGATCGTAAAACTGTAAATTTTTCTATTCGTGTTGGCAATGGAATTGGACCTACAACTACAGCTCCAGTTCTTTGCGCTATGTCTACGATGTCTTTTGTCGTTTTGTCAACTACTCTTGAATCGTATCCTTTTAATTTTATCCGTATTTTTTGTTTTTTTGCTTTAGCCATTTTCTATCTCTTGTTCATGATTTTTTCTTGTTGTGCTTTTGGTACTCTTTCGAAGTGACTTGGCTCCATTGTGAAATCAGCTCTCCCCGATGTCAATGACCTAACAGCTGTTGAGTAGCCGAACATCTCAGATAATGGAACTTTAGCATTGATTTGTATGTTGTTGCCTTTTCTAGCTTGTTCTTCGATTTTACCTCTTCTTTTGTTTAGATCTCCTATGACGTCACCTATGACAGCTTCATGCGTTGTTACAGCGACAGACATAATAGGTTCTAATATAATTGGACTGCTTTTTTTGACGGCATCTTTAATAGCCATCGATGCGCAGATTTTAAACGCCATTTCACTCGAATCTACCTCGTGGTAAGAACCAAATACTATGGCAACTTTTATGTCTACAATATTATATCCAGCCAATACACCATTTGTTAAACCTTCAGTGATCCCTTTTATACATGCAGGGATGTATTCTTTCGGGATAGTGCCGCCAACTATTTTGCTTACAATTTCATTGCCTTTCCCAGGTTCATTTGGCTCTATTTCTATACAAACGTGAGCATATTGACCACGGCCACCGCTTTGCTTGATATATTTGGTTTCACTTTTCCCAGTAGTTGTTATAGTTTCGCGATAAGAGACTTCTGGAGCTCCTACATTAGCCTCCACTTTAAATTCTCTAATCATTCTATCGCGTAAAACATCTAGATGTAATTCACCCATACCAGATATAATTGTTTGCCCTGTATCTTCATCTGTATTTACGCGGAATGTTGGATCTTCTTCTGACAATGAAGATAGCGCTTGAGCTAATTTCTCTCTGTCTTGTTTTGATTTTGGTTCAATAGCCATTGAGATAACAGGTTCCGGAAATTCCATTTTTTCTAAAATGATAGGATCATCTACTGAACAAATCGTATCCCCTGTGGTAGCGCTTTTTAAGCCTATAACTGCAAATATATCCCCAGCGTAAAATTCGTCGCGATCTTTTCGTTCATTTGAGTGCATTTCCAATAGTCTGGACATTCGTTCTTTTTTATCTTTAGTAGAATTGTATATTGTTGCCCCTTTTGTTAGGGTGCCAGAATATATTCTTACAAATGTCAATCTACCAACATATGGATCTGTCATAATTTTAAACGCAATAGCAGCTAATTTTTCATCATCTTTTGGCTTAACAGAGATTTTTGTTTCACCATCCATTTTAAATCCTACAATTTCACCCCTGTCTATTGGCGAAGGCATCCAATTTACAATGGCATCGAGAAGTGGTTGTATACCTTTATTTTTAAAGGCAGTCCCACAAAGAACAGGATAAATTTTATTAGAGCAGACGCCTTTTCTGATAGCATTATGAATTTCATCGATGGTTATTGAATTTTGATCTTCAAGGAGTTTTGTTAAAAAACTTTCGTTATCCTCTTCAATCATAGCTAATTCTTCTAACATTTCACTTCTAAGCTTTTTGCATTTTTCTACAAGATCACTAGGTATCTCTTCTGTTTTGTAACTAGCTCCTAATGTTTCTGTTTCAAATATGAGAGCCTTCATTGTAACAATGTCAACTACACCAATGAATTTATCTTCAGCTCCTATTGGACATTGCAATGCAACTGCATTGGCATTTAATTTATCTTTCATGCTTTCGACACACATTGTAAAGTCAGCACCAACTCTGTCCATTTTGTTTATGAAAGCAATCCTAGGAACTTTGTATTTTTGCGCCTGCCGCCATACTGTTTCTGTTTGCGGTTGTACGCCATCAACTGCGCTAAAGACCGCTACAGCTCCATCTAGAACTCTTAAAGAACGTTCTACTTCTATTGTAAAATCGACGTGGCCTGGTGTATCTATAATATTTATTTTACTATCATGCCAATATACAGTTGTACAGGCTGACGTAATTGTAATCCCACGCTCACGTTCTTGTTCCATCCAGTCCATTGTAGTTGCACCTTCGTGGACTTCTCCAATTTTGTAGATTCTGCCAGCATAAAAAAGTATCCGCTCCGTAAGAGTTGTTTTACCGGCATCAATATGTGCCATTATACCAATGTTACGTACTCTACTTAATTTATCTTGTTCGCTTCTTGCCATCTTATCGCCTTTTACAGTATATAGTTACCATTTGTAGTGAGCAAACGCCTTATTTGCTTCAGCCATTCTATGAACGTCATCTCGTTTTTTAATTGTAGAGCCTTGTCCATTGTAACAATCGTGCAACTCTTGTGTTAATCCATCAATCATATTACGACCAGCTTTGTTACGTGAATAGGTTATTATCCATTTCATTGCTAAAGCTTGCCTCCGATGATCGGGAATTTCAACAGGCACTTGATATGTAGCGCCACCGATACGACGAGATTTTACCTCTACAAAAGGCTTTGCATTTTCAAGGGCTTTCTCAAACACTTCTAGTGGATTATCAGATTTTATTTTTTTAGCTACATTTTCAATTGCTTGATAGACTATTCGTCGTGCTAAAGATTTTTTCCCGTCACACATAACTTTTGTTATAAATTTAGCAATTTCTGTATTGCCAAATTTAGGATCTGGTTCTATTTCGCGTTGTTGTGCTCTATGTCTTCTTGACATTATTTATTCCTTTATATTTTATTTAGCTTTTTTTGCCCCGTATTTAGATCTCGACTGCTTCCTATTTTTTACAGCAGCGCAGTCTAACGTACCGCGTACGACGTGATATCTTACGCCTGGTAAGTCTTTTACTCTACCGCCACGAACCAAAACAATGCTGTGTTCTTGTAAGTTGTGCCCTTCGCCACCAATGTAAGCCGTTATCTCCATGTTATTGGAGAGCTTAACCCTAGTTACTTTACGTAAAGCTGAGTTTGGTTTTTTAGGTGTTTGGGTTTTAACTTGTAAACAAACGCCACGTTTTTGTGGGCAACGCTTCAAAGCAACAGATTTTGATTTAATTTTTGCGCGAATTCGTTCTTTTCTTATTAATTGATTTATTGTAGGCATAATCGTGCCACCTCTCCGCTATTCTTTAAAAATACTAAAGTAGTGTAGACTAAAAGGTAAATTTTTTGCAAAACTAATTTGTCTAAATGTTGTGTTATTATTGTTATTCTATCTTTTAAAACAATAATTTGATAGTTTGCAATTGAAGGAGCAGTAGAAATTGAAGATATTTTTTTTGTTTTTTTTAGTTTTCGTCAATCTAATTAGTAGCGAATCGAGTTTAGGCGATCCTTATAATAATAGAATAATTGTGGAATATGAATCATTTTTGAACGGTAATATCTGGAAAATTAAACCTTCATCTTGTTTTGATTTTCAAAACGCATTAAAAGAATTAAAGTTTTGCAGTTATGATTACGGTATCATCTTAGATCTTCGTCATAATTGCGATGAATTTTTTCAGCAAGAGGGTAAAAATGTTAATTTTGGAGTTGAGTCTGCATCTTATTTTTTTAGACCTATTGTTATTTTGATTTCAAAATTTTCAACGGATGCCACTCAATCATTTGCACAAGCGCTTAAAGATAAAGGAACTGCAATAATAGTTGGTGATGAAAAAAATTATTATGATGAATCAGTTGGATTTAAAATTATTAATTGTCAGTCAGAAAAGACCTACCAAACCGTCAAATTTTCTCCAGATATACACGTTCCAATTGAAAGTTATCCTTCAAACTTAGTTGAATCGAAAGACGGAATCAATTTTCTTTTAAAATTTCCGAAGCGTTTAACTACTCACATGCAAAAAATATTGCCAATTTTACAAAAAAATAGCGCAACTCGTATTTCTCAAAATAAAAATTTTCAGTTATTTATAACAAATTTAAAATCTACATCTCAATTTAAACAATATGGCACCGAAGATTTACAAATGCAAGAGGCTATAAACATCATAAAAGACATTATATATTTATATCAATTTAATAAATGTTGATTAAAATAAGAAGTTATACACAAATGAATTCAAAAGTTGGGAATTTGACAAAGCCGGCACCACATATTTGAAGTAGCGTAGTGACGTCGAAGCAGCTCAACTTGAATAAGTTGAGCGATGCAGACGACTTAAAAAGATGAGGATGCCAGCGAAGTCAAAAACCAACTTTTGAGTTTTTTTGTGTATATTGTTGTCCGATAATCTCCGGTGTAAATATTCCTTTTTTGACTAAAGTGTTAAAAATATCTTTACCACCAAATTGTTTTAAATTACATCCTTTATTTAATGTTTGAGTATGAAAGTCAAATTCAATTTTTCCGTATAAAAAAATGCATTTAAAAAAATTTCATATATATTTTTTTCAGCGTGGACATCTTTGTATACCTCAAAAAGTGACATTTTTAATAAATGCCTATACTAATAAATACCATTTATAGTATAATTAATTATAATTATAAAAAGGAGTAATAAAAATGCAAATCAATCCAAATAATAGTAATATTAACTTTAATAAATACAATTTAAGCGGAAACCCACTTGGTATAATGCCGCAACATTTGATTAGTAAAGTTACTTCCTTTTTAGACAAAAATAGCATACAAAATATTGCGCTCTTGAATAATGGTATATGTAAAAGTGTAAAAGCAGCAGCTAATTTTAATGAGTCTAATTTAATCAAGAATTTTATCCAGACCCTGATTCAAAAATTGAATGTTGGGATATATCCAGAGCAAAGAGAACAGCTTGTAGGGATTGAGCAAAATATAGTTCTACAGAATTTTGCAAACTTACGACTTCTGAAAGAATACATTTTAAATGTGAAAGAGCAAATAATCGGCGTAATAAAAACATTAGATGAAGAGACGACAAATAATCTAGTGAATCATGTACAACCTCCCAATTTTTTCAAAAATATTCTTGAATTGGTTGCACTTGAAAGACAAATAGACGCGGCCAATTTTATCCCTGATGCATTTGATAGATCGCATGCGCTTCTTGGCATTGTCAAAGCTTTAGTACAAGCAGACAATATTGACAGAGCCATTGGTGTTACTGTATCGATTCCTAACGAAAATGTGAGAGGGCGGGCGCTTCAGGACATTTTCAAAGCTTTAACACGAGCAGGCGGTATTCAAGCAGACAATATTGACAGAGCCTTTGCTGTTGCTGAATTGATCCCTAATGCACGTGATAGATCGCATGCGCTTCAGGACATTTCCAAAGTTTTAACACAAGCAGGCAATATTGACAGAGCCATTGATGTTGCTACATTAATCAATGACGAATATGTGAGAGGGTGCGTGCTTCAGGACATTTTCAAAGTTTTAATGCAAGCAGGCGATATTGGCATTGACAAAGCCATCGCTATTGCTATATCGTTCCATGACGAATATATGAGATGGGATGCGCTTTGGATCATTCACAGAGCTTTAGAAAAAGCAGGCAATATTGACAAAGCCACTGCTATTGCTGAATTGATCCCTAAAATACCCCTAACGCCAGTAAGAAAATCCTAGGGCCTTGGCCCCCAAGTATGATGTTCTTGATTTAAAATTTACGATTTGATATTATTGCGATAATTATGTTGCAATCAATACAATCAATAAATTTAAGAGTACAAAATTTTTATGAAAATAATTCTTTTTGTAAGGAGATAATTTTAAAAATTAGTAGAGTAGTTAAACGCATTATAGCAATGTTAGTTTCTATATGGAAAATGGTTTGTCCAATTCATAATGTAAACAAGGAAGTAATTTCTAATTATGGGCTATCTGAAATAATAAAAAAATGCATTTTTATGCTTAGTGCCGATGTTAATCAATATAACTTTAATGGAAATCATGAAGGAGTTAAATCATCTGGACAGACAGCGTTATGCATGGTAGCTCAGTATTTATTAGAGGATAATATTAGTTTAATTTCAGCTTTAAATGATGGTTATGATTTATATAGCAAAGACAATAATTGTCTTGCAGCTGAATGGTTAGAAAATTTTAATTACTTAAATAAAATTTTTGAAATTGGCGGTTGTACTCATTATTCACATGGTTCAGGTGTATTAAAAAATTATAAAGATATATTGTCCGCTCTCGAGGCAAAAATTGATGATTCTAATAAAATTGGCGCTTTATTACGAATTGGCGATGAATATTGTGGTATAATTATAAAAAAAACAGAAAACGAAATGAATGTAACGATTGCGGACTCACATGGTATTTTCGTTAATCATGTTAGGCGTGCCTTTTTTTGTACGTTTGATAATATTGATGATAGCGCCAAATGTTTAGAAGCTATTTTTCATCTTCTTAAAAATGAACAAGATTCACCAGTTAGTACATTCTATTCAGTGAGCAAACGCGACTAGAGAGTCGAGAATATACACAAATGAATTCAAAAGTTGGGAATTTGACAAAGCCGGCACCACATATTTGAAGTAGCGTAGCGACGTCGAAGCAGCTCAACTTGAATAAGTTGAGCGATACAGACGACTTAAAAGATGAGGATGTCAGCAAAGTCAAAAGCCAACTTTTGAGTTTTTTTGTGTATAAATTAACACAAAATGAATTATTAAAGAAGTCTAGTAAAAATTTCACAATAAAAATAACAATTTCGTTAAAATATAAAAATGATGAAGTTACTTAAAAAAATTATAGGCACTCAACAATCGCGTTTAGTTAAAAAATATTTTAAAATTGTTGATAAAATAAATTGCCAAGAAAAACTTTTGCAAAATTTATCGGATGATGAACTTAAGGTTAAAACAAGTGAGTTCATTGATCGTCTTCAACATGGAGAATCGACTGATGATATACTTGTAGAAGCTTATGCAGTTGTAAAAAATGCGTGCAAAAGGCTTATTGGCACTAAAATCCACGTCTCAGGTTATGATCAAGAGTGGGATATGGTGCCATATGATGTCCAAATAGTTGGTGCAATTGCGATGCATTATTGCGCTATTGCTGAGATGCAAACTGGAGAGGGAAAAACTTTAACAGCTGTAATGCCCCTTTATTTGCATGCATTAACAGGTAAGCCTGTACATTTAGTTACTGTGAATGATTATTTGGCAAAACGTGACTGTCAATGGATTGGAACAATTTTTAGATGGCTTGGATTGTCCGTCTCTTCGCTCACAAATGATACGCCTCATCATGAAAGAAAAAACATCTATTTGTAAGACATTGTGTATGGTACATCGTCAGAATTTGGATTTGATTATTTGCGCGACAACTCTATGGCTATGAAAAGAGAAGATCAATGTCAACGAGGTCATTATTTTGCTATTGTGGATGAGGTAGATTCAATACTTATTGATGAAGCTAGAACCCCGCTTATTATATCTGGTCCATCTGCTAATTCACGACAAATGTATGATGAATTAAAAAATAGTGTCTCCCACATTGTAAAATTACAACGAGATGAATGTAATAAAATTGCATCTGAAGCTCGTAATATATTAGATAAATTGGGGATGCTAGTAGAGCAAAAAGAGGGTGTAAAAGTAAGCAAGGAGAACGAAAAAGAGTATTCAGAGGCTATAAAAAAACTTTGGCTTGTTAATAAAGGGACGCCAAATAACAAAATTTTGAAACGGATAAGGGAAAACCCAGATTTACGTTCCAGTTTGGAGCAGATGGAGACTTATTATTGGAGTGAGAGCAATAAGGAAGAGAAAGAGAAAATACTTGCCAATCTTTTTATTATTTTAGACGAACGAAATAGCGACTTTGAAATTACTGATAAGGGCGTTGATCATTGGGCAGGCGATAAAAGCGAATTTACGATGATAGATCTCGGATGGGAGTATTCAAATATAGATAATGACAATGTATTGTCTGACAGTGAAAAAATTGAAAAAAAAGTTAAATTAATGGAAGAAGATTCGTTAAGGAAGGAGAGATCTCATAATGCTCGCCAGCTTTTTCGGGCACATTTATTAATGGAAAAAGACGTCGATTACATTGTAGACGATGGAAAAATTATAATAATTGATGAAAATACAGGTCGCCCTCAACCGGGGAGACGTTTCTCTGATGGACTTCATCAATCGATAGAGGCGAAAGAGTCTGTAGTCATACAACAAGAGACGCAAACTTATGCTACAATTACTTTGCAAAATTACTTTCGTATGTACGATCATCTCTCTGGAATGACTGGAACAGCTATAACAGAGGCGCAAGAGTTTAAAGAGATTTACAAATTAGATGTGCTAGAGATTCCAACAAATAAAAAATGTTGCCGCAAAGATTGTGATGATGAAATATATATGACAGAGAGGGAAAAATATAACGCTATACTAGCAGAGATAATAAAAATTCATGGAGAGGGGAGGCCTATATTAGCTGGGACTGAATCTGTAGAAAGTTCCGAAAAACTTTCGCGCATACTTAAAAATCATAAAATACAACACTCCGTCCTTAACGCTAAAAATCACGAAAAAGAAGCTCAAATAATAGCTGAAGCAGGACGTAAATGTGCAGTTACAGTTGCTACGAACATGGCTGGGCGGGGAACTGATATTAAATTGGGTGAAGGCGTTGCAGCTATTGGTGGGTTACACGTGATTGGAACGTCCAGACATCAGTCGAGAAGAACAGACAGACAACTTAGAGGTCGTTGTGGACGTCAAGGAGATGTTGGATCGTCAAAATTTTACATATCGTTTGAAGATTCGCTTATGCGTCTATTTGCATCAAATAGTTTGGCTGGTGTGTTGCAAAAATTTCGTCCCCCTGAAGGAGAGCCGATATCGGCGCCAATACTAAATCGCTCTATTGAAACGGCTCAGAAGAGGGTAGAGGCTAGAAATTACACTAGGAGAAAGCACACTTTAGAATACGATGACGTAATGAATAAACACAGATCTGAAATTTATACGTATAGAGGAGAAGTGTTGAATACAGAAAATCCCCTTCCTCTTGCTTATGAAATGGTAGAATCTTTTGCTAATGCTCTGGGCGATAAGCATATAAATGTAGAAGATGGAATTATAAACATCGAAAATTATACAAAAGAAATAATGTCGCATTTTCCCATTACTATAGATGAGACAGATTTTGTTAATAAAAAAATAGAAGAGATTGTTCAAATAACCTCACAAAAAATTATATATGCGTTTAAAATAAAATTAAAGCATGAAGCGCAAACAATTAGCATTATTCAAAAAATAAGCAATCGCGATGTTGATCCGTTCCCAGTAATACATAATTTGATACGGTCTTTGTTTATACAATGTATAGATAGGCGTTGGCAAAGTCACCTGTTATCGATAGACCATCTAAGAGAAGAAGTCTCGATGAGGACTGTGGCGCAAAAAGACCCATTAATAGAGTTTAAGCACGAGGCGTTCGCACTATTTGAAAAATTTTCATCAACGGTAAAATCAGAAATTACCAATCTTTTGTTCTCATTTACAATGCAGATACCAGTTAATCAAAAACTTCAGGTTGCTATGTCTCAAATGCAAATTCTTGGTTATGATAAACAATTTATTGATAAAATTGACGAAGTTTTATTTCTTTAATGATGATAAATTTTAAATTTGTACTTATTTGGTTTTTGTCATTTACATTCGTTATAAACGCTACAGTTGAGTTGGGCGTTGATAGATTTTTCAAAGATGGATTTAACGAATTGATTCGTAATAAGAAGATTGGAATTGTTACAAATCAAACCGGTGTCGATTCTAATTTAAAATCGACTATTAATATTTTTATCGACAATGCAACAAATTATAAAGTTCAAGCGCTTTTCGCTCCTGAACATGGTCTTGATGGCAAAGAATATGCAGGCGAAAAAATTAAAAACACTAATTGGGGAAAAGATATTCATGTGTATAGCTTGCACGGAGAGACGCGTAGGCCTACAAAAGAGATGCTTGATGGTTTGGATGTAATTATCTATGATATCCAAGATATTGGATGTCGTTCGTACACTTATTGTACAACTCTTTTTTATGTAATTGAGGAGGCTGCAAAATATAATATAACTGTGATAGTTTTAGATCGCCCAAATCCGATTAACGGAATTATTGTTGACGGCCCTATGATTCAAGAGTTGTTTCGCTCATATGTTGGGTATATTAATGTCCCATATTGTCATGGGATGACTATTGGCGAATTGGCTATTTTGTTTAATAAAGAGTATAAAATCGGGTGCAATATCAAGGTTGTTCAAATGCATGGTTGGGATCGCAAAATGTCGTTTAAAGAGACTAAACTTAACTGGATTCCTACAAGCCCGCAAATGCCCGAGTCTGATACTCCTTATTTTTATGCATCAACTGGTATTTTGGGAGAGCTTGGTATAGTAAATATCGGAGTAGGTTACACCCTTCCATTTAAAGTTGTTGGGGCGCCGTGGATAGATGCAGATTTGTTTGCCAAAAACCTCAATCAACAAAAACTGCCAGGTGTTTTGTTTGTTCCATTTCACTACAGGCCGTTTTATGGTTCTTATAAAGAGAAAACTTGCCATGGTGTATTGATAAAAATAACAGATGAACATGTTTACAAACCTCTCACTGTGCAATACTGTCTTATTGGTATACTAAAAACACTTTACAAAAAAGAGGTTTTATCTAAATTAACAATACTTTCGCAGTCGAAACGCGATATGTTTAATAAGGTAAATGGAAATGATGTTATATTTAAATATTTAATTAATGAACAATACCCTTCGTGGAAATTAATAGAATTTCAAAAAAATGATAGGCAAAATTTTCTTAAAATTAGAGAAAAATATCTTTTATATTGAACGTGGGATTAAACTCATCTTACGCAAAATGAGGAAATAGGAGGTATGAGAGATTTTGAAAAAACAATTTATTTAAAAATCGCAGTAATATTAAACTAATATTACGAGGCTTTTTGAATAATATTGTGATTCAAAAGATCCATGTATCCATTTTTTGCTTTTGCGTAAGGTGAGGTTAAACTAAAATATTACAAATTTTTTCTTTATCTGAAGGTTTGATTTTTTTATTATTTATAGTTGGTTCCATCTCTTTTATTAAATCTTTCATCAAGGCCTCTTTTTTTTCCATGTCGTTAATAATGTAATAATCTAAAATAATATTTAACAGTTTTGTAAACTGCTCTTTATTCTTTATTAATTTTAGAGACTCCATGCACACATCTGCAAATAAATTATAATCTCCTATTGTAATAAGATGGGAGAGGAGATCAAAATAAATGTCCAAATTTGGTTTTTCGTGTAGATTTTTTAAAAAACTCGACATTAACGCAACAGAACTTTTACTTGCGAATGTCTCAATTTTTTTTATTTTGAGAAAATCAAACCATATGTTGTTTTCGATGTAGTCGCTGAAATCGTGCAACAATTCTGAAGCAGATTCTTTGTTGCCATTGTTGAGTTGGTCATGCAGAAAATGACAAATAAAGCTTTCAAGTTTGTTTGATAGGTGACGTTTAATGCAAGCAAACATCTTGTTTTGGTTTTCACCAATATCTACGTTGTAATTCAAAATATCGATAAGGTCTGATAGGGTCGAATAAATTATTTTTTCATTGGTATTTTTATTTTCATTGTAATCATCAATAATATGATCCAATTCATCGCAAAATATAGAGATAGTTTTTTTGTCTACTAATCTACGCCATAGTTCAAATATGTAGAGGTAGATTTTTTCTTTGTTTTCTGGAGCAACCTCAGAGAGGTTGTGCGCAAAACTTTCTGGAGACTCAAATTTACTTGCATAGTCCTTGAAATTATCGCAATTTAGTTCTGATATCAACTCATTTAGACCTGTAAATAGTTGTTTTAAACTAAAATCACGATAATTAATTATTTGCCAAGGCTCTACGTTAGATAATTTTTTGGTTTTATTATACTTTTTTATCAGAAAATTATATTGCGCCATACCACATAAATTCATAAATATCATATAAAAAATTTTATAATTTTATTCAACAACTAATTTGTGTATATATGCAGAAATTAAAAAAAATTTGGATTTATTTTATTTGAAGTTTGTGCGGAATGTTGGTTATGTCTCATTCTCTACTAATGAGGTATTGTGATTTTTAAGTAAAAAAGTTACAATTTCTTCACCGCTAATTTGTTTCATGTATTTATTTATTTTTAACAAAGTTAATGCCGATGCTTTTTTACTATCAACATTAATTAAAACAATTCCTAAATTATCATTTTTTAAAGGTTCGTATCCAGAAAGCATTAAAATAGCGATTTCTCTGGCAGTTATAGATAATAGATCTTCATTGTAAATTAATAATTTGATATTATTATATTTAACTTCTAATTGTTGTTGTTTTTCGCATTCAGATTGTTTTGGATTAAAAATCATAAAATCATGTAAGCTATGAACTAAAGCCATCATAATGATGTCATTTGCTAGAAGGCTCCAAGGTTTTGGTGCTATGAGAGACCCATTTGACTCACTATCTAAAACTCCAAAATTTTTGACAACATCTCTAGCTTGTTCGTTATATAATAATCCTTTACCAATAATAGTAAGACCAATTTTATCAGTATTAGAGAACAGCCCAGATTTAATAGAATTATTATATAAACTATGACATACTCCTAATGTGGGACTATGTTTATAAAATTTACTAACTTTGTTAAGATCAAACATAAACTATACGCAAAATTGTTTAAATAAAATAATGTTATTCTATATTACATATTGATACAATATAATTGTTTTATACACAAATGAATTCAAAAGTTGGGAATTTGACAAAGCTGGCGCCACATATTTGAAGTAGCGTAGCGACGTCGAAGCAGCTCAACTTGAATAAGTTGAACGATGCGTGCGACCGGTATGTCGTTAAACTAGGAGGTGAAAGTCCTCTACGGGCTCTGGTAAGGAGAACCGTTAGAGAAGGCAAGGGTGTCCATCGTGAGGTGGA
>JAHFTJ010000012.1 GCA_023269435.1 Chlamydiota bacterium
TATATTAGTTCCAGCCCCATTCGGAGTAAAATCATTCCAACCGGAGACGTCCCAAAGATGGTATCCACCGCCAGAACCACCAAAAGATATTTTGACCTTTCCATTAAGATTGTGAACATAGCTGACAATTCCAGGAATCATACTTGAAACGTCTTCGCCATTTGCAGTTACCCCATTAATCGAATTATTACCAGGAAACGTAAAATCTGCAAAACAAATGGTTGCATAAGTGTTGTTGCTCCATGAAAATTCGCATATTGGCCAACCAATAGAACAATCATTGCAAGAAGGGTTTAGTGTCCATGAAGGAATGTAAATTTCATATGTTGTTGCTCCTATGGTTTGATAAAATCCAAACGTAAATACTATAAAATATAATAACTGTGTAACAATTTTCAAAACACTTCTCCTTAAAAATTCAACTTGCAATTAAATGAAACACCATGAATGCATAGATCAGAAGCTGTAGATGTTACTTGATTTATAAATCCATCTGTAAGTTTTCGCATCATATTTTGTTGTTGAAGTTGTATAAAATCATACTTCAAAACAAAATCAATACAGTATGCTTGTTCATAAAAATATTTATTCCATCCTAAACCAAGGCCCATTTCTAAAATAGAACGTAAACAATTAAAATTTTTAATTGAAGAATTGATAATAGCTGGTACTTGTATTGCTGAAGCGGCGTTTTCTTTGTGTTTTATACTCGTAAATTGAGTAAAAAGAAGGCTTGCAATCATATCTCCTTGCAATCTAAACCCTTGTGACAATGGCACGCTCCCTTCAATTCCAAACAACGGTCCAACCCCCCACGCTTTAGATGAATTATTAGAGAAGATAGGCTGAGATGGCAATGTTGTTACGGTGTGTGAATTTTCTGTAAAAGAAATGTCTAGTTTTTGTGTAATATACATAGATCGTATTCCACCAAACGGTGTTGCTACAATACGTTTACTTTTATAAATTCTATCTCCAATTCCAATGTCCAAAATATTTAATTGCAAACGCCAATCTGAAGTTATATGCGAGGCGGCAATAGATGCTCCAGTTGCGCTTAAACTCTGAAACCAATTTTGCGAAGTCCAAACTGGCTCTCCAAACGATTGCCCAGAAGGGGTAGAATTAATATTTGTGTGTGTAGTTAAACGCATATACTCTGTAAAAATTAACCATTCATTACACTTACAACCTAATCCAACTTTAAATCCAGGAGAATATTTAGCTGACTGAAAGAGAATTTTTCCATCAACATCAATCACCTGAGCATATTGAAAATTAGGCAACTTAACCATTGATGCTTTTGATCCAAGATCTAAACCTTCTTCCCAGACATTATAGTAGATGCATACAGCTTTTGCAAAAAATTTTAACGAATCAACCGTTGGAATATTTTCTGAGATGGTGGAGGTAAACCCATGGTTTTCTGTTGCTTGTTTTTCAGTATGAAAAATTTCAGCGTTACATATACTTAAATATAAAAAAAACTGACAAACAAATATTTTTTTCATTTTACACTACCCTTTATAAATTATAAATTATAAATTATAAATTATAAATTATAAATTATAAATTATAAATTATAAATTATAATTTAAAATACTACATTTATATTTTATAGTAAACAAAATAATTTTATTTGGTTAAATCATTTTTTAAAAAGTTTGATGCGGAGAAAGAGGTTAAGCTTGTATATGATAAGTTTGTTCCACTTTTCTAATTAACTTAAAAATGTGATTTTTGTTAACAAGGGAATGAATAATTTTTCCAACCCATGATTCTTCTCCATTATATTCATATGTAAATTTAGAATATTTTTGTAAATTACCGCTCATTTTTAATTTAATGAAACGTCTCCCTTTAATGGAGTTGTCTTTGTCATTTTTTTGTATTAGTTCATTAATTTTAATTATTACAGCTTTTGCAACATCTTTTAATTTCACAAGCATAACTGTTCCCGCATAATTAGTCTTTGATTCATCTTCTATGTTTAAATCTAAAGATTCTATATTAACGACAATCTCCTCGCTTCCAGTAGAAATATTTTTACGTTTATAAAAAATTTGAAGATCGCTATAATTCATTAATTTATTTTTTTGTATTTCAACAGCAGACTCAAAATTATCTATAGAGATATTATTTTCTTGAGCTATATTTTTAATAGCATCATTATTTTCTTTATCTACCAATGCGATTAAACCACTTCTACAAAACCCCCTAAACAAACCAATTTCTGCACCGGCAGTCTCTTCAATATCAAGAAGGGCAATTTTATTTTTTTCATCCATTATTCCGTTTTCGTTATTTATAATTGGGTTATTTCTGAACTCTACATCGCTGTATCCTGTTTTACAAATGAATAGAGCTAATTGTTTAATAGTGTCGTTTAGCTTTTCTTTAGAATTATAAAAAAGAGACTCTTGCATGCTTTCATTAACTATAATGTTTAGTTTTTGTTCAGCAATAATTTTGTGTGATTCACCGTTAACATTAACATCAAATATTTTTGCATGTGGAAGGACAAGTAATGCTAAAGAATTAATACGTAAAACGTAATGCGCATTAATCATTTTTTTATACCTATCTTCTGCATTGTTATAGTTCATTTTAAAAATTAATCCAGGAACGTCTTTTAACTCAAAAACCCTATTGTTATATTGAGAATTATAAAATTTTATATCATCGTCACCTTGTCTATTAGTAATTTTATTGAAAAAAAATTTAATTTTTGAAATAATATTTTCATTAATAATAATGTCTCCATTCAATTCTTTTTCATCTATAGTATATTTAACACCAAAACGGATGTTTTCTTTTACTTTAAAAAGATTTTTAATAAATTTGAAAAAAAATGCAATACCAAAAGAACAAACAACAATTAAAACACCAATGAAACCATTAATAATACGTTTTTTGTATTCAAGTTTTAATTCTTTTTTTGAAATTAACCGATACATATCTGTTAAATCATTTTCTTGGTGATAACTCCCGTTTCTATTTACAATCTTATCTTTACTATTAAACTTAATTGAATCAGGCAAATTAATATAATTATTATTATCAATAATTTGAAATTTAGGCATATTATTATATTAACATTATATGTTTTTAATAGCAAAAAAGTTAATGTTGATAAAAAATAAAAACAACCTTATTCTGCAAGAATTTCTTTCCAATCGTTAACTTCTTCTAAGTAATTTTTCATTAAAATTGAAAATTTCTTAAATTTATTAATTTTTATTACATTTTGATTTAAATTAATTCCACTATCTAATGTTAAATAAGAGTTAGAAAAATATATTTTAGAGTTGATTCTATTTTGAAATAATTCTTTGAATGCAAAAGTATTTTTATTTAAAAAAGATTTAATCTTTGTAGAAATTAACCAATTTTCAACATTTTCAACTGTAAAAAAAATATCATATCCGCAAATAAAAATTTTAGCCATACCAACTGTCGACAACTGAGTCAATATATATAAAAATAATCTATACGTAATACAACTATTCATGACTAAATTATAACAGTTCTAACATAACTAAACAAATGTAAAACTGTTTTACATTTTTAAAATTTTAACAATTTATCGTTAACTTTAGTTAACAAAATGCAACAAACAATAGCAGACGCAGAAGAGACGATAAATAAAATGTTGCTATGTTCTTGTAACAAAAATCCACCTATAAGTGGAGCTAACATCATTGATAATGACTGAATTGATTGACTTAAACCCAATACATTTCCCTGCATATTATGGCCGGCAGCATTCGATATTGCACTGGTAAAAATCGGCCAAATAGCACCTGAAATAAAAACTACTATTGATACAAAGATTAAAAAATATGTTAATTTTTGTGGAATAGGTATAAATATAGAAAAAACAGAAAATAATAAAAAAAACAAGAAAATAACATATTTTATTCGTACAGACGTGTGCATGATCGCTGTAATTCCGATTGTTCCAACTATCCAAACTACACCCATTACTGCACTCACATCGCCAATGTCAACGCTTGTAAAATCAAATTTTTCAACCATGATGGCTGGTAAAAATTGATAAACCATGTTTAATGCAAATAGAAAAAAGAAATAAATTATATAAAGATCTTTAGCATCTGGTGTTTTAAATGCAAGTTGCACATTATGAATAGCTTTTATTACATCAAATTTACTCATTTCACTTTCTTTCAGACTCTCTTTAAAAATTAATGCCACTATTAAAAAATTAATAAATGCTAAAATTCCACCAACCCACATTGGTAGATCTAATGTAAAAAAATTTGAAATAGATCTGTCTGAAAGTCTGCCCCCAATAAACGGTCCAATCATAAACATAATACCAGCAACAGCAGAACCGTAACTAAAATATTTAGTTTTTGTTTTTTCATTTTGACTTAAATCTACAAGAGAGACAAGGCATGTAGATACATTTCCAGCAGCAATACCAGATATAATTCTACCAATAAATAATAAACTTAAATGTTTCCATAAAATTCCAGCCGCACCAAACAAATAACCAATGCATTCCATTAAAATTGTAATTAGAAATGTAATTTTACGACCTCTACGATCGGCAAACTCACCAATTAATGGCGAAAAAATAAATTGAGCCATTGGAAAAACAGATAAAAAAATACCTAATAAAATCGGTCTAACATACGTTGGTATATCCCTTATAATTATAGATTCTTTATGACTTAAAAACAGTGGTGCTAATATTGGAAATATTATAGAAGCGCTTAAAGATGAAATCGCAAATGTTATAAAAATAGATATTAATGAATTTCTCTTTGTTCTCTTGCTCATATTCAACCTATACAGTCCAATCTATACCAGTAACGCCAAAACTACTCAAATATTTATTTGTTTTAGAAAATGGACGAGACCCAAAAAACGGTCTATCTGAACTATAAGCTGAAAAAGGAGAGGGGTGACTAGATTTTAAAACCACGTGATTGCTGTTTGCTTTGCTTAAGATGCATTTATATCTCTCATGTGATAGTTTACCCCATAAAATAAATACAATCGGTTTTATGCGGTTATAAAGCTTTTCTACAACTACATCTGTCAAACGTTCCCATCCACGATAGCGGTGTGAAAGTGGCACACCACCCTTCACTGTCAAAATAGAATTCAACATTAAAATGCCTTGATGAGCCCAATTTAATAAACAACCATGTTTAGGATGTTGAATATTTAAATCAGAGACAAGTTCGCTAAAAATATTTCTTAACGATGGTGGTAATTTAACGCCATTTTGAACGCTAAAACAAAGACCGTCTGCTTGCATTGGTCCGTGATACGGATCTTGACCAATTATCACAACTTTAACATCTTCAAACGGTGTATATTTAAATGCATTAAACACACATTCAGGATTTGGATATATATTAACCCCAGATGCTCTCTCTTCAATTAAAAATTTTTTTAAATTTTCAATATACGGTAATTTTAACTCATCTTTCAAAATTTCATCCCATCCACAGCAAATCATATGATGATTATTGTAATACAAAAGCCATTTATTTGCTGTTCATAAGTTGTTCACAAGTTGTTCACAAGTTGTAGATATCTGTAGATACTTTTTACAATTGTTCATAAACCATGTAGTTTTCTACAGTGTTTGAACATGTTATGAACAATAAAATTAAGCAACATCACATACACAACGTGTGAGTTACAGAGAAGTTATGAACAATTCAACAATGATATAAGAAGAAGATAATACTATAGTATATTATATTAAATTCAGTACACTGTTGAAAGAATTTTATGAGCGTTGACATTGACATATGCATTCCAAATTTATTTTTTAATATTGATGCATTTAGGTATAAGTTTTTATTTGAAATTGATAAGCCAATTTGGGAATGCTTAGATAGCATATCATCATATTTAAAAAATAATGAAATTATAATAGGTAAAAATTGTAAAATAAATCCAAACTCGTGTATTGAAGGTCCATGTATAATCGGGGATAATTGTGAAATACGTTTTAATGCATATATACGTGGTCAATGTATTGTAGGTGATAATTGCATTATTGGTCATTCAGCTGAATTAGTAAGGTGCATAGTAATGAATAACACTAAATTATCACACATGAATTATGTTGGTGATTCTGTTATTGGCAATAATGTGAATTTTGGCGCTGGTAGCATATGTGCAAATACACGATTAGATAGATCGCCAATATCTATAGTTCACAACGGAAAAAAATATGAGACTGGTAGAAAAAAATTTGGAGCTATAATAGGTGACAATTCATCGGTTGGATGCAATGCTGTTCTTAATCCTGGAACGGTTTTATTTCCAAATACAAAGTTATATCCGTGTAGTGTATCAAGTGGAGTTATTCTACGATAACAGCAATGTTTTGATCGATCTTTTCACTTAATTTCTTATGTATAATTTCTTCCATCTCCTCTAATAAGATTTTATTTTGTTTTAATTCTTGTCTTGCAGATTCTCTCCCTTGAAATTTATGATTTTTGTAATTTAACCACGATCCCTTTTTTTCTATAACATTTGTCTCTATTCCAACATCTATTATTGATCCTTCTCTTGATATCCCTTCGTTAAACAAAATATCGAATTCTGCACTTTTGAATGGTGGTGCCATTTTATTTTTTACAACTTTAACTTTTACTCTATTTCCAATTTCTTCAGTTCCATCTGGACTTTTTATTCCACCTATCCTTCGTATATCTAATCGAATTGATGCATAAAATTTTAAAGCCCTCCCACCAGGAGTTGTTTCTGGACTTCCAAACATAACTCCTATTTTTTCTCGAATTTGATTTATAAATATAGCGCATGTGTTGCTTTTAGACAGCGTTGATGTTAATTTTCTTAACGCCTGCGACATAAGTCTTGCTTGCAACCCTATGTGAGAATCGCCTATCTCCCCCTCTAGTTCACTTTTTGGAACAAGGGCAGCAACAGAATCTATAACGATAACATCTACAGCGTTAGATCTTGCTAACATTTCAGCTATGTTCAAAGCCTCTTCTCCGCAATCGGGCTGCGAAATTAATAAATTGTCTATATTTACACCTATTTTAGATGCATATGATGGGTCCATTGCGTGTTCGGCATCTATATACGCCGCCACCCCACCAGATTTTTGACAATTTGCAACTATATGAGTAGCAAGCGTTGATTTACCAGAAGATTCTGGTCCAAATATTTCTACTACACGACCTCTTGGAGCTCCATTTATTCCAAGTGCTATGTCTAGCGCTATTGATCCTGTAGAAATTACTTTTATAGCGTTGTTAGATGTGTGCTTACCAAGTGACATTATAGCGCCATCACCAAACTGTTTTTTAATATTGGCCAAAGCTAATTCTAATGCCTTTTTTTTTGAATTTTCTTCTTGTATCGACATTGTTTTATCCTTAAATATGTATTTTTTTAATTGAAGTAGAATAATACAATTAATACACTAAAATAAAGTGTTTTTTATTTATTTTTTATATTATTTGCAACTCTTTTATAGTCAATAAATGCGTCTTTTTGAGAACATACTCTGTTGGTTGATGTGTTAATATTTTTTTTAAAATGAAATTTATACACAAATGAATTCAAAAGTTGGGAATTTGACAAAGCCGGCACCACATATTTGAAGTAGCGTAGCGACGTCGAAGCAACTCAACTTGAATAAGTTGAGCGATGCAGACGACTTAAAAGATGAGGATGCCAGCGAAGTCAAAAGCAAACTTTTGAGTTTTTTTGTGTATATATATAGTTTGTAACTCATTTATAATCAATAAACGTTGATAATTTTAATAATTATTAGGTTTTTTTTATAAAAAAAACATTTTAAATATTTCACATTGTGTTTATACGGAAATTAAGAACAAGATTTTTTAGTAAAATACACATGAGGTAAGAAAATGTTGAAAAAACATAAGTATGGGATTCCAGTTTTTATGACTGCTCTCTCTATTTTTAATAGTTGTTTTGCCGTAAACAACATCGAAGATATAAAACCAAACGGCTGCAAAGGTGTATCGTTAGCCGATGCTTATTCTGATATAAATGGATCTAATTTTAATATAAACATTGGATTTATTTTAGAACAAATGAGATTAACAAATACAGATTTTGGTTATATATCAAATACACAAACAGGAGTTTATAATAGTCTTACGCAAGATGTAAGTATGTTAAGACCATCTTTTGGTTTGAGTTGGGGTATTACGGCTGGAGCAGGCTATTATTTTGAACACGATAATTGGTATGGAGATATTAAATTTGATTGGTTGAGTTCAAAGGGAAGTAGAAATATCTGTGCTGAAAATTATCAGATTGTTCCAACTAAAATTTGGAAAAAACAGTTGCTATTGGGACAATCAACAGCGACACAATCAAACGTTGATTTTTTTTACTCAAATGGCGTTAAATCTAATTTTAAAATAAATTATTTTGAAGGTGAAATCGGACTTAATAGAGCAACATATGTAAGTAAAAAATTATCTGTTGAACCATTTTTTGGTATTAAAACTGCATTTATATATTATGCAAATAAAACTGAATTTTTTAATGATACTACTTTGTATAATTCATTGTCATATAAAGTTTCGGGTGAAAAAAAATGTGATTTCTACGGCGTTGGCCCTATGTTTGGGGTGAACTCAAAATGGGCTTTATTTGAAGGGTGTAGTCTATTTTGCGATAATAATGTAGGTTTATTATTTGGTGAAAATGACAATCATAATAATCTATTTGTAGATAATGTGATACAAACTAGCTCAAAACAAGAATCACACGTTGCAGCACCTGTCATAAGAATTAAAATAGGTTTTCAACATGATAAACCTATATTTGATAACACACAAAATTTAACGTTTAGGGTAGCTTTAGATACGTCGCATTATTGGAATCAATATCAACATACAGATGTGTTTAATGAGACTCAAAACCCAACGTTTCATAGTGTAGACACGGGGACGTTGTCTTTAATTGGCTTATTTGCTGATTTTGGATGGGACTTTTAAATATTAATTTTCTAAATTAATTTAGAGTAGATTGGAGTCACTGTTGTGACTCCAATTTTTTTTTATCAATAAATTAAATTTTTTGTTGTAACATTTTTATACTATGTGATATGTTATAGTAGATTAAATTTAAAATTTAATTCACTATATAATGGCAATGTTATTGTTGTAAAAATAAATATGAGGTAGAAAATGTTAAAAAAGTATAAATATGTAATGCCAATTTTTGCATCTGCGTTGGCTATGTTTAATTTTGGATTTGCACAAGATGTAGAACTAACACAAGATGTAGAACTAACACAAGATGTAGAACAAACACAAAATGTGGAACAAATAAAAACACAAGATGTAGAACAAACACAAGAGTAATTATGTTACAAACACACTGGATTGTATACATTCGGTGTGTTTGTAATGTTTGTCTTTTTTTATATTAGAAACTATAATAAACTTCAGTTTATGTATTGTCTTGGCATTAATTCAGATGAAGAGTATGTTAAAGTAGCTTTGCTTGGATGTAACAAACGAAAGATTACAATTTATTTCCTCCAAGAATTTAGAAAAGATCTCTTTGATATTAATCAACTTAAAAAAAGAATTTCCATTGAAACAGGGGTTGCAGCAGATTGTGTAGAGATTGCCTCTCCATTATCATCAGAAGATGTGTTTATACGTCACATAGACCTTCCAATAAAAAATAAAAGGGCAATTTTAAAGATTCTGCCATCTCAAATTGAGCCTATGTTACCGTTTTCTCAAGAACATTCTATAACATTACCAATTATATTTATTGATGGAAAAAAGTCTTGTACAACGTTGTACAGTTGTTTAAATGAAACTATTGAGTCGCATATTCAAGACATAAGCAAGCTTGGATTTGATTCAGATTGCGTATCGACCGTCCAAACAGCGATACTTAGGTTTGTTGGGTATTTTTCTAATAATGTAAAATCTTTTGTTGTATTTCATTTTGGATGGGAGAAATCTTATTTACTTTACATAAGAGATAAAGATGTAAAGCAAAGTGGTGTTATTAAAATTGGGTTAAAAAATTTTATAAATGCTATTCAACTAGAATATCCAGATTCAAATGAAATTGATTTTAAAATTTTACAAAAAGAAATATTAAAAAATTCAGACCCTAATGATTGTAGAAAAATAAAAAAAATATTGAACGACATTAAAACACAAAGCAATAGAATTATAGAATCTTTTTTAAAAAAAGAGTCTTTTGATGATATAGATGGCATTTTATACACTGGACATTCAGATGTTGCAACTATTTTGAATCCAGTTATAAACGATAACTTATCGCAATTAATTGATATTGATTTTCATCTTGAATTTAATAAAGAACAAATATCTTCTTTTGCCATTGAGATTGGTGTTGCGCTAGATTTTTTAGAGAAAGATAATCATACTCTGCAATTTCGCACAAATCAATTTGTATCAAATAAATACATTTTAAAGATAAAAAAGAAAATGAAGATGTTTATTGTGACATCGTTATTAATTAGCGCAATTACATTTGCATCAATTGCTCCACTTCTTGTTAAAAGAGAGTTTAATATACGTGATAAATTTAACAAAATTTCACAATCTGTAGGCGGCTCTGTTTACAACTCTCCGTTTATAGGAAGATTTTTTTTAAATCATAAAGAGTATATGTCGTCTATTGAGACAATTGTTAAAAAAATTAAGAATAAAGATGATGTAGAGTATTTTACTAAGCCTCCACTATTATTTAGTTATTGTTTACAGCGACTTGCAGATGTTGTTGTTAAAGATGTATCTGTAATTGATGTCGAGTACCAATTAGATAAATATCCACGTATAGGTTCATTAAAAGAGCAATATCAGGTTCTTTTTTCTTTAAAATTTACTGCTGCAAACAAACAATTAGCGAAGCAGTTTTATGATGATTTATTCACCTCTGTTAAAGATGTTTTAGCGTGTGGAGAGATGATTGCTTGCGAGGAAAATAATGTTTATAAAATTAATTTTTGTTGTAAAAAAAAACCTGGTAGTTTATGTAAATAAAGCAAAAAATTTATTTAATAATGAATTATTTTTTTTAAAAAAAACAACATTATTATATGTAATTGCATTAAGTGTATTTCAGATTTTATTAGTGTTGTTTTATTTATTTTATGTAAATTATAGGCAAAAAACAATTGAACTAGAACTTTCTAAATTAGAAAACAGCATAAAATCATTTGTGGTGATTAAAAATAAAAAAGAGGCATTAATAAATAAATTTAATGATAGCGATCAATTTTATATTGAACATTATATAGAGCCGTTGGTTTTTTTAAATTCAGATATAAAAACACTTGTTAAAATAAGAGAAAACACAAAAGAGCTACCATACAAACCGATGCAAGAAAAAATAGAATTTTTAGTTGGCGACAAAAATAAAATTAAGTTTGAAAAAGATGTTGTTAGAAATCTAAACAATTATAGTGAAATAGAGTGGAAAATGTCTAATTATGTAATTGTAAATTACAACGATATTATAAAGTTGTTAACGCTTATAGAAGGGGTTAAAATTGGTGGCATAGAGCCAAATCGGTTGCGCCCAGATTTATGTATAAAAAAATTACACTTAACGTCCAGTGACAATGAACCTGGGTCTTTCTCTTTAAATGTAGAACTTTTACAAAGGCAGTTATATGAAAATAAAAAAAAATAGTTTATTATTGATGATCTCATTTTGCGCATTTTCATGTGTTAGTAAAGTTTCAAATTGCGAAAAGGTTGCATCTATTCAAATAATTGATAGAAATGGATTTAATGAAACAATTAGCAATAAAGAACGAATTGAACAACTCAAAAAAGTAAATTTTATGGAGAGACAACCATATGAAAAGGTTGTTAGGGTTTATTCAAGGAGCGGTGATGGGAAAATTCATTCTAAGTTAACAATGTATCATGTAAATGGTGAGCTTTGGAAATACTTAGATGTTGTTAACGGAAGGGCAAATGGAATTTATAAAGAGTGGTATGATAACGGGAAATTACGTATGTTTGCAAACGTTATTGAAGGCATTGGCGACTTAACAGATGAGGCGTCCATAACGTGGGTGTTTGATAAAAAAAGTATGGTTTGGGATGAAAATGGAGCCATTTTAGCAGAGATAATTTATGATAAAGGTCAACTGGCAGATAAGTCATCGTATTTTCATCCAAATGGGGTAATATCAAAACTTATACCGTATAAAAAAAACAAGATAGATGGGCAATTGCAAATATTTAATTTTTCTGGCGAGTTAGTTGGTGCAACTAATTATGTGAATGGTGTAAAAAATGGGTTATCTAATTTTATAGGTAGCGAATATTTGCCTTCAAGGGAAGAGGAGTATCAGCGTGGATTGTTAATGAATGGCAAATATTGTGACTTTACAGGTGAGTTAATAAGTGAAATTATTAATGGATATGGTGTTAAATCTATTTTTGAAAATACCGTTTTACGAATAGAGCAAGAGTATACTGGTGGCGCTGCAAAAGGCCTTGTAAAAACTTATAGAGAAAATGGGAACATAGAGAGTAAATATACAGTTTTTAATAATCAAAAACAAGGTGAAGAATGGTTTTATTATGATAAAAAAAATAAAAACGATGAACCAAAACCTATGTTGTGTATAAATTGGAAAGACGATGAAATACATGGATTAGTAAGAACGTGGTATGCAAGCGGAGCATTGGAAAGCGAAAAAGAGATGGCTTATAATAAAAAAGAAGGTTTGTTTGTTGCATGGTACGAAAATACATCATTAATGATGATAGAAGAATACAAAAAAGATTTATTAAATAGTGGAAAGTACTTTAAAAACGGGAGTGATACGCCAGTGAGCAGGGTGATTAATGGTTGTGGCTTGGCCACAATATATGATAAAGATGGAGTATTAATAAGAAGTATAGAGTACAAACAGGGGCTCCCTGTTGAATAAAGGAGAAATTCGTAATTATTATCGCACCATTCGCAGTAATATTTGCTTAAATAGGAGAAAAGAATGTAGCAATTTATTGTGCGAGCGATTAAGAAAAATTATAGATATTCATAAAAAAATAGTCTCATTTGTTAGCATAAATGATGAGATCGACCTTTCGTTAATAAATGAAATTCTCATTAATGAAGGAAAGTTATATTTGCCAAAAATAAATGAAAACCAATTAGAATGTTATCATATTAAAAATATAAAAAGAGATACGACAATTTGCAAATATAATATTGTTCAACCAAATTCTAATTTATGTCAAATTGAAGATGCATTTGATTGTGTGTTGGTCCCTGCAATTGTTTTCGATGAAAAATACAATCGAATAGGATATGGTTTTGGTTACTATGATCGCTTTTTGCAAAAGTATAAAAACGCTCATTCCGTGGGGGTCGGTTTTCGAGAACAACTATCTAATGTTTCTCTACCATGCGAATCGCACGACGTTATGGTTAATGAGTTATGTTTGGTTTAATAATTTTTTTTGTATTTGTATGTAATTTGTTTGTATGCGCATCTCAACAATCTTTAAGCCTTTGTTATTATAATAAAGAGCGCGTAACTATTTCTTTGCCAGATAGACCAAATTTTATGAAGAGTGTGTCAAAAGAGGTTGTAGACAAAGGTTTTCTTGTATTTTATGAAAGAAAAGCAATCGATTTGATTGGTTTTCTTTCACTTCATTATGGGTGTGATTTTGGAAAATGGCAAATGCAAGGAGATGGTATCTTTTCTACATCTTTATTTTTGTCTGGGAGGATGTGGATGTTGCATTTATTGTTTTTACACACATATATAGAATATAGCTTATTTAGCCCTACGATTTTATCAAAAAAATTATTTGGCTCTGTAAATTTTGGATCGAATTTTTTGTTTCAAAGCTTTTATGGCATGGGAATTGAGTTTGGCGAAAGGGGTGGATTTTTTATAAATATAAAAGCTATTAAATACTCAAAAATATCTTTAAGTAAATCAAACTGCTTATTTCATGCGCCAATAATGGTCTCATTTGGCGTGCTTTTTTAAATCCAACCATAAACAAACGAAAGAAGCCCAAACATTAAAAGCAATATACCATATACAAATGAATTATTGTTTTTTTCCTTAAAAAATTCAAAAAGCGCACAGATACCAGTGAATATCCCAATAATTGAAAAACCAATATACATTGGGAAAAATAGTGGCCAGTTATTTGTTGTGAGAGATATAAGGATAACACCAGACATTAGGGACACCATACTTTTATTTTTGTATGCCCACCATATTGTTTGAATACCTATTATAATTATTACAAAAAAATATATTTTATCATTCATAGTTAATCTCGTTGCATGTATTCACTTTGACAATAATCGTAATAGCTAAAATCATCTGATCGGTTTTTTTACGTAACATTAACTAATAAATTTATTGAATTTTATACTGTTAAGATTAAATTTTCAATACAAATGAAAGAAACCCAAACATTAAAAGCAATATACCATAAATTAGCGTGCCGTTGCTTTTATATTTAAAAAATTCAATAAATGCACACAAACCTGCAAATATACCGACGATTGAAAATCCAACATATATATGTAGAAATAACGGCCAGTAATGAGTTATAAACGATAATAACATAATACTAGAAATCAAACACGCTACACTTTTATGTTTATACGCTAACCATATCACATAAATACCAGTAATAACTGTTATAAAAAAATATATTTTATCATTCATAGTTAATCTCGTTGCATGTGTTCGCTTTGACAATAATCGTAATAGCTAAAATCATTGGTGTTATTTGATTCAGAATAATTGTTGTTAAATTCAATACTATCAACAATTTGTTTTAAACGAATATATTCATTGTATTCTTTGCAACCACTTACGATAGACTCAGTACATTTATAAACCTCATATACAGCGGCAGCTAATTGTGCTGGATTTTTTGTAATAACTAATCCGCCTACAAGATATACTGCCTTTAACGCAATGGCCGAAAAATTCTACAATATCTTTTTTAGATTGTTGGTAATGTTGGTTTGCTTTTTCATTTAATTCTTCTTTAGATGTATTTTCGGGAGAATTTTTTGTTGAAATACAGCGAAAAATAATATTTGATAATTTTTGTTTTTTTTTATTATATGTATATAAAAGTATTTTTTCTTCGAAATAAGCAATTGCATGTGCATTTAATATTGAATTGCTTTCGTCATTTAAATAATTAAAATTAATTTCCGCAATATTTTGTGAAACAACTTTAATCAATCTATGGTTTTTATCATAACAAAAATCTATATAGATACCATCCTTAGAAACTATAGTCTCTATGTTGTTGAATTCTTCTAATATTTCTTGCCTAAGCTGTTGTCTATGTAGGTTGTTTGGTTGATTGGAATGCAACTCTAAAGAGTAATACAACGTAGTTAATAATAAAATATAATATTTTTTTTTATAGAAATTGTAAAAGAGGCGCAGCATTAATCGTTTGTCCACGTCTGTCCGCCGTCGTTTGACCAGTTGTTAAATCCGTTGGTTTTGTCTTTTGTCTTTTGATCGGTTTCTTTATCTTTAGGCACCCTAGTCGAGCATGTTTTACTTCCGAGGGGAGACCCAAGAGATGTTACAGTTGCGCCAGATGGCACATTCGGCCACACCCCAAATTCAGCGATATTTTTTTCACCATCTTTATTTTTAGCTTCTGCATTTGGCATGCACAACCAATGCACAGAATATGGTGTGCGTGGTTGGTCATTATTATTTTTGAATGGTGAGTTATCAGAGTACCATATATGCATTTGATTTTTATCTATACGAATAGATGCTTGTAAAACTCCGCTAGCATCATAAATTTCAGCTATAAGTGGATAGATACTATTATTAATCAATTTTATATTTTCACCAAAAACTTGGAGACAATAAATCAAACAAAGTAAAAAAATTTTTTTCATATATCTATATAAGCAGTTTTAAAGTCTATAACTCCGCTGTCCGTTGCTGTCACCCCTTTTAGTTTATTATTTTGTAGGTGTATAACGTAGTTTTGTGGCGTTGTTGCAGAAGATACTGTATCAATATATTTTAAATAATCTGGTCTCTCCTGGTTGTTTGATATAGTATGTGTGTTGATTAAAGAATTTGATGCCATAGGATATATGGATCCTTGCCAGTCCAACTTATTATTCTCGAACATTGAATGTCCTGTTTCGCTATCAACCATTATCATTTCTATTTTATTTAATTTTACAACGTTGTTATCCCAATAAAATAGATTTTTTTTGGCTATTATATGGTCGTTGCTCTTCCAATCTGATATTGCAAATGGCCCGCTAGAGATATATGTGCTGCTATCTTTAAACCAATCAGGATTTTCAAAATCTACTTTTTTGTTGATTGGATAATAGACTGGCATCGCTAATAATTCTAAAAAATATGGTGTTGGATTCTCTAATTCAATTGTTAAGGTGTAATCATCGTCGGAATGTATGCCGAGCATGCTCATTGGTAAATTACCCTCATTTATATGTTTGCCATTTTTGATTGCATATAAAAGAGACGAATGTTTTGAGTGGGAATCTGGTGATAATGTTTTTTTCCACGAGTAAATAAAGTCATTAGCTGTTATTTGATCGCCATTTGACCATTGTGTATTTTTTAATTTAAAAGAATAAATCTTTTCATCTTGTGAAATTGTGTAATTCTCTGCAATAGCTGTAGTTAAAAGTCCATCGCCAGCAACCCTCATTAATCCATCCCAAAAAATGCGCATTAAGTTTATATCGTTAATGGTGTAAGCATATCTTGGATCCATCGTTTGTGGTTCTTTTTCTATATTGATCTTTATACTTTGCTTAGGTTTATTTTTTGTTGTTACACTATTGCATTGACATAAAAAACACGCTGCAACTGCAGTTTGCATAAAAATTTTTGCATAAAATTGTAAATTTTTCATCGTAACCTTAATTAATAAATTTATTGAATTTTATAGTGTTAAGATTAAATTTTCAATACAGTTATAGGCGTTGGTTCGATAGAAGAATGTAACATTTTTATCTTTAGCTACTAGGCTACTTGAGATTTTCAAAAATTTTAAGAAGCCTCTCTAGTTGAAAGCGGCATTCACAATTGGGTTTTTCATCTAAATGCGTTGTTGTTGGTTTTTTTTGATTGAGTAGTTTTAAAAATTCTTTGACAGATAATGTAGATGCATGTAGTGATTTAGCTTTTGACGCCAACTCGTTATCAGATGTGACGACTACTATGTCTTTGATTTTTTTATTAAATGTGATTAAAAATTCAAGTATGTAATTATCTGCGTCTAAATTTGTTGGCGAAAAAATAATTTCTAATGTTTTTGTTTTTTTCCTGAATGGATAGTCTGAAGACATATCGTTACGGCCATCAAAAACAACAGTCCCGATTAAAGAGAGTTCGTCCATGATTTTAATTAAAGAATTTATAAATTCATCTCTAGACGTTCCAAGTGGTGTAACTTTATTTTTACTTCTAAAAAATAAGTTGTACCCATCTATGATGTAATAGGAGATAATATGCCCCTTAAAACTTCAATTAGTTTGTCGATTGCCCTTCTTCTATGTGATATACGATTTTTAACTTCTTCTTTAAGTTCCGCCATTGTTTTATTGTAATCATATTTTATAAATAGTGAATCGTAGCCAAAACCAAAACTTCCTTTTGGTTCTAAAATGAGAGAACCCTCACATTTACCGATAACGGTTTTTATAATGCCTTCAGGCGAAGCTAAACATAATGCGCATTCGTAATATCCAAATCTTTTTTCTTCATCGATTTCTTTCAATTTTTTTATTAATTTTTTTCTATTATCTTCGTCGGAGGCGTCTTCTCCGCTATATCTACGACTCTTAATTCCAGGTTCACCATCGAGTGCGGGTATAACTAATCCAGAGTCGTCGGCTAACGTGTAATACCCAAGAGCTTTAGCTGCAGAGACGGCTTTTAATTCAGAATTGGCTACGAACGTCCCTCCACTCTCTTCTTGTGGTAAATAGTGTGGAAATTCACGTAAAGTAATTATGTCAACATCAACTAGTTCATGTTTTAGTATTGCCTTAAACTCAATTATTTTATGTAAATTATGTGTTGCTAAAAGCAATTGCATATTTTGATATTCCTTATAAATAAGACTCTATTGATTTAATAAACCACTCTTTCTCTTTTATACAACAAGTTGAATTGATTGTCTTGCCGGCCATCTCTTGCGCTATTTTAGATTGAATTGATAAAATATTCTCTTCTGGTTTAGCGTCCCATGGACCTAGAAATATGTATTTGGTTTTTTCGCCTTTGATATTTTCTAAATGAACAACGCAACCAACGCTGATTTGGTTTGTATCTATATCTTCTTTTGTAAGGATACGCATTTGTTTTATTTGATTCGAAAGAAAATGTAATTCGCTCTGTAGGCGCGACCTCTTCTCTAGAGCAAATTTATACTCTGAATTTTCTCTTAAGTCGCCATATGCTCTGGCTATTTCTATTTCTTTTGCATTTTCTATTGTTTCGGTTGTTGCTATTTGTTGTATTCGATCCTTTACTTTTTGATAACCTTCACATGTTGTCCATATCACATGCTCTTCATTATCTTCGTACATGTGGTTTTGTTTTGCTAATGATGGGTGCACAACTTGAGCTAATGAATGTAAAATTTTTATGTCATGATCTGAAATAGACTGACACTTTGTCGACAAAAGGAGGACTTCTTTAACGGTTTCTATGTCTGCTTTTTGAAAAATTTTGCGCACATTTAAAAATCTCTCTCCAGATAAAAATGCCAACATTTTTTTTGTCATTTCACGATAAGATTGATCACATTCTATTATGCGGAGCAATATGAAAAACGATTCTAGAAACGCATTTTTACCACTTTGATCAGAAAAAGGGTAAGTATCATTAGATATAATTTTTTGAAAATACCACAAAAATGCCTGCGGACAACTATTCGGAAAATCTATGAGTTGTTTTATTTTTTCATTTAACAATGCGCTCTTGTCACTTTCAAGCAATTGTTCTAGGATGTAATCTCTCAGTGGATTTTGGTCAATTGAAAGAAAGATGTTTGAGAAAATCTCTTCCCAGTTTTGGCGACTGTTTTTAATTTCTACTAATAATCGTTTTTTATACGAAATTACATGTATTTCATCTATTATTGTTTTTATATCTGTAAATTTTGATATAATAGAGCTTAAATTTTGCGCCTTTTCATGGCCTAGAGTTTGTAATATAAATAATATTTGAGCCTCTTGGCCGTTTGTTATTTCTGTTAAAAGCATATCGCTTAATTTATTTTTTAACAAAATTTTAACATCTTCATTTTTAAGCGTTTGAGGAAAGTCGCGGATGAACGAATAGATTATTTCTATTAACATATCTACATTTGATTCAGTTTCTAATATCTTTTTTAGTTTCTCCTCGTGTGTAATTTCATTTTTACGTAATCGAAACTCTTCTTTTAGTGATTTAGGTGTATCTACAATTAGATCTTTTTTTAATTTAGTCCGTGTGGTCTGCCACCAGCGGGCCCATTCTTTTTGTGGTATAACAAAACCACAAAGTTCATCTTTTATTTCTTGCGCTGTTTTTGGCCCCATATCGCGCAATAATATTCTTATTGTCTCTGTTGGATGGTTTTTTGCATAAATTTCAAAATTCTCATGGTCACCAAATCTGCGGGCTAAAAAATGATCTTTTGAAATTGGGATCAATGTAGTGAATGCATTTTTAAAGCTGATGTCTTTTTGTCCCGCTACATGCTCGAATTCAATAGAGAGTTGTTCTCGTAATGTAGATACATCTACAACTTCTCCAGCCCCTAATCCACCTGTATGGATAAAAAAATTTCCAATTTTCATATGGGTTAGTATTTCAAAATTAGAAATTGCACAGGGAAACGACTTCTTCTCTCTTAACCCAACAAGGCGTATTTTATTTTGAAATTCCTTATCGTTTGGATATCTCTTAATAAGATAATTGATTGCAAAATCTGCTAAAGTAGAACTATTAGAATTTTGTATATCAAAAATAAGCTTGATTATTTCGTGAACAGTTTCATTTTCCGGTAGAATATCAACTAAAATTAATGATTGCTCTACATAACAACCAAAAGATGCTGATAGAGAAGAATTTTTAATTTCTATTAAAATCTGCTTAAACTCTTCTTCATCTATGTTGTCCCCTAGACAGTATTCTTGCCATAAGCAAACTATAGAAGATAAGTCGTTTCTTATAATACGTGTTTGAAATTGCTTAAGATATTCCATTAATAGCCTTTTTTTGATGTCACTTGGTACGTAGTATAACTATGCCTTATTTTATACTCAACACTCTTTAAAGCTCATCTTATAATGTGAGTTAAATTGTTCTGTGGTTGAATTTAAAATTCATTATTTAGTATGGTAAAAATATTGTGAAAATTGCTTTTTTTGATGCAAAACCATATGAAAAAATTTTTTTTAATGATGGTAATTCCACGTTTGGTTTTGATATCGAATATTTTGAATCTCGTTTAACATTAAATAGTAGCTATCTTGCAAAGGGATATGATGTTGTTTGTATTTTTGTAAATGATGAAATTACAAAAGATATAATAGACGATCTTTATAAGCTTGGCGTTGGTCTTATTGCATTAAGATGTGCCGGATATAACAATGTGGACATTAAATCGGCTAATAAGAAAATTAAAATTGTAAGGGTTCCCCATTATTCTCCTCATGCGGTTGCAGAATATTCTGTGGGAATGATGTTGTGCCTTAATAGAAAAATACACCACGCCTACATAAGGACAAAGGAAAATAATTTTGGTATTGATAATCTTATTGGCTTTGATATGTATGGGAAAACAGTCGGCATAATTGGATGCGGGCAAATTGGCTCTGCTGTTGCAAAAATATTAAACGGTTTTGGCATGAGAGTGCTTTGTTATGATATTGATAAATTATTTGTTGAGAAATCTGAATGCTTATACGCAAATTTATCAACTATCTATAAAGAGAGCGACATTATTACATTGCACTGTCAGTCAACCGCTGAAAATTTGCACATGATCGACTCTAATGCAATTGCACAAATGAAAGATAATGTTATGTTAATCAACACGGGGAGGGGGGCGCTTATTGATACAGCCGCACTTATAGTCGCCCTTAAATCAAAGAAAATAGGATATGCAGGTCTAGACGTATATGAAGAAGAGGGTAAATATTTTTATGAAGATCTCTCATCATCTTTTATTTTAGACGATGTTCTGGCGCGCTTACAAACATTTCCAAATGTTTTGATCACTTCACACCAGGCGTTTTTTACAAAAGAAGCAATGTGTAATATCGTTAACGCAACTTTGGAGAATATAAAAGCGTATTCTGACGGAAAACCATTAACAAATGAAGTTATAGCGAATTAATTATTGATTAAAAAATACTATTCCTTTTGTGTGGTTATGATTATTAAGATAACAATTATAGCGAGGTATAGACTCTCTCCCCAATTCAAATTCATGATGTATATTTTTTTTAATCTCTTCTTCGCTTTGATTAAAAGTAATACCAGGAAAGTTGGCGTTCAAGTTAACGATTGTTTCTTTGTAACAGTTATCAACAATTTCGTTTAATTTACAATCATTAAAAATATTATCTATATAATCATTTTTATAGTGATAATAGCTTCCTGATCCAACGACTATTAGTCGTTTTTGTGCTTTATTATATAATTCATCCAGTCTATTGCTATTGTATGCTGTTTCTTGCTTTTGAAGTCCATCAAATATTTTTTTGGCATCCACTGTTGTGAAAACGCCTTCATAATATGAATTATATTTTTTATTGTTACGATATTCCTCTTCAAAAAATAATTGAAAACAATCAGTCGATCCATATGCTTCTATATCTATTGGAATAAGCATCAGTTTCTCTTTGTAGATAGAACAAATAAAATTATCCGGGTGCATATCAGTTATATTATATATTCGTAAAATGTCTCGCATTTTACCAAGATTTTGTAATAAATTCTGTTCTTCAGATTTTTTTTCGTTTGTAACAAGCGATGTTTTATGATTAATGTATGCGCAATATCCATATGTATTTTTATCTAATATAGAAAATGTTTGTAAGTCATTTTTCAAAAAATACTGTCTTTATCATTAAGAAAAATATGTTCTAATTCAACTGATCTTGGTTTATATACTACTGTTTTATCATCATCATAGTGTAAAAAACAAACGTTTCTTCCATTATGACTCTCTTCTTCTCCATGAACTGTAATATTTTTTAATCCACAAACTCCAAATTTAGAATTAAGTTCATCTGTATCATTTTCAATTCTAGTTATAGTTTCAGTTAAAAATTGATATTCATTAATAAGCGAATTAGTTATAACATTTAAAAATTTCTCTCTATAACTTTTGCACTTTGCACGAGTAAGAAGACGATATATATGATGTTTCATAGCATTTTTTGAAGATTCTATTAAAGAAGTATACTTAATGTTATCCCATATACCTGTATCATGTAATGCTTGTTCTATGTTTTCAATTACCTTGGCAACATAAACTTTATTTTTATCATCAAATCTAAAATGGTTGTCAGTTTTGATGGTATCGAAAATTTCGTTCCCAACCTCACTACATAAAATACGCGTGTGATTTTCGACCTTATTGTATATTTCATTGTAAAGGTTACTATTTGATTGGATAAAATTTTGTGATTGCATAATTATTATATCCTGTTGTTATATTAAAAAATAATTATAACATTAAAACAATAATTATTCAATATATTTTTGTATAATTATACACAAATGAATTCAAAAGTTGGGAATTTGACAAAGCTGGCACCACATATTTGAAGTAGCGTAGCGACGTCGAAGCAGCTCAACTTGAATAAGTTGAGCGATGCGTGCGACCGGTATGTCGTTAAACTAGGAGGTGAAAGTCCTCTACGGGCTCTGGTA
>JAHFTJ010000013.1 GCA_023269435.1 Chlamydiota bacterium
GAAGCTATATTCATAGAAGGATTAAAATCGTTATCAGCTGGTGAAAATCCAATTTTATTAAAAAGAGGGATAGATAAAGCTGTAGAAAAAATTGTTTCAGAGTTAAAAAGAAAAAGCAAAGCTATAAAAAGTGGAAAAGAAATAGCTCAAGTAGCAACTATTTCTGCAAACAATGACACAGCAATCGGAGAATTGATTGCAAAAGCAATGGACAAAGTTGGTAAAGACGGCGTCGTAACTGTAGAAGAAGGAAAAACTTTAGAAACAGAATTAGAAGTCGTTGAAGGGATGAATTTTGATCGTGGATACACAAACCCATACTTTATTACAGATGTAGAGAAACAAGAAGCTGTATTAGAAGATGCTTATATTTTGATTTGCGATAAAAAAATTTCTTCAATGAAAGAGCTTCTCCCAATACTTAAAACAGTTGTTGAGACAGGAAACGCATTATTTATAATCGCAGAAGATATAGAAGGCGAAGCGTTAGCAACATTAGTAGTAAATAGATTGAGAACAGCTCTAAAAGTATGTGCTATAAAAGCCCCAGGATTTGGCGATAGAAGAAAAGAGATGCTCAAAGATATCGCAATTTTAACTGGTGGAGAAGTTATTAGTGAAGATGCCGGATTAAAATTAGAAAATGTCACCATCGATCAACTCGGTTCTGCTAAAAAAATTGTCGTAAAAAAAGATGATACAACAATCATCAATGGCAAAGGAAAACACGAAGAGATAAAAGCTCGTAAAGCTCAAATAAAAAAACAAATCGAAGATACAACTTCTGATTACGATAAAGAAAAACTTCAAGAAAGATTGGCTAAATTAGCTGGTGGAGTTGCAGTTATCAATGTTGGAGCAGCAACAGAAGTAGAAATGAAAGAGATAAAAGATCGTGTAGACGATGCTCTTCATGCTACAAAAGCAGCTGTAGAGGAAGGTATATTACCAGGCGGTGGAGTCGCCTTAATACATTGCATTAAATCTTTGAACGACATAATTTCAAATCTTACACCAGATGAAATAATAGGCGTTAACATCATTAAAAAAGCTTTGGAAGCTCCTCTAAGATTAATAGCTACAAATGCTGGTGAAGAGGGATCTGTTATATTTCATAAAATTGCTCAATCAAAAGATGACAATTTCGGATGGAATGCTCTTACAAATGAATATGTAGATATGATAGAAGCTGGAATTATAGACCCAACAAAAGTTGTCCGTCTAGCATTGCAAAATGCTGCATCAGTTGCAGGGCTTCTATTGACAACAGAAGCGGTAATAGCTGATATTCCTCAAAGCAAAGATGCTCATGCTATGCCAGCACAACCAAATGGCATGGACTACTAAAATAGTTATAGTTTGAAAAAAAAATTACACACAACTTTCAATGAGAATTGAGAGTTGTGTTTTAATTTCAACTACTTAAAAATATTCAAAATATTAAAAATTGACAAAAAATAAATAAACTCTTAATGTTAAATTTTAATTTAACAAAGGTGGTTATTTATGAAATCAATATTCCCTAAATTACATTACCAACTGTACGAATCGCAATTCGCTAAAATCAACGAGGAAGTAACGGACAAAACGTCTTATTTAAATTTTTTAACATTTGGAATTTTTAGATTTAGCAAAATAAACGATCCAACTACAAATGAACCGATAAGCATTCACTCTCAATTTTTACATCTTCATATTTATAATACACCATTAAATTTTGCAAGAACACTATTTAACATAGCTGATGTTATAATAAAAATAGTCAAATCTCTATTTTTCTTAATAAAAAGCACATACACAACACGTCATACTAATGAAGATTTAAAAAAATCTATAGTATATATTAAAGAAATATTAAATAGCACACCTCAGATAATAAGAACGGCTTTTAAATGTATCCCATCTTCTTACGGTCATTTATTATACAAATTATCGTCTATATTTATAATTAAACAACAACAAAAACCAACGGAAGACGAAAAAAAACCACAAGAATTTATCTCTTTCAACGAAGAGCAACAACAAAAAATACACCCAGATGTTAAACTTGTAGAATCAGAAAATGGTGACGATTATGCAGATGAAATGTCGAAACAGCAATTTATGCAACAACAACTATTCATTCCTCCTCAACCTATAATTTTTTATTCTCCAGCCTACCGCCCATACCATCTAAGTAATAATAATCAACAATACTATCATCAATATATAACTAATCCAATTCAACAACCATTTTTTTATACACACACCAATCAACCACCTACTGTTAATTACATGACACAACAATCTATTCAACCAACTAACAATCCACTTCAATATTATCGCTTGAATTAAATTCAATATAATTTTACATCATAATTTATGAGGCGATTTTTAACTTTTATTGGCGCTGTTGTAATTGTTGCAATTATTGTTATAACTATTTTTTATTTTAACGGCGCATTCTTCTGTGAGAAAATCTTATCATCTAAATTGAAGACGCCAATTACTTTACAAAAAGTAGAATTTAATTATCCAAATATAATTATTGAAAACATAAAACTTTTTAATCCTCGAAATTTTACAACAAATAATGCTTTAGAAATTGGAGTGACAGACGTTGAATCGCCATACGGAAATTATTTTAAGGATGTAGTAAACATAAACAGACTGGAAATGTCAAATGTAACAGTAACAATTGAGTCGACAAAGACTACAACAAACTGGGATATTTTATTAAAAAAAATTAAAGACGATAGCAATAACACAAAAAAAAATGATCGATATGCAATTATTAGAAAATTTGTAATCAAAAATTTAACTATTAGGATATTTGCACAAAACGGTAAGTTAATTAGCGAGAAAAAAATACCGAGATTGAGCTTTAAAACAATAAAAACAAACGATGGTGACATTTCAAAGGTGATTATGCAAGCGATAATTTACCACTTGATATTTAATTTAAAAAAATTAACAGATTTACCAATACAAATGTCTAAAGATGTTCTCAATAATTTTTTCAAAGAAGTAAATGTTAATTTTGGATTATTTACTAATGACGATTCTACAGATACAAAATTCAATCCACTAGAAAAACTATTTAATAAAATAAAATAAATTGCTGAGAAATTTTTTTTAGTTGTTGTTAATTGTGTTTTTTCGTAAAATATATTTCATTCATTCCGGCTTAGCTCAGCGGTAGAGTAGTAGACTGTTAATCTATTGGTCGTAGGTTCGAATCCTACAGCCGGAGTTTTTTGTTGATTGATTGTCGCAAATATGATTAAAGTTGTGTTTTGTTTGTTTTTTAGTATTTGTAATTTATTTGCTAATCAAACAATTATTGTTGGTATCGCAGGAGGGACTGGATCAGGCAAAACAACTCTTGCAGAAAAAATTCACACAAATTTTCCTGAATCAATATTAATCAATCAAGATTCCTATTATAAAGATATTTCGCACCTTACACTTAACGAACGAAAAAATGTTAATTTTGATCATCCAAATTCACTCGAGTTTGCGCTTCTTAGTAAGCATTTAATCGATTTAAAACAAGGACATACAGTAAATATTCCTATTTACGATTTTTGTTCACATAGTCGCACTGATAAAACACATAAAATTAATCCGTCTAACATTATAATTGTAGAAGGAATTTTACTCCTTTCGATTAATGAGTTAAGAGATCTTTTTGACTTGAAAATCTTTGTTGATACAGATAGTGACGTAAGAATATTAAGGCGTATTGAACGCGATATAAAGGAACGAGGACGTATATTAAACGAAATTAAAAATCAATACCTTACTACTGTAAAACCGATGCACGATATATTTGTAGAACCAAGTAAAAAATTTGCTGATATTATTGTCAACGGAAATGAACAAAACACAATGGCAATCAGTCTAATTTTAGCTAAATTATCAATTTATAAATAGATCCAAGTTGGGTTTTCGAAAATTTTTGCAACTCAACCTTCCATAATCTTACTCTATAACCATTGCTACCACCACAGTCCGCTTTCTTCATGGGTAGTGGGTGCTAAACTGATTCAAGGACTTGTATTTTTTATGAGACTTGAATAGACCTCTTTCGAAATTCGAGTATTGATTGGTGAATATTCGCCATATTTTGAAAATCCGCCTCTACCAATGGCTATAATTTGTCTCATGTTAACCTCAAATTCAATCCAAGGGCGATCACTAAAGAAACAAGCGTGTGCCATTTAGGATTGCCTTTCTCTGAGAGAGTCTTATAAAGGCTTTCTCTTCCAATACCAGCTTTTTTTGCAAGATTTCCGACTCCACCCTGAGCTTCGGCAACATTGCGAATAGCGACAAGGAAAAGATGTTGAGATTCTTCATCACCTTTAAGACTTTCTTCTAAGGCAGCATTGAGATAGGCAACGGCTTCATCATGATCCTTTAGCTTTTCTAAGAGCCATTCTTGATAATTTTTACTTTTTGCCATGTTTTTTCTCCCTAGATTGATGCTCTTTTAAATACTCCTTAGCTTTATTAACGTCCTTGGTTTGCGAACTTTTATCTCCTCCACAAAGCAAGAGCACGATCTTATTGCCTATTTTCGAGTAATAGACTCTAATTCCTGGTCCGTAATGAATCCTCAGCTCTGCAATTCCATCGCCAAGGGCTTTGCAATCGCCAAAGTTCCCCACTTTTAGACGATCAAGTCTTGTAAAGATTTTAGCGCGAGTATGCAATTCCCTCTGGCTTTCAAACCAGTCATCGAAAGGGCAGTTACCAGAAGCTGTTTCGTAAAGCTCAATCTCGATTTCCATAATTTCATTGTAGCCCGTAAGCTACATTATTTGCAACATGTTTATAACAAGCTAAATATGAAGATGATAAAAATTTATCTTTAAAGCCTAACCAGTCAAAAGTTCGAAGTGTTCCCAGTGTCTGAAATTTTTTTGTTGATTGATTGTCGCAAATATGATTAAAGTTGTGTTTTGTTTGTTTTTTAGTATTTGTGTATAAAATGCCTAGGAGAATGGGGGAGGTCAGATTTGAACTGACGAAGGTCGAAGACCTTGAGATTTACAGTCTCATGCAATTGGCCACTATGCGACTCCCCCTTAAACAATGGTATTAATTGAAAATCTTGCTGAAGAAAGGACTTGAACCCTCAACCGTCCGATTACAAGTCGGGTGCTCTACCAGTTGAGCTACTTCAGCATTTTAAAGAGATATTGTACTAAAAATTTAGATTTCAATTCAATCATTTTCTTTTTTATGTTGTTCAGTTTGAAATTTATTAATAGATGTAATATTAAGATTTTTCATATCAAAACCTTGTGTATTATCAACGTTGTTCTTCACTACACTTGCAAATAAATTACCATTCTTTGTTTCTGTTACAACTTTTGCGCTATACTTAGACAAGCTAGATCTACCGCAACATTTTTTATATTTTTTCATTGATCCGCAAGGACACAGATCATTTCTACCAACATTCTCTTTCATCGTTCTATAATACCAACAAAAGCATTGTAGTTGCAAGTATTTCTTATAAATTATATAATAATTCACATAAAATATGTATATTTCATCGCTTTCTTCATCGTTTTTAGCATTTGTTTTTTATATTATTCTACTGATATCAATAGGATTTAGTTATTACAAAAAAGGCGGCTCTTCTACTGATTTTATCATAGGCAGTCGTAAAATGAATTTTTGGCTTACAGCACTTGCTGCACATGCAAGTGATATGAGTAGCTGGATATTTTTAGGATATCCAGCTGTAGTTTTTGCGACTGGCATATACAACGCTTGGTTAGCAGTAGGTCTAGTTATATTTATGTTTTTAAACTGGCAATTTGTAGCGCCAAAACTTAGAACTATGACTGAAAAATACAACAGCCTTACACTTCCATCCTTTTTTGAAAGCCGATTTGCAGATGTTAGTGGATTTTTAAGAATATTTACTGTGATAATATCATTTCTATTTTACATTATTTATATTTCATCTGGATTAGTTGGGCTTGGCATACTTCTAGAGACTTTATTTAACATTCAATTCATAGTTGGCGTAACAATAGGGATATTTATTATAGTTCCATATTTGTTTATTGGAGGATATGTAACGCTAGCCTGGACAGACTTTTATCAAGGTATATTTTTAATATGCGTAATAGTTCTTGTGCCGATAGTTGCTATGAAACACATTGGAGGTTTTAGCGCAGTTATAGATGGGATTAGTATAAAAACTAATTTAAAAAACTTAATCCCAGATCTATCTTTAACTACTATTTTTGGAATATTTACATCAATATGCGGATGGGGTCTTGGTTATTTTGGTCAACCACACATAATTACAAAATTCATGGGAATATCAAATGTTAAAGATATGCCTAAGTCAAAATGGATAGGAATTTCATGGCAAATAATATCATTACTATTTGCTACTTTTATAGGATTGGTAGGAATTGCATTTTTTCCTGCAGGACTTATTGACAATCAACTATTATTCATAAAAATGGTCCTCGATCTATTCCCTTATTTTATATCTGCGTTTATATTATGTTCGGTGTTAGGAGCTACGATAACTTCAATGGACTCGCAAGTGTTAGTGTTGGCATCTAATTTGACAGAAGATTTTTATAAAAAAATTTTACGAAAAAATGCATCATCATTAGAACTTTTAATTACATCAAGATTAAGTATAGTTTTTGTTGCGGCAATTTCATATTGCATAGCTATAACTACATCAAGTACAATTTTTAACTTAGTATCTTATGCTTGGTTTGGGTTAGGGGCATCATTTGGACCTCTAGTATTATTCAGTCTATATTACAAAAAAACTAATAAATTTGGAGCTTTTGGCGGGTTGATAACTGGATTTATAATCTCTGCATTTTGGCCACTGATTAACAGGGTAATACCAATAGAAATACCAACACTAATTCCTGGATTTATAATAAGTTCATTTACAATTTTTACTGTTTCTCTTATAACTCAACATGAGAGACCAAAATTAACATAACGAGAAATATGAATACAAAACTCAAAGCTATTTTATGTAATGATGATGGAATTAACGCTCCAGGTATATACAATTTATTTGAAGCCTTGCATGATCATGTAGACATAACGATTGTAGCCCCCGCTGAAGATCAATCTTGTAAGGGGCTTGGAATTTCAATACCACGTTCAGGTTACATCGAAGCTGAAAAAGTAGCGTGGGCAAACGGAGTAGAATCGTGGAAAGTTTTTGGTACACCTGCCGACTGTATAAAGTTTGCTCTTCATTATTTAGTTAAACAACCGCCAAATTTTATAATATCTGGAATCAATAATGGAAGTAATGCAGGACGAAACATAATGTATAGTGGAACAGTTGGAGCTGTAATTCAAGGTACATTTTGCAATGTTCCTGGAATTGCATTTTCGTGCACGTACGACGATGACGTAGAAAAATTTAAAAATGCACAACAATACATATTGAAAATAGTAAATCATTTTCATAAACACAAAATGCCTAAAGGGACATTAATAAATGTAAATTTTCCAACTTATATTGAAGGCAAAACAGTTGGTATTAAAATGGCAAAACAAGGAAAAAGCTACTGGAATGGACGGATAGGAAGTGATGTAAAATTAAAGGGGACAAACAAATATCCAATTTTAGATTCTTGGGACATGCACGATGAATCAGAAGATAGTGACATATATCTACTAACCCAGGGTTATATTACATGCGCACCTATACATGTAGAAGATCTCACAGACCACATACATCATAAACAACACAAAGAAGAATTTGAAAAAGTTTTTCTATAATTAGACCTCTTTCGAAATTCTAGTATCGAAAATTTCTATGTTCTTGCGCGTCACTTTTTCATAAAATCTGAACTTGTGAAAAACGGTCAATTCTCACTTCGATGACCGCTACGCTAAAAATTCTCTCTACGTTTCAATTTAATCGCAGGGATCCATAATTTGGAGTTAGAGCTCCCTAAATGGACAAACTCAGGGATGATTGATTAATTGCAGCGAAGCATGTCACCTTTTGTTAATCTGCCATGTCCGTAGGGCGGGCAGCCAATTGGTCAATTATCACAAAGAGAAATCGTCGATCGCGAGCCCGAAGGGGCCCATAGGCGGCGAGGTTGCGCTTTGCACACGAGTCCCGAGCGATCGGCGATAGCGTAGCGGTCATCGAAGTGAGAATTGACCTGTTTTTTAGAAAAATTACCGGCTATCAATCAGTATTACTTTCAATTTCTAAAGAGGTTTATTCTAACTTATGCAAACTTTCCCTTTGAATATCCTCCATCAATTCTTTGCATCCATCTATCTTATAAATTCTGACAAACTGTTCAAGTATAAGATCGCTTAAATATTGATCTTCTTTATTTTCTATTTCATCAAATTGATGGTTTGAACCATATTTTTTTGAAATAATTATTACATCTACTAATATAGCAAATTTTTTTGTTAATTTAGACTTTCTTATAATTAAATCGTTTAGACTCTCTACTTTTTCAAGATCCTTTAGCAAAGATCTTGAAATATTCTCACTTTCATAACGACACTCTTCAATAGATGTTGGAGTGCAACTTATCAACGAAATTACAATAAACAAAAATAACATCTTCATTAAAGAAGATAATACTTGAAAAAAAGATCCAAAACAAATACAATGTTTTGAAATTATAATATGGGCGTATAGCTCAGCGGTAGAGCACCTGTTTTACACGCAGGCGGTCAGAGGTTCAAATCCTCTTGCGCCCAAATTAGTGTAACATGTGCGGGGGTAGTTCAATTGGCCAGAGCACCAGCTTGTCACGCTGGAAGTTGGGGGTTCGAGTCCCCTCCCTCGCGAATTTTTCTGTGCAAAAAATCACACTTAATTCTTGACATAAAATTACAATTGTCTCCATCTTATATGTATGAAAAGTCCATTGCATTTATGTCTTTCCTATTTTTGGATAACAGTAGGAGCTATATTATCAGCCCTCTCAATTGAAATGTTTCTCTACCCAAATTTATTAATAGACGGCGGAATAGTCGGCATTTCATTAATATTAGGTAGATTGACATCTGAAACGTTTGTTCCTGTTTATCTATTAGTGTTAAATATCCCATTCATTTATCTAGCTTACAAATTTATAAGGCGTACATTTGTTATACAAATGTTAATCGCAATAATATTATTCGCAATAGCTTTAATGTTGCTAAAAACAGTGCCACCATACAAAGGCGATCCATTAGAAGTAGTTGTAATGGGAGGTGCTATATTAGGAATTGGTATAGGGCTTATCATAAGGCATGGCGGTTGCTTAGATGGTAGCGAAATATTAGGAATAATAATCAATAAAAAATTTGGATTTACAGTAGGACAAGTTGTATTGGTTTTTAACATATTTGTATTCGCAAGTTATGGGATTATTTTTTTAAATTGGCACATGGCTATTCAATCTCTTTTAACATACATGGTCGCTTTTAAAATGATAGATCTTGTAATAGTTGGGCTAGAAGAGATAAAAGAAGTTACAGTTGTATCAACAGAATCTGAAAAAATATCAGATGCAATAGTTCAAGAGCTTGGATTAGGTCTTACAATAATCCCTGGACGTGGTGGCTTTTCACAAGAAGAATGTGATATTCTAAATGTAATAGTAGAGAGATTAGACCTTTCAGATTTAAAAGAATTAATATTAAGAGTAGACCCAAAAGCATTTATCAGCATCTCAAATGTATATGAGGTTGTTTACGGAAGAAAAACAAAACAAGTCGTTAATAAATCAATTCGTAGCAAAAAAAGAAGTAATACAAAACGTTTTTGGCAGTAACATACTAAATTGGAAATATTTCTTTAAATTGATCGCGTAAAGAAGATGGTACTACTTCATTAACACCATTTTTGTCGTACATTAAAAAATACATACATCCAAACATTATACCAAGGGCAGGACTAAATATAGCAATTACCAAAGCTATACCACAAACTATCGAGCGTTTAGCGCTAAGATAGGATTTAGCACATGATTTTTTTAAAAAAGAACTTTGACAAAAAGTTAGCAAAAACATCAATAACTTAGATGATAAAATACAAAAAGAATATACTCCCCAAGCAACGTCTGCACAGAGTAGAACGAAAAAGAAAAATCTTGCTGCTAATGCAGAAAACAATTGTTCTTTTTTAGAGTTACTAGATGGTATGAAATTTTCATCAACCTTATTTGCTGTAAAAGCATCAGGATCTATTTTTGATCGCCCTTCTTTACTAAACATATCACTTGTTTCTTCTTCGTAATAATCAAATATATTAAATATAGCCATACTTCAAACCTACCAGTAAAAAACTTCATCTACAGTAATCAATTTTACCTTTAAAAGAAATTGGAACTTGAATCACATAAACCAAATTTCCTTCACAATGCTTGACAACATTGATGTGCAATATTAGATAAAAATTTACAATACATATTCTTTATTTACACCAGATCGTCACTTTTTTTCAATCCAAAGAATTCTAATATATGGTCTATTTTCATCAAGTAGCTTAACAATAGAAAAGTAGATGTAAATAGAATTGATAAGATTGCGAAATGACACCCCTGCACCAGCAAACCCTTTTGGGGAGTTACGTTAAAGTTACCAATTAATAGATCTAAAATTGGTTCATCCAACAAAGAACGACCTGCAAGAAATGTAAATAAACCAGCAACAAATGAAGCTACCACCACTTTTAAGAAAAAATAAATCGACGATCCAAAAATAGGTTCACCTATCTTTTTCCACAAAAAATACATGTTAAAAATTGCCGTTACAGCAGTTGATATCGCAATGCTTGACACTGAAAACTTAAAAACGAAAACCATTAAAAGATTTAAAAATATATTTAGAAATACCGATAACAAAGAAGCTATAGTTGGTGTCAAAAAATCATTTTTAGCATAAAACGCAGTAGCTAAAATTAAAGTGAAGGCAGACGGAACCAATCCAATTGCGTAACCAAATAAACAACAAGTTGTATTTACTATGGAAATCGCATTGAATTCTCCACGCCCATACAATAAATTAACAGATACTCCACCAATGATAAAAATACTAATTGTTATTGGAAACAACAACGAAAATACTCTGTCAAAAGCAAAAGACAAAAGCGACTTATATCGATCGTTGTCTTCGTTTTTAATAGCTCTACTTAACGGTGGCATCAAAGCAGAAGATATAGCAATTCCAAAGAGAGCTAATGGCAACTGGTAAAGACGACCAGCATAATTCAAATAAGCTGGACCTTCCAAAGATGCTAATCTTGAAATTATAATGTCTACCGCACTATTTATTTGAACTGCAGCTATACCAATCACACCTAAAAGAAGTGGCATAGCGATCTCCCTTAATTCTTTCGTAAACAATCTAAATGTAAACCACTCACCAACGCTTATAAACTTTTTAAGATATAAGACAACCCATTTCATCGTTACGCACCATTGCAAAAAAAATGCAAAGACTATAAAGATAGATATTCTTATCATCCCTTGAGATGGTTGATAATCTTTGAACAGATAAATAGCTATAATCCAAATAATATTGAAAGCAACAGGGGCAATTCCTGGGATAAAAAAATTTTTTTCACATTCAAGGAGTGCTGCGGATAATCCAAAAAGACAAATGAATAACAGACCAGGCAACATAATCATAGTCATAAAAAATATGCTAAATGCTCCATCAGAAAGTGAACAGAGTTTTGTAATGGAATATAAAATAATTTCTAATATCAAAATCGTAGACAATAAAATAAGGGTCAACGACCAAAACAGATCTCTAAAAAAAATGGCGCCCAACATACGATTTTCACTTCTCTTTCTTTCAAAAAATGGTATAAATCCATTTAGTAACGCCCCCTCGCCTAATAGTCTCCTAAGTATGTTTGATAATCTAAAAGCGACTAAAAAAGCAGCTACTGCTGGTGTCGCACCAAAATAAAAGGCCATAAAAATATCTCTTACCATCCCTGTAAGACGACTTATAAATGTCCCTGTAAAAAAATGAGATGCTGATCTAGCAATACTTCTATGTGAATCTGTTTCAGACATAAACCACACTATAACTTATACAATAATTAACTTGTACGTTTTAGGGTAATGTGGTACAATATTTCAAAAAAACAAGGATAATTTCATGTCTAGAATATGTGCTGTAACAGGTAAAAGGTTTGGTAAAGGGAAGAGTTATTGCTATAGAGGTATTGCAAAAAAACAAAAAGGGATAGGACTCAACATAACAGGATCCACAAAAAGACAACATAGGCCAAATTTATTTACTCAAAAATTTTGGTCGCCTGAAAAAAAATGCTTTATTAAACTTAAAGTATCAGCTCATGCAATGAGAATAATTGATAGATTAAGCTTCGATGTTGTTTACAAAAAAATGCAAGCAACGGTTTAAGAAGGGAGTCTTCCCCTCTCTTTTTGTATTTATTTGGGTAGTATTACTTTCATTTTATATATATAAAAGTTTATATATTATTCTGCCGTCTACATCTTCTGAACTATTTTTTTTCTCAACAGAGACAAATGATGATTTCAAATATATTTTATGCAAAGAATTAAACAAAGCTAACAATTCTATATTTCTATCTAGCTTCGGTTTACAAGACGAAAATATAAAACAAATAATAGAACAAAAAGCAGCTTCTGGTGTAGCTGTAACAATTTCTTATGATACAAAACAACCAATTTCTATCAAAGAAAACAGCGGCATCCTCCTTATACCTCACAATAAAACAGGGTTAATGCATAGGAAGATTATCTCAATAGACAATGAGTTAGTATTTTTAGGGTCATTCAATTTAACTCTATTTTCACTCGAAATACATAGAAATATGGCTGTCGCAATAAGATCGGCTCACATTTTAGAATCAATAATGAAAGATGAGCAATTCACATCGCCTCTCTTTCAATACATTCCACTCCCTAAGTATAAAAAAGAAGGATTAAAAAAAATTACTGATACAATCGACAACACATTGAAAAGAGTCTATGTAGCAATATATGCAATTACACACAAATCTATAATTGAAGCGTTGATAACAGCCAAAAAAAGAGGCGTTGACGTGCGAATATATGTTGATAATTCAATGGCAAACGGCGTCTGCAAAAAATATATAAGTAAATTTATAGATAACGATCTAATTGTTAAAACTAACGTAGGAGATGGTCTCCTTCACCACAAATGCATATTAGCAGATAACAATTTTATTTTAGGATCTGCCAATTTCACAAGCGCTGCGTTTAGTAAAAACAAAGAATATATAATTCTTTTCCAACCGTTAGATAAAGTCAATCTATCTAAAATTGAAAATTTCTTTAACAACCTTAATAAATCTTGCACCATAAAGCTTACCAAAAAATAAGCCTAAATTGTATAATTCTAACTATGATAACTCGAAATGATTTATGTTGGTGTAAAAGTGGCAAAAAATGGAAAAAATGTTGTTGGCCAAATACAAATAAAGATCTTAATAATGACAAACTAAGAGAACGATATAAGAAGCAATATCAAATTTTGATTAAAACTCAAGATCAAATAGATGGAATACGAAAATCTTGCAAACTAGCTGCATCTATGTTAAAAAAATCATGTAGCATGGCAAAAGAAGGTGTAACTACAAATGAAATAAACGATTTTGTAGTCAGTTTGCACAAAGAAGCAAATGCAATACCTGCGCCACTTGGTTATGGTGATCCACCATTTCCAAAAGCTATATGCACATCTCTTAACGACGTTATTTGTCATGGTATACCAGATAACATTAAATTAAAAAATGGAGACATAGTAAACATAGATATAACGTGCATTCTTAATGGATACTATGGAGATTGTAGCGCGATGGTAGCGATTGGAGAGATATCGCCTGATAAACAACTTGTCATAAACACTTCATATCAATGTTTAATGAATGCTATCGATATTTTAAAACCAGGAATAATGATCAGTGACATTGGAGATATTATAGAGTCGTATGCCGAAAAACAAGGATGTTCTGTCGTGACTCAATTTGTAGGACACGGCGTTGGAATTCAATTTCATGAAGCCCCTCAGGTACCGCACCACTACAATAATATAAATATCCCAATAGTCGAAGGTATGACTTTTACAATTGAACCTATGATTAACGCAGGCGTTAGTGAAGGTTATATTGACACAAAAAACAATTGGACAGCTCGTACTCTCGACGGAAAGCCCAGTGCACAATGGGAACATACGTTATTAATTACACCTAATGGTCATGAAATACTCACAACGGCCTAATGTTCAATTTTAACTCACCTTACGCAAAAGCAGAAAATGGATGTATGGATCTTTTGAATTACAATATTATTTAAAAATCGTAGTAATATTAGTTTAATATTACTACAATTTTTAAATAAATTGTTTTTTCAAAATCTCTCATACCTCCTATTTCCTCATTTTGCGTAAGGTGAGTTTTAACTAATATTATAACGTGTTTCAATGTTATCTTTTTCTAATGTTGTATTTAATTTTGCAAAAATCTCAATCGTTTTATCAGTTAATTGAATACCACTACGTAAATCAAAATAAATATGATAAATTATAGTTTTAGTTGGATAATCATAAAATAAGCTTTTCTTTTTATATGAATCATTTATCACCGATGGGGTATATTTATTTTTAGCAAAAATATCAGATAATGATAAACTCACCTCAGCAAATCCACGCTGATATAAATTACAAATAGTTAAATTTGTACTAGTAGTATTTTTTTCTCCTGACAACCTTCCTAAAATTAACCCAAGAGAATCTAGGTCTGTATTATTTTTTATAATACAACTATTTTCACCATCATTTATAAAAATAGGCGTCCCTCTATTTACATCCATCATTATATCTTTAATAGATACTTCATCAATACGTTTTTGGTTTATTTCAACTGTTTTTGTTATTGGATCGCAAGTCGCAAACTTTTTTTCTAAAAAAGCAATTCTATCATTCATATATTTATGATCTACATAGTTTTGTATTAAATTATTATTTATTTCCATGTTATAACCTCATAATTATTATAATATTAATTATACATAATTAATTATATATATGTAAACTATAATTTTTTAATAAAGTTATTATGTGGTGTTAACTACGATGTAGTATGTAATTTATTATAGAAGCTGAAAGCTTCTGTTCGAATAATTTTAGGAAATGTGTGCGTTAAGCCCAAGCTTGCCTGATATATCTTCTATAAGTCCATATATATTCTAACCCTGAAAAAACTGTATATACAGCTGTAATTGCAACAACCCATATGCTTATTTTTCTTAAAAATGCCAGAGATATAACCTCCATTGTATATGGAATCATAGCAGATGTTATTATAAATATTGACAAACCTTGCAATGCTGCTTTTATTTTACCGCTTGTCCGCGCAGCTAACACAGTTCCGTGCATAGCGCATAATGTCCTTAATGTGCTAATAACAGCATCTCTACAAACGAATACCAAAACAAGGAGGAGTGGCAATTTTATAATTCCATGAGTAAATGATAGAAAAACAGAGAGCCTAACTATACTATCAGCCATAGGGTCTAAAATTTTACCTAACTCTGTAACTTGATTTTTTCTTCTAGCTACAAACCCATCAAAAACATCAGAAAGTTCACATATTATTAACAATGCCAAAAGGATAAATGGCATAATACGTACATCTATCCCTATTTTGTAGTAAAAAAGATATATAACCAAAAAAATTGGACAAACAACAATTCTACTCAACGTAAGCATCAATGCAGCCTTCATATTTACAACACCTTTTTTACATTGAATATATACTAACCTATTTGGACAAATGAAATCAATCGCTTGAAAAAAATCTATCGATAACTCACCTTACGCAAAAGCAGAAAATGGATGTATGGATCTTTTGAATTACAATATTATTTAAAAATCTCTCATACCTCCTATTTCCTCATTTTGCGTAAGGTGAGTCAATAACCACAAAATTTACGACACCCAAAACAACACAGTATATTTTATACAAAAATTTTTAAACACATTGTTAATAAATACTAATATTATTACAAACCAACACTTTAAACTTTTTTATATAGAAACAAATTGACAAATTAATAATATAATTATATACTATAATTAAACTTATAAACAATTTAAGGAGAATAATTATGAGAAACACAAGTGTAGTTGCAGGATCAAAGTTACCAATATGGGTATCAAAATTAAATAGATTAAGCTTGCTGCCGAAGAGATATATTGAATATAACTATTCTTCATATATATATGTTGATAGCAACAATTCTCCAATAAAATATATCATATATAGCTTAATTGGAAATACAATCATTCATATACCATGTGCAATTTTTACTTTACTTCTATCAGTTATACAAGGAGTAGGCGCACTATTTTCTAAAACTTCCAGAGAAGAAATACTTTCATCTGCTAAAGAAAATTTAAAAAAAACTTTCATACATATATTGACTGGGCAACCATTGTTTATTGGAAATATGCTTATGTATATATACCACAACATTAATGAAATTAAAAAGAAAGAGCATAATGATAAAAATAGTGATAAAATCTCATTGGACGAAAAACATGTATGCGACGCGAGAGTTTTAGACAAACAAGTTAGGCAGCGATTCCCGCTAACCTCTACAAGGCCCTTTTTTAGGAGCATTTAAAAATAAGATTTCGTAAACTTGAAAATAGTGTCAGGCCTGACACTAGGACACTTCAGCATCAAAACATCAAAAAGGTTAATTTCTATTTCCAAAACGGAGATAAAAACATACCAGAGAAAAAGGAACAACACAAAGCTCAAACTCAAAAATTCCAAAAAGATATATGTAGCTTTGCATTGTTATCACTTACTTAATTAGCCATGTGCATATTTTGTAAAAAGGATTGATGATGAATCCTGGGAGAATATAGAGCGATCCTAAAATTTTTCTATAGCCGCCTAAGAGGTAAAAGATACGTAAAAGGGCGTTTCCTTTTACAAGGACACGTTGACCTTCAAGTAAAATAAGGGTGGTTTTTTTTCTCAGAAATGAATAATTTCCTGTAAATATCGTTTTAGCCTTTTTACCATTGATCGAGGAAATGTTAAACTCTTTTGATGTATCTAATTGTTTGACACGTTGTATCATTCGCTTACAAAATTTGCAATTATCGTCGTAGAAAATTCTATTTTTCATTTAATTACCACCTCTGGTTTGTTTTTCTTTATATTATCAAATTCTTTTGCAAGATTCAAAATTTCAGATTCACTACATTTGCCATCGTGAATTTTAGTTTTAATAGATTCACTTTTTAACATCCAGTTACGTTCTAAAATTTTTTGTACAACTGTAATTACCCCATTGTTTGCTTTATCTATATTAACTTTTTTATCTAATATAGCATTTAAAATGTACTGCTTATCTTCTTCTAATTCTCTTGCTAAAGTCAAGAAATCCAATTTTTTTAATTCATTTTTTATTTTTAACGCTTCACTGTACATTAATCTGCACGATTCGTCTATAAAATCTTCGCTATTTAAATTTTTGAAAATAATATCCATTAACTGAGGTTGCTCATTACCAACTAAAATTATCCAACGCATCAAATCTATCTCCAAAACTTGATTTCCATTTACACTCAATTTAATAGTCGTTAGCGGCGTAAATTTCTTAGGCTCTCCTTCTATCATAGACTCGGGAACTTCTAAAAGCTCAGCTAAACTCTTCAACCCTTCATGAATCATTAACTGGCTGCTCCATTCATAAATTTTAGTCGCTATCTCTTTTGAAAGTCTATTTTTCCCCGCAGGAGTTTTAATATCTACGTCGAATTTTTTAGAAAAAAATCTAATCATCATAGATATATGATCTATAGAGTTATCCATATATTTAAGAAAGTGCTCTGGCCCTTCTTTCCTCAAAATTAAATCAGGATCACTCCCTTCCGGCAACAAAACATGCGATACTTCTATCCCATCTGATTGAAATAATTGACCAACTTTTACAGACGCTTCAGTTCCAGCATTGTCGCCATCAAAAGCGATGTAGACATTAACAACGCCTAATTTCTTCAATTGATTTATGTGGTCGCTTCCAAAAGCAGTTCCTTGACTTGCTACAGTAAAATTAAACCCTTCTTGTATAAGACGTAATGCATCAATTTGCCCTTCTACAATAATAGCTTTACGTTCTTTTGCAATTCGACTGCGAGAATAATTTAAACCAAAGAGAATTTTTGATTTTTTGAAAATCGGAGTCTCCCTTGTATTTATATATTTACCACCAAAAGTCTCCTCATCTATCTTTCTAGCTGAAAATCCTATTACATTTGATGAATTGTCTAACACAGGAAATGTAATACGATTAGAAAAAAATGGCCAACAACGCCCATTGTCGCTTTGATTAATAAGCGATGAATTTAACAGTATCTCTTTATCGAATTTCTTGAATTTAAAGAAATCCAATTGCAATTGTTCATTTTTAGAAGCAAATCCAATTTTAAACAACCTAATAAATTCCAAGTCTATTCCACGTCGATATAAATAATGGAGAGCCAAATGCCCTTCATCGGTATGTAAAAGATGAAAATGAAAAAAATCAGACGTTTGGTTTAGAGCATCACGTAACAAACTTAAGTCTGGACCTATTAAAGCCTTTTTATCGACATATTCTAATGAAACTGCAAATTTTTCTGCCAACACCTCAACGCTCTCCATGAACGTCAACTTTAAGTGGTTCATTAAAAACGCAATAGCATCTCCATGAGCATTGCAACCAAAGCAATGGTAATGGTCATCTCCGCTGTTTATCATGAAAGATGGTGTTTTTTCACTATGGAACGGACAGATAGCCTTGTAGCTGCTGCCAGCTCTTTTAAGATTAATATACGGAGAGATAACTTCAATAATATCTATTTTTTGACGAAGTTTATCTAAAAATTGTTGCGAAAAAACTGACATATCAATCATCTTATTAGTAAATAGAAAAAAAGTAAACTTTCAACTAGAAACAAAATGAATAATAAATCAGACGGATTCAGAAAAAAAGTATACACGCACATGTACAATTCTTCTATATCACAACTATTGGCTGAGAGCGAAAAACCAAAGAAAAAAATAATTCCATCTTCTAAAATGAAGGGTCTTAGAGAAGAATTTAAAAAAACATTTTTACCACTCCTTATAGATGTATTTGAATTGCGCCAAATGATAAAAAGCGCAAAAGGAGAGTCACATGATTTTTTCGAAATTAATCACAAATGTAAATCTCCCGAAGAGATCATGCTAAGGCTAAAGGAGTTACAAAGTGATATAGAAGAATCGCAAAGATGGTGTAATGGTGTAATTTCGCAAATATCAAAAGGTATAAATGAAGTTCAACAAGCATTAGAACCGAATTCTAACAAAGACATAGATCGAGTCGTTGGTAATAAAAACAACCTTCTCATAACGATACGAAATCTTTTCAAGAAAAAAAGAGATCGTTGACTCTGAGTTAACTTTAACTATCTGATATCTTAATTAAAATTCTTCTGAATAGTAATCTGTTTTTAGATTTTCAGTATTTTCTATATTTTTTTCTCTGTATTTGCCAATAATCTCTTCTAGTTCTTTATCATAAAGGAGATTTTTAAAAACTATATGAACGCAAGCTACATGTAAACCAGTTAACTTAGCTATTTCTTTAACTAATTTAATTTGAATTTCTTCTGATTTTTTTGGGATTGAAATACCGTAACATATATTAAGTTCAATTTTTATATTAATAGAACAATTTTTAGGATCTTGCTCTATATATATCCCTTTAATTCTCTCAAGCCCTTCCCTGCCAAGAATATTGTCAAACATATTTGACTCGTCAAGGAGGGCTACCCCCTCAATTGTGGATATGCATTTTATAGCAATTGCTTGAAAGACGCGCCCCTCTATATCCCTAATAAACAAAGTGTCAGGGAAATCTCCATCCTTAACTTCTATTTCATCAAACTGATTTAACATATTTACTTAGTTTCTGAAATTTAGTATAAAATTTCAATCAATTTCTGAAATATACACAAATGAAGTCAAAAGCCAACTTTTGAGTTTTTTTGTGTATAAAATCATTTACAACCTATTATTGTCTCGGCTACTATAAAGTTATAAAGAATAAAGGTGAAAGAAATGTCTACAATAATAGCTTTAATAATTAGTGTAATAATGGGACTATTGTCTGCGTATTTTGCAAAAAAACGGAATAGAAATCCAATTAGATGGTTTTTAATTGGGGCAACATTTGGTCTTATAGGAGTATTAATTTTGCTAATTCTCCCAGCTGTTGGTAAACCGACTAATTTAACAAATCAAGTTGAAACAGCCCCAGCAACAATAAAAGAAGCTAACAGTGAGTCTGTTGTGCCAGCTGATTCTTCACCATCTTTCCCAATATATAAAAAACGGATATCCTCAGACAAGTCAATTCAATGGTATTATATAGACGAAAAATCCAATACAATAGGTCCATTTATTATCGACGAGTTGCGTAAAGAGATAATTAAAAAAAAGCTAGATATATCAACATACATTTGGTGTGAAGAATATAATGATTGGACACGAATTAATGAATTTCAAAACTACGGAATTCTAATAGATCAAGATTTAATATAAATCCTACATTTCGCACCAAGCATAGACAAAAATCAGTGGGCAAAATATTATATTTAACCCACTAAATTCAAAAAATTACCAAGAAGATTTAGTTACACCTGGAATGAACCCAGCTGCAGCTAATTCACGAAAACATAAACGAGAGATACAAAACTTTCTGTAATAACCCCTACTACGCCCTGTCAACTGGCAGCGATTACGAACGCGCACTTTAGCTGAATCGCGTGGCATCTCGGTTAATTTTTTAATAGCATTTGTTTTTTCTTCATCGCTAACAGTAAAACTTTTTATAATATTTTTAAGTTCTTGACGTTGAATAAATTTTTTTTCTGAGAGTATTTTTCTCTTCTTATCTTTTTCTATAAGCGCTTTTCTTGCCATATACCCAATCTTCTATTTTTGTCTAGCTGGACCACTTTGACGTTGTTTACGTCTAGGGTCTTTTTTATTTATGACGTAAAGGCGGCCTCTACGTCTTACTAGTTTATCCCCTTTAGAAGGATCCGCTTTAACTGATGATCTTACTTTCATATGTTCACAACTAAATTTTACATTCAGAATGTTATCAAATCTCTACATTTATTGACAATAATAATCTCGCAATGTTAATATTATCTCGATTTTCAATGAGAGGGATAAATGAAACGAACATACCAACCGAGCAATATAAAAAGGAAGAGATCTCACGGATTTCGCGCAAAAATGGCGACGAATGGCGGGAGAAATCAAATAGCTCGGAAGAGGCAAAAGGGACGTCACAAAATAACTGCCGCATAAGTCTCAAATTTCAAAAAAGAGATAAATTATTAAGTAGTTACGATTATGCCCGTCTTAGACAATACGGAATGTGTTGTAATGGTGCCATGTGCAGATTTTTTTATATTGAAGAAAATATTAATACACGGCTTGGAATAACTGTATCTAAAAAATTTGGAAAAGCAAATCAAAGAAATCAGTTTAAAAGATGGAGTAGGGAGTTGTTTCGTCTAAGCAAACATTTATTTCCAAAAGGAATTGAGATCAATATTGCACCTCGATTAAAATTGGATAAAATAAATTACTGGCAGATAAGAGATGACTTTAAAACGTTCACTAACTTCATTAAATCCAGAGCAGTTAAAAGCAGTTAAAGCTATAAACGGGAAAGTGTTAGTTTTAGCTGGTGCAGGAAGCGGCAAGACTTCAGTGTTAATTAATCGTTGCATCCATTTAATAGAAGATTACAACATACATCCAAGCCAAATTTTAGGGCTCACATTTACGAATAAAGCTGCACACGAAATGCGCGAGCGGATAGAGGATAAAATTGGAAAAGAAAAATCAAAAGAAATAGTGTTGTCTACTTTCCATAGCTTCTGTTTTTATATCTTAAAACAGGAAATACACCACCTTGGATACACAAAACAATTCAGTATATACGATGAACGGGATGTAAATCGTCTTTTAAAAGATTTAGAAAAACAAATTTCTACGGAAGGTAACAAAAAAAACATAGACGAAGAGTTAGAAAATTCTATGAAAGCGTTTAATGCTGTAGATTTTGATGGCTTGCTTTCTCTTACTGTTGAGCTATTTAAATCTAACAATGAAGTTTTAAAGAAATTTGAAAATAAATTTAAATATATTATGATAGACGAGTACCAAGACACAAATCACACTCAATTTGAGCTTGCAGACATCCTTGGACGTGAGCACGGAAATATATTCGTTGTTGGAGATGACGACCAA